>NZ_SPVF01000190.1 GCF_004614185.1 Zemynaea arenosa | reverse complement strand
GCCACCAGGTGGCGAGGTGGGTGACCTGGCCCTCATGCGGCAGGGGCGCCTGCCACTGGGGCGGGGCGATCGCGGACAGGGGCGGGGCGGCAGGCCGGGTGGCGCAGCCGGCCAGCGTCACGGCCAATGCCAGGAGCGGGAGCCGCCAGCCGGCGGCCACCGTGCGTCGAAATGTCGTCATGCTGTTGTTCTTCCCTCGTTATCGTTATTCGATGTTCTTGCTGCACCTGCCCTACGACGCATGAGCCGCTGCCATTTCGACACGCTCACGCGGTTTTTTTCATGGCGGCCTTGCGGCGTGCCTGTTCGGTCTTCACCATGCCTTCGCCGAAATCGACCATGCGGGCGATCCAGCTGTCGATGGCCGCGTCCGACCCGAGCAGGCGCGGCGTGATCTTCTCGATGACGTCCAGCCCCACCATCATGTGCATCGCCTGTCCGACCAGGCAGAAGGCTAGCCGGTCGATGTCGTCGTCGCTCTTCTTCAGGTTCAAATGGCGCAGCAGCACGGCCACCAGGCCCGCGAACGCGGGGCGGATATCGTTCTCGATTTCCTCGTGCCACAAGCCGGTCGGCTCCAGGACCTCGCGGAACCAGAGCCGCATGCACAGGCGCGCGATATCGCCCTGCTTGAGCGGGGCCAGCACCTGCCCATAGAACGCGGCCAGTGCCTCGCGCAAGGTCGCGTCGGGGCGCGTCCAGGCCGCAAAGGCCTCGGGCGTGTTAGGGTCGTACTCGCGGAAGGCGGCGCGGTACAGGCCCGCCTTGTCGCCGAAGTAGTAGCTGATCGCAGCCACGTTGGCGCCGGCGGCCAGCGCGATCTCGCGCGTGGACACGCTGGCAAAGCCGCGCTCCGCGAACAGTTTCATCGCGGCCAGCAGCAGGCGCTCGCGCGACTGTGCTCCGTCCGACCGGATGCGGGTGGTGTATTTATCTTTTTCCATCGCCGTGGATTAAAACACAATTTTCAATCGATTGATACAAGTAAATCGATTGTTTGAACTATGGCTGAGCTGTTACATTTGCTTACGGCTGAAACCGGCGGTATGTGCCGAACGGACAGGTGCCGCGTTATAAACAGGACGTCATTCAACGGAGAGTCCTGATGCGACATATCCTTGCGGCTTGCCTGCTGGCGGCCACCCTTGCGCTGCCTGCCGCCGCTGCTCCTGGTCCCGCTGATCAGCAGGCCGTGCATGTTCTCAACCGGATCGGCTACGGACCCCGGCCCGGCGACATCGAACGCGTGACGGCGCTCGGCGTTACCCGCTACATCGAGGAACAACTGAATCCAGAAGCGATTCCGTTGCCGCCCGCGCTCAGCGCGCGCCTCGCCCTGCTGGACGCGGCCAACGCACCCGCTGCCGAAGCGCTGGCCCGCTACCTGGACCTGCGGCGCGATGCCCGCAACGAGGAGGAGGGCGCGCGCCAGCAGCGCAAGGCCGCGATGCAGAAGGCGAACCGGGAGACCGATGCGGCCCGCCTGCTGCGCGCCATCGAGAGCCCGCGCCAGCTGGAGGAAGTGCTGGTCGAATTCTGGTTCAACCATTTCAACGTCTACAGCGGCAAAGGCCTGGACCGCGCGCTGGTGGCCAGCTACGAGCGAGATGCAATCCGCCCGTATGTGCTGGGCAGCTTCCGCGACCTGCTGGGCGCCACGGCGAAGCATCCGGCCATGCTGTTCTACCTCGATAACCACCTGTCCACCGCCGCGGGCTTTGTCCCCAAAGGGAAGAACAACAACGGCATGCCGCGTGGGCTGAACGAGAACTACGCGCGCGAGCTGATGGAGCTGCACACCCTGGGCGTGGACGCGGGCTACACGCAGCGGGACGTGACGGAGCTGGCGCGTATGCTCACGGGTTGGACTTTCACGCCGCGCGACCTGTCCGGGCCGAACGATGGTTTCCGCTTCGACCGGCGGCGCCACGACCACGGCACCAAGCACTGGCTTGGCCAGGTGGTCGAGGACCAGGGCCAGGCGGAAGGCGAGTACGCGCTGGACGTGCTGGCCATGCACCCGAACACGGCGCGCCATGTGTCCTACCAGCTGGCGCAGTACTTCGTGCAGGACGTGCCGCCGCCGGCACTTGTGGAGCGCATGGCGGCGACGTGGCAGGCGAGCCGCGGCAGTCTCCGCGCCGTGATGCGCACGCTGCTCACCAGCGATGAATTCATGGCCGCGGCAACGCAGGGGTCCAAGTTCAAGACGCCGTACCAGTTCGTGGTATCCGCCGTGCGTGCGTCGGGCGTACAGGTGCAGAACGTGCAGCCGCTGGTGGGCGCGCTCAATCAACTCGGCATGCCGCTGTATGGCTGCCAGACGCCGGACGGCTACAAGAATACGCAGGAGGCGTGGCTCAACCCGAACGCGCTCACGCGCCGCATCGCCTTCGCCACCGCGCTGGGCACGGGCAAGCTCGCGCTGGACCGCGCGCCTGCGGCACCTGTCGCCACGACACTGCGCGACGGCATGGCCGCGCCGATGCCCGCCGTGCTGTCC
>NZ_SPVF01000201.1 GCF_004614185.1 Zemynaea arenosa | reverse complement strand
GTGCTGGCGATGTCCTACTACCCCAAGGAAGGCAACCCGCTGTGGGAGCAGTACTCCACAGCCGCGATCATCCACACCATCAACGAGTACTCCAAGTATTCGTTCGACTACCCTTACCCGGTCGCGATTTCCGTGAACGGCCCGGTGGGCGGCATGGAATACCCGATGATCTGCTTTAACGGTCCGCGTCCGACCAAGGACAAGAAGACCGGCGAGATCACCTACTCCAAGCGCGCCAAGTATGGCCTGATCGGCGTGATCATCCATGAGGTGGGCCACAACTACTTCCCGATGATCGTCAACTCGGACGAGCGCCAGTGGACCTGGATGGACGAAGGCCTGAACACCTTCCTGCAGTCGCTCGCCGAGCGCGCATGGGAAGAGGACTATCCGCTGGGCCGCGGCGACGCGCGCTTCATCACCGGCTACATGGCCAGCCGCAACCAGGTGCCGATCATGGTGAACTCGGAGTCGCTGCTCCAGTTCGGGAACAACGCCTACGCCAAGCCGGCAGCGGCGCTAAACATCCTGCGCGAGACCATCCTGGGCCGCGAACAGTTCGACCACGCCTTCAAGACCTACGCCCAGCGCTGGAAATTCAAGCGCCCGACTCCGGCGGACTTCTTCCGCACCATGGAAGACGCGTCGGGCACGGACCTCGACTGGTTCTGGCGCGGCTGGTTCTACACCACCGACAACGTCGATATCTCGATCGACGGCATCACCGAGTACGGCGTGAGCTCCAAGGACCCGGAAAAGGAGAAGGCCTGGAAGAAGGCGCAGCGCGACGCGGAGCCGGTCTCGGTCTCGGACCAGCGCAACAAGGGCGTGCCGCGCTACATCGACGCCAAGCCGGAGCTGAAGGACTTCTATAACGAGCATGACGACTACACGGTCACCAACAAGGACCGCAACAGCTACGCCGAGCAGACCGAGAAGCTGGAAGACTGGGAGAAGAAGCTGCTGGCCGAAGGCAAGCACCTGTACCTGGTCGATTTCTCCAACAACGGTGGCCTGGTCATGCCGCTGATCCTGGAGATCCAGCTCGCGAGCGGCAAGAAGTACATCGAGCGCATCCCGGCCGAAGTGTGGCGCTACTCGTCCAAGAAGATCACCAAGCTGGTGGTGACCGACGAGCCGATGACAGGCCTGGTGCAGGACCCATACTGGGAAACCGCCGATGTGGACCAGTCCAACAACGCCTGGCCGCGCAAGGCCACCCAGTCGCGCCTGGAGCTGTACAAGTCCCAGCGCGGCGAAGGCGGCGATATGATGAAGGACTTCCGCACGCCGCTGAAGACCAAGGACGCGAAGAAGGACGGCAAGGCCGCCTCCGACGCCAAGTCCGAATAAGCAGCCGTGCAGCATCAAACGCCGTTCCCGCCACCAGGCCGGAACGGCGTTTTCCATAAAAACAAACCTGACCACAAGAGATGAAGATCCTCGCCACCGCCCTCGCTGCATTCGCCTGCGCCTCCTCCTTCGCCGCCGAACCCTTCGACGACAAGTTCCGCCAGCTGGACGAGCTGCTGCCCACACCCACCGCCACCCGCACCGCGTCCGGCGCGCCGGGCCACGCCTACTGGCAACAGCGTGCCGACTACGTCATCCGCGCCACGCTGGACGAAGCCACGCGCTCGGTCAGCGGCAGCGAGACCGTCACCTACCACAACAACTCGCCGGACACGCTGGACTACCTGTGGGTGCAGCTGGACCAGAATATGTTCGCCAAGGATTCGGACAACCGCATGGTGGCGACGGCCCCCTCGCGCGACGCATGGGCCAAGGCACGCAGCGGCGCGGACGGCGTGGAGTTCGAGGAGCTGCGCTTCATGCTCGACAGCCGTACCTTCAACGGCGGCGTGAGCGTGAAGAGCGTGACCGGCCTGGATGGCAAGCCGCTGCGCACCACCATCAACAAGACCATGATGCGCATCGACCTGCCGCAGCCGATGAAGCCGGGCACCAGGTTCTCGTTCAACGTGGCGTGGAGCTTCAACGTGCCGGAGATGAACGTCCTGGGGCGCCGCTCGGGCTTCGAGCGCTTCCTGGACAAGGACGGCAAGGACGAGCACAACGACATCTTCGAGATCGCGCAGTTCTACCCGCGCATGGCCGCCTACTACGACATGAAGGGCTGGCAGAACAAGCAGTACCTGGGTGACGGCGAATTCACGCTGGAATTCGGCGACTACGACGTGCAGATCACCGCCCCGGCGGACCACATCGTGGGCGCGACGGGCGAGCTGCAGAACGCGGGCGAAGTCCTCACCGCCGCCCAGCGCGACCGCCTGAAGCAGGCGCGCAGCGCGGCCAAGCCGGTCATCATCGTGACCCAGAAGGAAGCGGAAGCCGCCGAAAAGCAGCACAGTACCGCGACCAAGACCTGGCACTTCCGCGCGAAGAACGTGCGCGACTTCGCCTTTGCGTCTTCCCGCAAGTTCATCTGGGACGCGCAGGGCGCCAGGAGCGGCGACAACGAAGTGCTGGCGATGTCCTACTACCCCAAGGAAGGCAACCCGCTGTGGGAGCAGTACTCCAC
>NZ_SPVF01000154.1 GCF_004614185.1 Zemynaea arenosa | reverse complement strand
GTGGTGGTGGCGAACGGGCGCAACTGGTCCACCAGCGTGGTCGGCAGCGGCAATGACTGGCTGCAGGTCGGCAACTGGAGGCTGGCCGCGGGGCGCCCGTTCGACGCGGCCGAAGAACGGGCCGGCGCCGCCGTGTGCGTGCTCGGCGCCACCGTGCGGCGCCAGTTGTTCGAGCGCGCGGACCCGCTCGGCCAGCGGGTCCGGATCAAGGGTTTTTCCTGCCAGGTGGTGGCGCTGCTGGCGGCCAAGGGGCAGGGCGCCATGGGCAACGACCAGGACGACCTGGTGCTGCTGCCCCTGCACACCGTGCAGCGCCGCGTGACCGGCAACACGCGTGTGAACTCCCTGCTGGTGTCGCTGCGCGATGGCAGCGACAGCGATGCGGCCAAGGCCGGGCTGACCCGGCTGCTGCGCGAGCGGCGCAGCCTGGCGGCGGAGGATGACGACAACTTCAACCTGCTCGACACGCGCCAGCTGGCCGACACCCTGTCCGGCACCACCCGCGTGATGACCATGCTGCTGGGCGCGGTGGCGGCGGTCAGCCTGCTGGTGGGCGGCATCGGCATCATGAACATCATGCTGGTCGGGGTGACCGAACGCACCCATGAGATCGGGCTGCGCCTGGCCATCGGCGCGCTCGAGCGCGACGTGCTGCTGCAATTCCTGATCGAGTCGATGATGCTGGCCGCGCTGGGCGGCCTGGCCGGCGTCCTGCTGGCCGCGGGCGCCTGCGGGCTGCTCGCCGGGCTGATGCAGGTGCCATTCCTGTTCAGCCCAGCGATCAATGTGGCTGCCTTCGTGTTCGCGGCCGGGATCGGCGTCCTGTTCGGCTACATGCCGGCCCGGCGCGCCGCTCGGCTCGACCCGATCGAGGCCCTGCGGCACGACTGAGGGGCCGCTACTCGGTGCGGTACACCAGCACCGGGATCAGGCTGGTGGAAAGCACCTTCTGCGTGACGCTGCCGATCAGCATCCCGCGCAGGCCGCCCAGGCCGTGGGTCGCCATCGCGATCAGGTCGCAACCGCCCTCACGCGCGGCGGCGGTGATGGCTTCGTGCGGCTGGTCGGAACGCGCCATCCGGGTCTCGCACGGCACCCCGGCGGTGCGCGCCTGGGCGGCGGCCTGCTCCAGCAGGCGCGTGGCGTGCGCTTCGCTGTCGCGCAGGAATTCGGCGCGCGTGTCCTCCAGCATGTCGGTCTTGTAGGTGAATACATGGAACTCGGGGACCACGTGCAGGATGGTCACGCGGGCACCGGCATCGCGCGCGAACTGGAGCGCATCGGAGAGCGCGCGGCCGGCGGCGGCCGAGCCGTCGGTGGGAAGCAGCAAATGGCGGAACATGGGAACCTCCTCGTCAGGGCAGATGGGGTGGGACGCTGGCCAGTTCTGCCGCCAGGGCCAGCGGCGCGTCCTGGGTGGCGATGTGCAGCTCGAGCCACTTCGGCAGCAGTTGAAGACAGCGGCGCGCCGGGGCGCTGTCGCCCAGCAGCAGCGCAGCCTCGGCGCGGTGCAGGCCGCCCAGCACGCGGGCGTGCTGTTCCAGGTGCTGGCGTTCGGCCGGGTAGTCGATGCGCTCCATTAGCAGTTCCTCGCGCCGGAAGTCCCGTTCGATCAGTTCCACCAGGCGGCTGTATTCGGCGGGAAAACGCTTGGAGTCCAGCAGCGCCACGCTGTCCAGGGTGGTCAGCAGGTGCCGGTTGTCAGCATCTATCTCCTCCAGGCCGGTGGCCAGGGGCATGGTGAGGTCAGGTTCCATCGCAGGCTCCTTCAGCGGCAGTCATCAGTCAGTGTCGCGCTTTGCCGCGTGCGATTCCTATGATCTGGATCAAAAGAGAAACTGAACGAGGCTGCCCGCTACAATGGCGGGCATGAATGGACGCGAAACAGAACGGCTGCTCCAGGAAGCGCTGGGCTTGCACCAGCGCGGGCAGGTCGAGGCGGCGATGGCGCTGTACGAGCTGGTGCTGCAGGAGGTGCCGGAGCATGTGGAGGCGCTGCACCTGCTGGGCGTGGGCTCGCGCCAGCGCGGGCGGGCAGAGGAGGCGGTGGGACGCATCGCGCAGGCCCTGGCGTTGAATCCCGGGCACGCGACGGCGCACTCCAACCTGGGCGCGGCCTTGCAGGACCTGGACCGGACCGAGGACGCGCTGGCGAGCTATGAACGGGCACTGGCGCTGCGGCCGGATTACCCAATGGCGCTCGCCAACAGCGGCAATGCGTTGCGCCGGCTGGGGCGGGTGGATGAGGCCATTGCGCGCTACCGGCGGGCGCTGGCGTTGCAGCCGCGCTATCCGGAGGCGCTGGCGAACCTGGCGGCGGCGCTGCTCACCACAGGCGAGCTGGCGGAGGCGCGGGAGGTGGTGGAGGCCTCCCTGCAGTGGCAGCCGCGTTCCGCGCAGGCGTGGTGCGCGCGGGGCGCGATCATGCAGCGGCTGGGGGAGGCGGGCGAAGCATTGGCCAGCTATGAGCGGGCGCTGGATTGCGATGGTGCGCACGTGGAGACCCTGGTCAACCTGGCGACGCTGGCCCAGCAGCAGCGCGATCATGCGGCGGCGCTGGAGTGGGCCGAGCGCGCAATCGGGCGCGCGCCGCGGCACGCGGCCGCGCATCTGCAG
>NZ_SPVF01000206.1 GCF_004614185.1 Zemynaea arenosa | reverse complement strand
GGCCACAGCGGCTCTACTCGCGCGGGAGCGTGACGATGGCGAGCGGCGCGACCGCGGGGCCGTGCAGCACCTCACCGCTGGTGCGGAAGCGCGAACCGTGGCAGGGGCAGTCCCAGCTCTTCTCCGGCGAATTCCAGTGCACAGCGCAACCGAGGTGGGTGCACTTCGCCGATAGTACCTGCAAGTCGCCCTCCTCCGGCCGGTACACCGCGTACAGCTGCAGTCCGCGCCGGATCAAGGCGCCCTCGCCCGGCGCAATGTGCTCGGGCGATGTCACGGCGGTCGCATTGAGCCAGTCCCCGTACTGCTGCGCCACGTTGGTCTGCTCGGTGAGGAAGTCGCCCAGGCCGTGGAAGGGCTTGCGGTTGGGCGCATACAGCGAGGTCCAGGTGTTGGAGGCGCCAGTGATCAGGTCGCGCACGATCATCGCGCCGACCGTGCAGCTGGTCATGCCATTGCCCGAGTCGCCGGTGATGAGGTAGACGTTCTCGGAGTCCATCGGATTGCGGCCCAGGTAGGCCACGCCGTCGGATGGCTCCATCACTTCACCGGACCAGCGGTAAGCGATTTCGCCGACGTGCACGAAGCGGTTGCGGGTCCACATCTCGATTTCGTCCCAGCGGTGCTGGGAGTGGGTCTCCTGGCCGGTCTTGTGGTCCTGGCCGCCGACGATGAGGATGTCCTCGTCGCTGTCGTCGAAGGTGGCGAGGCGCACGTAGTAATAGGGGTCGCCGGTGTCCCACAACAGCATCTGCGGGATGGCGCCCTTCTTGACCTTGAAGCCCACCACGTAGGTGCTGTAGCCGGCCTGTTTGGTGTGCATGACTACCTGGTCGTTGAAGGGCGTGTGCGTGGCCACCACCACGTGCTGGGCGTGGACGTCGCCGCCGGTGGTGCGGACCTTCTGCTCGGCGCCTTCCTTGTCGATGCCGAGCGCACGGGTATGGCAGTGGATGACGCCACCGAGTTTTTCGATCGCCTTCGCGAGGCCCGCGAGATAGCGCAGCGGATGGAATTGCGCGTTGTTGCGGAAGCGGACGCAGGGACCGGTGTCATAGACCATGCCGGGCACGCGCTCGAGGCGCTCGACGTCCACGCCGAGGCGGTGGGCCGCCACGTATTCCTTTTCGACGGCGTCGTTCTGGCCGTGGACCTGCGGGATCAGGTAGCCGTCCAGGCGCAGGAAGCTGCAGTCGATCTGCTCCTCGCGGATGATGTTCTCGACCAAGTCGGTCGCCTGGCGGAAGCTGTTCGCGACCATGCGCGCCTGCTCTTCACCGAACTTGGTCTGGAGCTGGTAGTAGCGCTCATCGGGCGGGAAGAAGTGGGCGGTGGTGCGGCCGGTTTCACCGCTGCCGATGGTGTCCGCGTCGAGCACCAGGACCTTCTTCCCGGCGCGCAGCAGCAGGTAGGCGGTGGTCAGGCCCGCGATGCCGGCGCCCACCACGCAGACATCGGCGCGGGTGCGCGCGGCCAGCGCGGGGTAATCGGGGATGTCGGCGGTCGCTTTCCAGATCGACCCGGTGCTGTACATGGCGGCCTCCTATTGGTGCATTGTTATTCAGCTCTCAGTAAAACGGCTGGGGCGCTTTTGGACTGTACGGTGACTCACTTATGCAGGCGCGGACGGCTTGCGCGCCACAAGCCAGACGGCGGCGATGCGGTCGGCCTCGTGGTAGGCGGGCTCGCCGAGCAGCTCGCCGAAGATGTCGGGGTCGATCTCGGCGTAGGTGGTGGCGAGGCCTTCCTGCTGCAGCAGCGGCAGGACTGTATCGGCGAAGCGGTCCTCGCCGCGCACGATGGCCACGCCGGTGTAGATCATCAGCGCGCCGCCGGGGGCCAGGTGCGGGAGGCTGGCGCGGACGATGTCGAGCGACAGTTGCAGGCCGAGGGCGCCGCCGCCGTCGCGGTAGGTGCGCTGCTCGGCGTCCGCGATGAAGGGCGGGTCGGAGACGATCAGGTCGAAGGCGCCGCCGATGGCCGCGAACTTGTCGCTCTCGCGCACGAGCAGGTTGGGCAGGTCGTTGAGCTGGGCGTTGGCGGCGCAGAACTGCAGGGCTTTCGGGTTGACGTCGGTGGCCAGCACCTCCGCGTGCGGAAAGCGGCGGGCCAGGGCGAGCGCCGCCGCGCCGGCGCCGCAGCCGAGATCGAGGATGCGACGGCAGCGCTGGTCGTGCGCGTCGAGTTCCGCGTGGAGGGCGCGGACGAAGCGGTAGGTGTCGGGCCCAAAGAAGACCGCATCGGCCGGCGCGGCTGGACCACTGGTGTGGAACAGCAGCTGGTCGCCCAGCGTCGCCGCGCGCAGCGCGGTGCGCCAGCCGCCGCCATGCTGCGGCTGCGCGAGATGGAGCGCCTGCAGCCGCTGCAGCCAGCGCCCCGGCTCATCGTCATGCGCGAAGGCCCGGCCCCATCCGAACACCGCCTGCGCATCGCGCGCCGGCTCGCCCTCGTGGCGGCGGTTGACGCGCTTGATGGTCGCCGCCGTCGGCGTCACGAACCGATACCCGAGCTCCTTGAGCTCCCGCCCCAAAGCCAGCAATTCATCCATGCCACCACGATACACATCCGCCCCCCGCCCCCGCGCCCCCCGGGCCCGGCCCCCACGCGGGCGAGCAGGGACAACACCAAGGGTGGGCCCCCCGCCCCCCGCA
>NZ_SPVF01000086.1 GCF_004614185.1 Zemynaea arenosa | reverse complement strand
GGCAGCAGGACGTCGCCGGCGGGCGTGAGCGCGACGCCGCGGCGGTTGCGGGCGAACAGGGCAGCGCCGAGCGCGTCTTCGAGACCGGCGATGGCCTGGGAGAGCGGCGGCTGCGTGATGTGCAGGCGCGCGGCGGCGCGGCCAAAATGCAGCTCCTCGGCCACCACCACGAAGTAGCGCAGCACGCGCAGGTCGATATTCATATGCCCAAGGCCCTGTTTGAGGCTCTGTGATATGCGCAGCGTATCACAGGCGAAGGCCCGGGCGAGCGGTCAGCGCTTCTTGTTCTGCTGGTCGAAGGCCTGCTTGACGCGGGCCTTGCGGCGCTTTTCGTCTTCGTTGTGCTCCTTCTTCTTGTCGAGGCCGAGGATTTTTTCGATGTACTCGAACCAGACGAAGGCGAGCGCCATCAGCCCGACGATCCACCACCAGGACAGGCCGGCGAACTTCCATACCTCGAAGTAGCGCAGTGCCACAAGGGCAACAATGAGAAGAATGAGCGGCATAGGACGATTCCTTAAACAGTCACAGGATATTACAAATTGTGCGTTCCGGACAGCAACAAACGTCAACCGTATCGATAGTGAGACGTTCTGATACGGTGTAGAATGTCCTCACACTCGTTAGGGAGAAAAGTGTATGAAACGTACGATGTTGGCAGTACTGGTGGCCCTGGCCTCGGCCGGCGCAATGGCTCAGAACCCGGCCGATCTGGCCAAGGCAAAGAACTGCCTGGCTTGCCACTCGGTGCAGAACAAGCTGGTCGGTCCAGCCTACAAGGATGTCGCGGCCAAGTACGCAGGCCAGAAGGGCATCGAAGACAAGCTGGTCGCCAAGATCATCAAGGGCGGTTCGGGTTCCTGGGGTGCGGTGCCGATGCCGGCCAACCCGCAGGTGTCGGAAGCCGAAGCCCACACCCTGGTCAAGTGGATCATGGCTCAGAAGTAAGCCGATTCCTGCTCCAGTGAAGAACGCGCCTCAGGGCGCGTTTTTCGTTTCCGACAGGAGCCGGAGGAATGCAGGCGGATGCAAGTGTAAGACATTGTTTCAATGTGCGTTGGGCCACATTCACAATTGCTCTAAAGATATATTCTGTGCGTACGCGTCCCGCAGGGAACACGTTATCAATATGAGGTACAGAATATGAAAGCATCCCTTTTCCCCATTCTCGGCTGTTCCGCCGTCGCGGCCTTGCTGGCAGCCTGCGGCGGTGGTGGCGGTGGCAGCAGCGGCGGCACGACGGCCCCGCCAGCCACCACGGCGGGCACCCTGTCGGTGGCCCTGACCGATGCTCCGGCCTGCGGCTTCGACGCCGTCAACATCACCGTCAACAAGGTGCGCGTGCACCAGAGTGCCAGCGCGTCCGACACCGACAGCGGCTGGACCGACATCACGCTCAACCCGGCCCGCAAGATCAACCTGCTCAACCTGACCAACGGCACGCTCGACGCGCTCGGCCAGACCGCGCTGCCAGCGGGGCACTACTCGCAGCTGCGTCTCGTACTCGATGCGAACGCGGGCACCGGCCTGGCCAACTCGGTGGTGCCGACGGGCGGCACGGAGAAGTCGCTGGAGACGCCGAGCGCGGTCCAGAGCGGCATCAAGCTGGTGAACGAATTCGACGTCGCCGCCGGACAGAAGGTCGACCTGGTGCTGGACTTCGACGCCTGCAAATCGGTGGTCACGCGCGGCAACGGCAAGTACGCGCTCAAGCCGGTGGTGAAGGTGATTCCGTCGGCGATCAACGGCATCACGGGCTTCATCGCGACGGCGGCGCTGGGCAAGCACGTCACCGTGTCGGCGCAGCAGAACGGCAGCATCGTCAGCTCCACCACGCCGAATGCGACCACGGGTGAGTTCATGCTGGCGCGCCTGGCGCCGGGCAATTACGACGTGGTGATCACGGCGGACAACAGCGCGGCCAGCGTGATCGGGGCGGTGCCCGTGGCTTCCACATCCAGCACCACTGCACTCAGCACGGCGGCGGCACCGATTGCGCTGGCTGACAGCGCGGTGGGTTCGATCGCAGGCACGGTGACGCTGTCTCCGGCCAGCAGCACCGAGGCGGCGTATGTGGCGGCCAAGCAGTCGTTCGCGGCGGGGCCGGTGGTCACGGTGCGCTACAAGGGTGCGGACCTGAGCACGGGGGCGTACAGCATCGACGGTCTGCCGCTGAAGGCGCCGCAGTACGCGGTCTACAGCAGCGCACTGCCGCTCGTGTTTGCGCCTGCCGCCACGGTGACGCCGGGCGTGGCGATGTACCAGATCGATGCGAGTGCGACGGGCTATGCGGCGAAGTCGGTGGCCAAGGTGGACATCGGCACGCAGAACCAGTCGAACGTGAACTTCACGTTGACGCCGTAAGCTGAGGGCCGCTGGCCGCTGGAGCGCGCCGGCCGCATCAGCGGGCAGCGCGCCAGTCCTGGGCGGCGGCGGCTTTTTCGGCGGCGGCGTCCAGGGCGGGACCGTTGATGCGGGCATCGACGGCGTCGAGGATGGCGGCGGGCATGGAGGAGGCCTGGCGGTAGGTACTGCCTGCCGCGGTCGTGGGCGTAGTCTGGGCCAGCATGGGCAGGGACCATTGTTCGCCCACGCGGCAGGCCAGGCCCGCGGTGGACTGGTACGTGAAGGTGCGGCAGTAGGCGCCATCGCGCGCGCGGAAGCTCACGCCGACGCGGACCGCGCCCGGTGCATCGGCCGCCAATTGGTGCGACAGGGCCGCGGCCAGTTC
>NZ_SPVF01000032.1 GCF_004614185.1 Zemynaea arenosa | reverse complement strand
GTTCGTCCAGCTCGCCGTGCAGGCGGGCGAACTCCGCGCGCGACGGAATGTCCAGCCGGTCCAGGCTGCGCCCGACCCGGTCGTCAAAGATCTTCTCGATCTTTTCCCACGAGCCGCTGGCCTGTTTGCCGATCTGCCCGGCGAGCCGGCCCACCGTGCCGCTGACCCCCGGCAGCTTCTCGGCGGCCAGGTCCTGGGTCAACTGGTGCAAATGGGTGCCGTCGCGGACCAGCTTGTCGAACAGTTCGCCGCCATCGCGCTGGGCCGCCGCAAAGGCGCCCAGCCCAGCCTGCCAGATCTGCTGGGCCGAAGCGGCCACCGCATCGACGATGGAGGCCGGTTCGCCCTCCATCAGCTCCTTCAGTTTTGTTGCCATGGTCATTCCCCTGGTTGGACTGCAATGATTCTGGTCAGCCCGCCGTGGTGGTGGCCAGGCGGGCGTCTTCTTCGGCCTGCACCACCCGGCGCAGGATCTTGCCAATCGGCGACTTGGGCAGCGGCGCGCTGCGGAACACGATCGCGCGCGGCACCTTGTAGCCGGTCAGGTGCTGGCGGCAATGCTCCAGCAGCGCCTGCTCGGTGAGCTGCGGGTCGCGCCGCACCACCACGGCCTTGACCACCTCTTGCGAATGCGGGTCGGGGGCGCGGATCGCGGCCGCCTCGAATACGCCCGGATGGAGGGCCAGCACGTCCTCGACCTCGTTGGGATAGACCTTGAAGCCGGAGACCACGATCATGTCCTTCAGGCGGTCGATCAGGCGGACGTAGCCGGTGGGCTCCAGCACGCCGATGTCGCCGGTGCGCAGCCAGCCGCCGGGGTGGAACACGCGCGCGGTCTCCTCCGGCCGCTGCCAGTAGCCCTGCATGACCTGGGGGCCGCGCACGCAGATTTCGCCCGGCTCGCCCAGCGCCAGCTCCTGGCCGGTGTCGTCCAGGATCGCCACCTCGGTGGACGGCAGCGGCAGCCCGATGGCGCCGGTGAACGCGGGCTGGTCCGGCCGGTTGGCGCACACGATGGGCGAGGCTTCGGTCAGGCCGTAGCCCTCCACCAGCGCGGTGCCGCAGCGCTGCTGCCAGCGCTCGGCCACGGCGCGCTGCACGGCCATGCCGCCCGCCACCACCAGCTTGGCCCGGCGCATGTCCACCTGCGCCAGCCCGGGTTCGTTCAAGAGCGCGTTGAACAGGGTGTTTACGCCGATCAGCACGGTCCAGGGGGAGTGGCGCAGCTCGCGCACGAAAGCCGGCAGCTCGCGCGGATTGGTGACCAGCACCACGTGCGCGCCTAGGCGGCAGAAGGTCAGCGTGGCGGTGAGCGCGAACACGTGGTACAGGGGCAGCGGGACGATGGCGGTCTCCCGCCCCGGCACCAGCACCCCGCCCACCCAGGCCGCGGTCTGCTCGATGTTGGCCACCAGGTTGGCGTGGCTGAGCACGGCGCCCTTGGGCACGCCGGTGGTGCCGCCGGTGTACTGCAGGAAGGCGGTGTCCTGCGGCGCCGGCGTGGCCGGCCGCAGCCCCGCCGTGCGCCCGCGCCGCAGCGCCTCGTGCCAGCGCACCGCCTGCGGCAGGTACCAGGCGGGCACCATGTGCCGGACATGGCGCACCACCAGGTTGACGATCTGCGCCTTGGGAAAGGGCAGCAGGTCGCCGGCCCGGGTCACGACCACGTGGCGCACCGCGGTGGCGGCCAGCACCTGCTCGAGCGTGTGGGCGAAGTTGTCCAGCACCACGATGGCGCTGGCGCCGCTGTCGGCCAGCTGGTACTGCAGCTCGCGCGCGGTGTACAAGGGATTGACGTTGACCACCACGCAGCCGGCGCGCAGCACCCCGAACAGGCCGACCGGGTATTGCAGCAAATTGGGCAGCATGAGCGCCACGCGCGCGCCGGGCGCCAGCCCCAGCACGCCCTGCAGGTAGCCGGCGAAGGCACGCGCCCGCTCATCGAGCTCGGCCCAGGTGAGCGTGGTCCCCTGGTTGGTGAAGGCCGGCTGCGGGCCGTAGGTGCGGACGATCCAGTCGAACAGCGCGGGCAGCGACGCGAAGGCATCGACCGCCGCCGTGGGCGGCACACCGGGAGGGTAACTGTTGAGCCAGATCTTCTGCATGCCCGCCTCGCCGGGGTAAGCACCGCTCGCGCGGCAGGATCACTACAGCTTCATTGTAGGGAGCGATTTGGGCGGCATCGCAGCGGCGTTTCGAAGTTTTTGATGAAGATCAAAAAATCCGCCGGAACGGCGGAACCCCGCGGCCCGCGCACGGCCCAACCAGCAGACATCCGGCCCGAGGGACCGTGAACAACGAGGAGACGACATGACTAGCAAACACAGCAATGCCCCGGCGGCGCCGGGGCGGTCCGCCCGCGGCGGCGACGGCGGACTGGCCATGGCCGAGCAGGCCGGCCAGGCGGTCCAGCAGGGCGTGGCGGCCAGCCTGGGCACGCTGGAGGCGGTGGAAACCCAGATCGCCAGCCTGGCGCGCCAGACCATCGTGGACACCCTGGGCATCGGCGGCGGCGCCGCCATCGGCCTGGCCAGTGTCATCGAACAGGTGGTGCGCGGCGCGTTGCACGCCAGCGAGCAGGCCGGGACCGGCCTGGCGCTGAGCGTGCGCGGGGTGGCCAAGGGGATCGTGGCCGGGGTGCACGATGTCGGCGGGGACGCCGTGCTGGCCGCCTTCGATACCATGCGCGCCCTGATCCAGGTCGCCGCCACGCTGGGCGCGGACCTGGGCCTGGTGACGCGCAGCGCGGC
>NZ_SPVF01000119.1 GCF_004614185.1 Zemynaea arenosa | reverse complement strand
CGGCATCAGCCGCGCCACGCTGTGGCGGCGCATGCAGCGGGCCGCTGGCGCCGCGCCGGACCCGCGCGAGCCGGAAAAACCACAGCCCTCCCCACGCTGAGCTCCTGCCGCGCCAGCGCGCGGCGCAGCCGGGCAAAGCGGCGCATACTATTCCGCTCTATCGCAGGCGGCCGCTCACGAGGCGGCGGTCCAGAATAACGGAGGAGACATGCAACAACCCGCGCTGTTTTCACTCATCGGCAATACGCCGCTCGTGCAAGTCACCCGCATCGACACCGGCCCCTGTGAACTGTTCCTGAAGCTCGAATCCCAGAATCCCGGCGGCTCGATCAAGGACCGCATCGGCCTCGCGATGATCGAAGCCGCGGAGGCCGAAGGCAAACTGAAACCCGGCGGCACCGTGATCGAAGCGACTGCCGGGAACACGGGCCTGGGCCTGGCCCTCGTTGCGCGCATGAAGGGCTACCGTGTGCTCCTGGTCGTCCCCGACAAGATGGCGATGGAGAAGATCCTGCACCTGAAAGCCCTGGGCGCCGAGATCCACCTCACCCGGTCGGACGTCGGCAAGGGCCACCCCGAGTACTACCAGGACCTCGCTGCGCGCCTGGCCAAGGACATCCCGGGCGGCTGGTTCGCGGACCAGTTCAACAACCCCGCCAACCCCAAGGCCCACGAAACGACGACCGGCCCCGAAATCTGGGAGCAGATGGACCATCGCGTGGACGCCATCGTCGCCGGCGTCGGCTCGGCCGGCACGCTGACCGGCCTGTCCCGCTTCTTCCAAAGGGTGCAGCCGAACGCGGAGTTCATCCTCGCCGACCCCGCAGGCTCGATCCTCGCGGAGTACATCAACACCGGCCACCTCTCGAAGGACGCCGGCTCCTGGGCCGTGGAAGGCATCGGCGAGGACTTCATCCCCGCCATCGCCGACCTGTCGCGCGTGAAGACCGCCTATACCATCACCGACAAGGAGAGCTTCGAGACCGCGCGCGAACTGCTGCGGCAGGAAGGCATCCTCGGTGGCTCGTCCACAGGCACCCTGCTGGCCGCCGCCCTGCGCTACTGCCGCGAACAGACCACGCCCAAGCGCGTGGTCACCTTCGTCTGCGACACCGGCACCCGCTACCTGTCCAAGGTCTACAACGACGGCTGGATGGCCGACCAGGGCCTGCTGGTGCGTCCGCACCTGGGCGACCTGCGGGACCTGATCGGCCGCCGCTTCGACGACGGCGACGTGATCACCGTGAGCCCGGACGATACCCTGCTCACCGCCTTCAACCGCATGCGCAGCGCCGACCTGGCGCAGCTGCCCGTGATGGAAGGCCGCCACCTGGCCGGAATTGTCGACGAGTCGGATCTGCTGACACATGTGAGCAGCCATCCTGACCGCTTCGGCGGGCTGGTTCGCAATACAATGACCACTTTGGTCGAGACGCTGCCGCCGTCCGCCTCCCTGCAGCAGCTGCGCGCCGTGCTCGATCGCGGCCTGACAGCGGTGATCTGCGAGGGGGAGCATTTCTACGGCTTGATCACGCGCTTCGACCTTCTCAACCATTTGCGCAGGAATATCAAGTGAGCGACACCACCGAACCGAAAAAACACATCGCGACGCGCGTCATCCACGCGGGCCAGTCGCCCGACCCGTCGACCGGCGCGGTGATGCCGCCGATTTATGCGACCTCCACTTTCGTCCAGCAAAGCCCCGGCGTACACAAGGGACTGGACTACGGACGCTCGCACAACCCCACGCGCTGGGCGCTGGAACGCAACGTGGCGGACCTGGAGAGTGGGTCGGCAGGTTTCGCATTCGCCTCCGGCCTGGCCGCGATTTCGACAGTGCTGGAGCTGGCGGATGCAAACTCGCACATCGTGGCGGGCGACGACATGTATGGCGGAACTTATCGCCTGTTCGAGCGCGTGCGGCGGCGCAGCGCGGGGCATGACTTTTCGTATGTCGACCTCTCCGATCCCGAGAAGCTGCGCGCGGCGCTGACGCCCAACACCAAGATGGTGTGGATCGAGACGCCCACCAATCCGATGCTCAAGCTGGCCGACCTGCGCGCCATTGCGGATATCTGCCGCGAGCGCGGGATCATCACGGTGGCGGACAACACCTTCGCCAGCCCGATCGTCCAGCGGCCGCTCGAACACGGCATCGACATCGTGGTGCACTCGACGACCAAGTACATGAATGGGCATTCGGACGTCATCGGCGGGATCGCGGTAGTGGGCAACGAGGCACACCACAAGGAGCTGGGCGAGAAGCTGGGCTTCTTGCAGAACTCCGTCGGCGCCATCCAGGGGCCGTTCGACAGTTTCCTGGTGCTGCGCGGGGTGAAGACACTGGCGCTGCGGCTGGAGCGCAGCTGCGCCAACGCGCTGGAGCTGGCGCGCTGGCTGGAACGCGAGCCGAAGGTGCGCAAGGTGTACTACCCGGGGCTGGAGTCGCATCCGCAGCATGCGCTGGCCCGGCGGCAGATGGAGGGCTTTGGCGGCATCGTGTCGATCGAACTGGATACCGATCTGGCGGGCGCGCGGCGCTTCCTGGAGCGCTGCCACGTGTTCACGCTGGCCGAAAGCCTGGGTGGTGTGGAAAGCCTGATCGAGCATCCGGCGCTGATGACGCATGCCACCATTCCGCCGGCGCAGCGGGCGGCGCTGGGGATCAGCGACTCCTTTATCCGCCTGTCGGTCGGCATCGAGCACGTGGACGACCAGCGCGCCGACCTCGCCGCGGCCCTCGCGGCGATCTGACGCCGGGCGCCCGCCGGGCGCCCCACAGGCCCGGCGTGCCTTCCTAC
>NZ_SPVF01000242.1 GCF_004614185.1 Zemynaea arenosa | reverse complement strand
GTGTCAGGCCGCTGAGCGCCTGGACCGCCGACGCGATCGGCGTGCCCTGGGCCGCAGCGTCGTCCACCACCAGCACCGTACGCGCATACGGGCAGGCGCGCAGCCGTTCGGCCGGCAGGCCGCGGCCTTCGCGCAGCAGCGCCGCGCAGTCAGCCGGTTCCAGAGGGCGGCTGAACAGGTAGCCCTGCATCTCGTCGCAGCCATGGCGCGCCAGCAGGGCGAGCTGGCCGGCCGTCTCCACGCCTTCCGCGATGACGGTCAGGCGCAGGCCGTGCGCCATGGCGATCACCGCCTCCGCGATCGCCAGGTCGTCCGGGTCGCTGGTGAGATCGCGCACGAAGGACTGGTCCAGTTTCAGCCGGTCCACCGGGAACCGCTTCAGGTAGTTCAGGTTCGAGTAGCCGGTGCCGAAATCGTCGATCGCCAGCCTCACGCCCAGGTCTTTCAGCCGCCGCATGGTGGCCATGCTGTGCGCCGGGTCGTCCATGGACGCGGTCTCGGTCAGCTCCAGCTCCAGCCAGGCCGGATCGAGCCCGGTCTCGGCCAGCACCGCCGCCACCTGGTCCGGCAGCCCCGCGTTGAACTGGCGCGCCGAGATGTTGACCGAGACCGGCACCGCGGCCAGCCCCGCGCGCTGCCAGGCGCACAGCTGCTCGCACGCAGTGCGCAGCACCCAGGCGCCGATCGCGGTAATCAGCCCGCTCTCCTCGGCGAGGCCGATGAAACGCCCCGGCGGCACCATGCCCAGTTCCGGATGGCGCCAGCGCACCAGTGCCTCCACGCCGATCACACGGCCCGTCGCCAGCGCGACCTGCGGCTGGTAGTGCAGGCACAGTTCATCGCGCTCCACGGCACGCCGCAGCGCGCTCTCCAGGCGGAAGCGGTCCTGCGCGCCCTCATTGAGTTCGGGGCGGTAGAAGGCATAGCGCTGGCCGGGCGCGCGCATGGCCTGGCGGGCCGCAAGTTCTGCGCTTTGCGCCAGCTGGTCGAAATCGGCGCCGTCGTTGGGGTACAAGGCCAGCCCCGCGACCGCCTCCACGTGCACCTCGTTGCCGTCGATCGCGAACGGTTCGTCCAGGCGCGCCAGCAGCTGGTGCACGCCGTGCGCCAGTTCCTCCACGCTGGCGCGCACAGCCACCATCTGGAAGGTGTCGTCGGTGACGCGCCCCGCAGCGTCGCCAGGCCGCGCCAGCTCGCGCAGCCGGTCCGCCAGGCCCGCAAGCAGGGTCTCTTCCGCGGCGCGCCCGAGCAGCTCGCGCACGCGGTGCAGGTCGCCCACGCGCACGCACAGCAGGCCCACGGCCTGCGCCGCCCCGGCGCTGACGAGCCGCTGCTGCACGCGGTCGCGCAGCAGCAAGCGGTTGGGCAGGCCGGTGACCGGGTCGAAGTTGTTGGCGTATTCGAGTTTCTCCTGCACGCCGTACAGCGCGGTCAGGTCGATGCCGGTGCCGAGGTAGTGGTCGCCCTGTGCGCCAAGCGGCAGCCACGCCACGGTCCACAGGATGTGGCGCACGGTCCCGTCGCGCGCGTCCCACTGCTCCTCGAACTGCATCGGCCGGCGGTCCGCCCCGATGCGCGCGAAGCGCTCGCGCGCCTGGGCCGCGCGCTCGGGCGCCAGCTCCCAGAACGAGCGGCCCAGCACCTCGTCCGCGCGCCAGCCCAGGGTCTGTTCGCAAGCCGGGTTCCACACCTTGATGGCGCCTTCCGCATCGACCAGGCAGACCAGCGCCCCGGCCACCTTGACCACCGTGGAGAACAGGTTACGCTCCGCATCCAGGGCCTCGGTGCGCTCGCGCACCAGCGCTTCCATGTTGGCGTACAGGTCGGCCCGTTCAAGTGCGCTGGCCAGCTGCGCGCCCACAGTGCTGAGCACGTTGAGGTCCAGATCGTCCGCGCTCAGACGCAGGTTCAGAAGGCCGAGTTCGCGCTCGCCGGCCAGCAGCGGCAGGCACACGTAGGGCGAATCGCCATTGGCGGGACAGGCGGCGTGGCGCTGCGGCGTCCGCAGGCTGCCATCGAGCAGGCACGTGGGGCAAGTGCAGTCCGGCCGCAGCGTGACATTGTGGATGGCGGCCGGCTGCAGCGCGCCATCCGCGGCGCGCAGCAGCACCGCGGCACCGGTTACCCCGGGCAGCTCCAGCACCGCATCGAGCGCGCGGCGCGCCATGTCGTCGGCACTCACGGCCCCATTGAGCGCGTGCGCGGTGCGGTACAGCCCATCGAGCGACTGGTAGGAGCGCGCGATCTGGTCCTGGCGCTCGCGCAGCTCCTCGGTCATGTGGATCGCTTCTTCATAGGTCGAGATCAGCAGGTCGAAGATCTGCTGGCGCTCGGCCGTGATGAAGTGGGTCTGGCCGCCCAGGTTCACCTGCATGCCCAACTGCACCCGCTCCTCCGGCCGGAAGCGCCGGTTGGCCAGGATGAATTCGATGCGCGCCACCAGGTAGCGCGGGTCGAAGGGCTTGCGGATGAAGTTATCGGCGCCGCAGTCCAGGCCCCGGATCACGTCGTACAGGCTGTTCAGGGCGGTGAGCAGGATCACCGGGATGTCGCGCGTGGCTGGATCGGCCTTGAGGGCGCGGCACATCGCAAAGCCGTCCATGCCGGGCATGGCAATGTCGCTTACGACGAGGGACGGCGGCTGGGCGCGGGCGGACGCGAGACCGGCCTGCCCATCCGCAGCCAATCGGACCACGAAGGCATTCTCCTCCAGCACGGTGGCCAGGGCGCGGGCCTGCGTGGCGCTGTCCTCCACCACCAGGATCTCGGCCGCCAGCGCCGGAGGGCGGGTGCTCATCGGGAGGCCTCGCGGGCGGCGCGGTGGCGTGCGGCCGCAGCATCCAGCGCGTGCGCCAGGGTCAAGGCATCGTTCCGCGCGCGGCCGGTGGGCGCCTTGACCAGCGTCCAGCCGAGATC
>NZ_SPVF01000118.1 GCF_004614185.1 Zemynaea arenosa | reverse complement strand
GGTCGGGGGTCATGGGGCGGGTGGGTGCCGGTCTCTACCTGATGCTGGCCAGTTCGCGCTTCAGGGCTTCGATGTTCTTTTCGCTGCGCGCGATGTTGTCGCGCATTTGCGCCACGCGCTCCTGGTACTTGGCGTAATTGCGCTCGTTGCCCTGGCGCTCGGGCTCGCCGTTGTTGAACTCGGCACGCAGCTGGGTCAGCTTCTGCTCCTCGGCGCGCAGCTCGTCCTGCAGGATGCCGCGGCGGTCGTCGTCGCGCGCGCGCTGCTGGGCGGCGTCCACGCGCGGGAAGCCGGCTGGCGCGGCCGAGGCCACTTGCGGGCGGCGCGGGGCGCCGTCTGGATTGCGACGGGCGTTCCCCATCGGCACCGTGACCAGCGGGGTGGCGGCGGCCTTTTCCAGCAGCACGCACTGGCCCTGCCCGGCCGGATTGTCGGTGTAGGTTTTGTGGCCCTGCGCGTCCACGCACTTGTAAATGTCGGCGCGGGCAGGGGCTGCCAGCACGGCGGCCACGGCCAGGAACGCCAGGCTTGTCGTCCTCATCATTCTTGCTTACCGGGGGAATTCAACATCCCGGACTATAGCGCACTCGGGGAGCGCTGGCTCCCGATAGTTACACATGGAAACTAGGCCTGTTCTCCCGTTCAAATGAAAAAGGGGGCCGAGGCCCCCCTTTGCAACTTGCCCCTTTGATCAGGACGAGTAGTACATGTCGGACAAAAAAATTCTAAAGGGGCACGTGCCCCTTTCAAGAATCTTACGACGAGTAGTACATGTCGAATTCCACCGGGTGGGTGGTCATCCGCATGCGCTGCACTTCCTGCATCTTCAGCTCGATGTACGCGTCCAGCATCGAATCGCTGAACACGCCGCCGCGGGTGAGGAACTCGCGGTCCGCGTCCAGGGCGGCCAGCGCCTCTTCCAGCGACGAGCACACCGTCGGGATCAGCTTGTCTTCTTCCGGCGGCAGGTGGTACAGGTCCTTCGAGGCCGGCTCGCCCGGGTGGATCTTGTTCTGGATGCCGTCCAGGCCCGCCATCAGCAGCGCGGCGAAGCACAGGTAGACGTTGGCCAGCGGGTCCGGGAAGCGGGTCTCGATGCGGCGGCCCTTCGGGTTCGCCACGTGCGGGATGCGGATCGAGGCCGAGCGGTTGCGGGCCGAGTAGGCCAGCTTGACCGGCGCTTCGTAGCCCGGCACCAGGCGCTTGTACGAGTTGGTGCCCGGGTTGGTGATCGCGTTCAGCGCCTTGGCGTGCTTGATGATGCCGCCGATGTAGTACAGGGCGTTCTCCGACAGGCCCGCGTAGCCGTCGCCCGCGAACAGGTTCTTGCCGTCCTTCCAGATCGACTGGTGCACGTGCATGCCCGAGCCGTTGTCGCCGACGATCGGCTTCGGCATGAAGGTCGCGGTCTTGCCGTAGCTGTGGGCCACGTTCCAGATCACATACTTCAGGTTCTGGGTCCAGTCGGCGCGCTCGACCAGGGTCGAGAACTTGGTGCCGATTTCGTTCTGGCCGGCGCCCGCCACTTCATGGTGGTGCACCTCGACCGGGATGCCGAGCGCTTCGAGGATCAGGCACATTTCCGAGCGCATGTCCTGGAACGAATCGACCGGCGGGACCGGGAAGTAGCCGCCCTTCACTGCCGGACGGTGGCCGCTGTTGCCGCCTTCGATCTTGGCGTCGGTGGACCAGGAGGCCTCTTCCGAATCGACCTTGACGAAGCAGCCGGACATGTCGACTTTCCAGGTCACGGAATCAAAGATGAAGAATTCCGGTTCCGGGCCGAAGAAGGCGGTGTCGCCGATGCCGGTCGACTTCAGGTAGGCTTCGGCGCGCTTGGCGATCGAGCGCGGGTCGCGGTCGTAGCCCTTGCCGTCCGACGGCTCGATCACGTCGCACTGCATGAACAGCGTGGTCTCTTCCATGAACGGGTCGATGTTGGCGGTATTCGCGTCCGGCATCAGGATCATGTCGGAGGCTTCGATGCCCTTCCAGCCCGCGATCGACGAACCGTCGAATGCATGGCCGGACTCGAACTTGTCTTCATCGAAGGCGGACACCGGCACGGTCACGTGCTGTTCCTTGCCGCGGGTGTCGGCGAAGCGGAAATCGATGAACTTGACTTCGTGTTCCTTGACCATTTGCAGAACGTCTGCGGGTGTCCTTGCTGCCATGTTGGAAATCTCCTAGTGAATGGGATGGTGCCTTGTGTCCGGGTAATAAGCAGGTTCCGTGCCAGATGCTGTAAGGCATGAGCCGCGCCGGGAACGTGCCCTGAACGCGCGGGAAAAACGGGATAAAATCGGTGAGCACGCCGACCACGCGGGGCCGTGATCGCACCAAATCGGTGCATCGTCGCGTTCACGCACCAGTTTGAGGCACACGCATCGGCGTGGTGCAGCGCGCCTCATCATAATCGCAAGACCGACATCGGGAAATGTCATGAGCACAACAAAAGAGATCCTGTCCGCCGCCGCCGACCGTGCGCCGGAAGAGGCCTACGCGGGCGCCGTCACCTGCCAGGAGGCGTACGACCTGATCCGCCAGGACCCGCAGGCCAAACTGATCGATGTGCGCACCAGCGCGGAACGCGACTGGGTCGGGCGCGCGGCCATTCCGCCGGAACAGCATGGGGCGGTGCAATGGTCGCTCTACCCGGGCGGCGCGCCGAATCCGGACTTCCTCGCGCAACTGGAAGCGGTCGCCAACAAGGACGACGTGCTGCTGTTCCTGTGCCGCTCGGGGGTGCGCTCCCGGCACGCGGCGCGCGCCGCCACCGAGGCCGGTTATCACCACAGCTACGACATCCTCGAAGGCTTCGAAGGCGACAAGGACGCCGACGGCCACCGCAAGACCGTGGGCGGCTGGTGCAAGCACGGCCTGCCCTGGGTCGGCGCCTGAGCGGCCAACCGCTCCCGGCTGCCGCACCGGCC
>NZ_SPVF01000066.1 GCF_004614185.1 Zemynaea arenosa | reverse complement strand
CGTCAGCACCGGGGCCGGTGCGGCCGGAGCGGGAGCGCCCGCAGCCGCGGCAGCCGCTGCGGCGGCCTCAGCCTCTTTCTTGGCCTTGGCCCGCGAGCGCGACGGCGGCAGGCGGCGCAGGGTCTTGAGCGCTTCCGCATCCTTGATGCCGATGGTGCGCTGGTCCACCGTGATCAGCCCGATCTCGTTGAACGCCGACAGCGTGCGGCTGACCGTTTCCAGGGTCAGGCCCAGGTAGCTGCCGATCTCGTGGCGCGTCATGCGCAGGTTGAACAGCTTGCTGGAGTAGCCCATCGCGCCGAAGCGCTCGGCCAGCGAGACCAGGAAGCGGGCCACGCGAGCTTCCGCGGACAGCGCGCCCAGCATGCCGATCATGGCCTGCTCGCGCACCAGCTCGCGGCTCATCACGCCGTACATCATGTTCTCCAGCTCGGCGTGCACGCGGCCCAGCGCGGTCAGCTTCTTGAACGGCAGCAGGATCAGGTCGCAGTCCGACAGGGCCACCGCCTCGGAGGCGTAATGGCGGGTGTGGATGCCGTCGACCCCGAGCATGTCGCCCTTCATCGGGAAGGACAGCACCTGCTCGTTGCCGAATTCGTCGATCAGCACGGTCTTGAGGAAGCCCGAATTGACGATGTAGAGAGTGTCAAAGGCCTGGCCGATGGTATGCACCCGTTGCCCGGTCTTGAATTGGACATGCTGGAACAGCAGTTCTTCGCTGTTCACCGACGGCGCTGCGGGGATATGCAGCAGGTCGCACACTTCTTTCAGGTTGGACCACAGGCGGCCCTGGCGTTGGCGACCGGCTTCCATGGATGACGAATGCACCGTCGAGGAAGTCGAGCGCAGATCCGGCGTTTGCGTAGACAGCATGTTGATCTCCTGATGGTTGCTGAACTTCAAAAAGTGACCCGCAAGCAAGTCAAGTGAAATTCAGTATGCCAACTCGGCTTGAGGCTGGATATCAGCAGCGGCTGAATCTTGGAGTAGGAGACGGCGCAGGCTTGTAGGAAGAGTCTTACTGGGGTTGACGCGCGTCAGAGGGGCTAAACGATTGCGCCTAAAGCAAGCGCGGCAGGAGGGACTTTTGAGATACCCCAAGCACCTGGCTGTGGCTGCGGAACCAATTCCGGAGGCGAACAGTACTAGGCCTTGAACGGTGACAGCAGCTTGTGCGCCACCGCGTACTGCACCATCTCGGACAGGGAGGACATCCCCATCTTTTGCATGATACGCGTCTTGTGGGTGGAGACAGTTTTGACTGACAGGTGCAGGTTGATGGCAATCTCGGTGATCGAGCGCCCCGCCACCAGTAGCGAAAACACCTCGAACTCCCGGTCCGAGAGCTGCTTGTGCAGCAGCTGCTCGTTGGGCGTCATGATGTTCAGGGCCAGCTGCTCGGCCACCTCGGTACTGATATAGGGGCGCCCGGAGGCGACCTTGCGGATCGCCCCCACCAGCTGGGTGCCGGCCGATTCCTTGGTCAGGTAGCCCTGCGCGCCGGCCCGGATTGCGCGCACCGCATACTGCTCTTCCTCGTGCATGGTCAGGATGAGGATGGCCAGCTTGGGCGCCTCGGTGCGGATCTGGCGGATCAGGTCGACCCCGCTGCGCCCGGGCATCGACAGGTCGAGCAGCAGCAGGTCGAAGCCGCCTTGGCGCACCAGGTTGAGCACCTCGAAGCCGTTGGTGGCCTCGCCGACGATGTCAATATCGAGCGCCCCATCGAGAATGCGCTTCAGGCCTTCCCGCATGATGGTGTGGTCATCCGCGATGACAATTTTGATCATGTTGAGTTGTCTATAACAATGGTGAGCAAGGTTAGCGCATGGGCTGTCTGTTGAGCAACCCTAATCGACCGGGTTCTGCAGCAGGCGGTGCACCAGAACCGGTTTGGCGGTGTGGGACAGCACTTTGTTGGTGACGCTGCCAAGCAGTACCTGGCCCCAGCCGCTGCGCCCGTGCGAGCCGATGAAAATCAGGTCGCAGCCGCGTTCCTCGGCCACGTCGCAGATCTTTTGCGCGGTGGCATCCGAAAACTCGACCAGGGTTTCGCAGTGCAAGTTGCAGCTGGCCGACTTGTCCTGGATCGAGCGCAGGTGGTCGGCGCCCACCCGCCGCATGGCTTCGAAATACTCGTCCTCGCTCGGGTAGGCGGGCGGGACGATTTCCACGTACACGGGGAACTGGTATTCGGGCGCGACGAACAGGGCCAGCACTTCGGCGCCCATTTGCTGGGCGAAGCGGACCCCGGCGCAGGCGGTGTGTTTCGAGACGGTCGATCCGTCCGTGGTGATCAGAATTTTCCGGTACATGGCTTCCTCCATTAGAGGCTGGCCCCGCGGACTTACGACCACCGCTTCCCGCAGGAACACAGCGAATCATTCTGAAGGGTAGTGTGCCTGAAAGCTATTGCAAGCTTTCGCACGGTTGATTTCGCTCAAAGGGGGCCGTTAGGACAGGGCCGATAGGCCTTCAGAACCCGCTGTAACGAGCTCATCGACGCTTCGGGCAGGCCCAAGCGCCCCAAAGAGATTACGGAATACAACACTTTAACACCTGTTTTTTTGACGGTGTAACAAGTTTCCACACGGATTTTGCATGCGGCTGCAACGAGCGATTTACCGACAGGCAGACACGCTGCTACACTCGCGAGTATTGCGGCTTTGTTGCCACGCATCATGCTTTGCCCCGAACTTGCACAGCATTTACGAATTCGCGCAGCCAGGCTGCGGACTTTACAGAATTGAAATGGAGAAGCAGGGATTATGACCGACGCCGCTGATGATTTCGACGCACTGTTCGAGGAAGTGGCTGCCCAGCGAGTAGCGAGCGCGCCTGCCCCGGCCGCTGCGGCTCCGGCACCCGCCCCGGCCGCCGCCGAAGACGACATGGAAGCGCTGTTCGAGCAAGTCGCCGCCGGCCGCCAGGCCGAGGTGGCCGCGG
>NZ_SPVF01000261.1 GCF_004614185.1 Zemynaea arenosa | reverse complement strand
GGAATGACCGGCGGCGGCGCATGCGGCACGGCGTGCGGCTGGTCCGGGACGCGCGCGCCCTTGAGCGCCAGGTCCGCGACCTCGATCACGCCTTCGCTGGCAAAGGCCAGCGCGCGTTCCAGCACGTTCTCCAGTTCCCGCACGTTGCCGGGGAAGGAATAGCTCTTCAGCGCCGCCAGCACGCCCGGCCCCAGCGTCGCCTTGGATCCCGGCCCTGCGATGCGCGCCAGGATGGTGTTGGCCAGCAGCTCCAGGTCGTCCAGCCGCTCGCGCAGCGGCGGCAGCGACAGCTCGATCACGTTCAGGCGGTAGAACAGGTCCTGCCGGAAGGCGCCCTGCTCCACCAGCTTTTCCAGGTTCTTGTGGGTGGCGCTGATGATGCGCACATCGACGGGCTCCTCGGCCGTGGCGCCGATCTTGCGCACCCGCCGTTCCTGGATGGCGCGCAGCAGCTTGACCTGCATGGCCAGCGGCAGGTCCGCCACTTCGTCGAGCATCAGGGTGCCGCCGTTCGCGGCCTGGAAGAAGCCATCCCGGTCCTCGGCCGCCCCGGTGAAGGCGCCCTTGCGGTAGCCGAAGAACTCCGCCTCCATCAGCGCCTCGGGAATCGCGCCGCAGTTCACCGCCACGAACGGCTTGGCCGCGCGGGTCGACTGCGCGTGGATCTCGCGCGCCGCCAGCTCCTTGCCGCTGCCCGATTCGCCGCTGATGTGGATTGGCGCCTGTGAGCGCGCCAGCTTGCCGATCTGCGCGCGCAGCGCCTGCATCACGGGCGAATCCCCGATCATGCGCGACTCGGACTGCGCCGCTGGCTGCTGCTTGTCCTCGGCCGGGGCCAGCTTGAGCGCGGACTGCACCATCAGGCGCAGCTCGTCCAGCACCACCGGCTTGGTCACGTAATCGAAGGCGCCGGCCTTCAGGGCGATCACTGCATTCTCGGCCGAGCCGTAGGCGGTGACCACGGCGATCGGCGTGTTCCTGAATTGGGCGGTCACCTCGCGCACCAGCTCCAGCCCCAGGCCATCGGGCAGGCGCATGTCGGTCAATACCAGGGCGTATTCGTGCTGGGTGAGATAGTCGCGGGCGTCCTTCAGCGTGGCGGCGCTGTCCACGTCGAGGCCCATGCGCAGCAGGGTGATCTCGAGCAGTTCGCGCAGGTCCGCTTCATCGTCGACGACCAGGATACGGGGAGAACTCATTCCGCCATCATAACGCCATCGGGCGGCCGAACGTAATCACAAAGCGCCCCGTCGGATGGGGTATTCCGAAGGCCTGGCCATCGGTGCGGTATTCATAGTCGAGCGAGGCGTCGTTGTTAAGACAAAGCTCGCGCGCCAGGTACAGGCCCAGCCCCGTGCCCTTGCTGGAGGTGGTGTAGAACGGCTCGAACAGGTGGGCGCGCACCTCGGGAGTGATGCCGGGGCCGTCGTCCTGCACGTGCAGCTCGCGGCGGCCGGCGGCATCCAGCACCACGAACAGGCGGATGCAGCCCGGCGTGCCGCTGGCGTAGCGCACGGCGTTGGTCAGCAGGTTGACCACCACTTCGCGCAGGTGCAGTGGGTCGAAGCGTACCGCGGCATCGGTGTGCGCGGGCAGCGCGATCAGGTCCTCGGCCAGGCCGTGGGTCTCGCTGAATTCCGCCTTCAGCTCCGCCAGAAAGGTTTGCAGCTGGAGCGGCTCCCCGTTGGGCTGCACCTTGCGCGACAGCTGCAGGATGTCCTCGACCATGCGGTTCACGCGCTTGACGTTGTCGCCGACGATTTTCAGCAGGCGCACCTGCGCCTTGTCGGAGAGGTCTTCTTCCAGCAGTGCGGTGGCGTGGCCGATGGCGGACAGCGGGTTGCGCACCTCATGGGCGATGGACGCGGTGAGGCGGCCCATCGAGGCCAGCTTGAGTTCCTGGGCGCGGTTCTCGATGGCCGTCACGTCCTGCAGGAAGATCACGCAGCGCTCGTCCGAGCCGTCCGGGGTGTCGGCGCGGGCGAAGCGCACCTTGAGGTGGGTGGCGGCGCCCGCGCGCCCGGCAGGCTTGATGTTCACGAAGGCCATCTGGTGGCCGTCCGGCTCCGCGATCCAGGCCTGGAAGGCTTCGCTGAGCGGGGCCAGGGTGACGGCGCCCGACAGCAGCAAGCCCTCGGCGGAACCGGACAGGCCGAGCACCCGCCGCGCCGCCGGATTGGCGGAGACGATGCGGCCGTCCGGCCCGGCCACCAGGATGCCGTCGCCCATGTCGGCCATCACGATGCGGTTGATGGCCTGCTGCATGGCCAGGTCGGCGCCGCGGCGGGCCGCCAGCTCCTCCTGGTTGATGAGGCGTGCGGCCAGGCGGCTGATCACCAGCACCGCCGCGAAGTAGGCCGCGCCGTACAGCGCCGCGTGCAGGTATGGGAGGTCCGCGTCTTCCAGGAAGATGCGCCAGGTGCTGTCCCCGAGCAGGAACAGCGCCACCACCGCGGCCCAGAACAGCGCCAGCACCAGCGGCGCCAGGATCGCGGCGCCGGCCAGCGGGAACAGGTACAGGATCACCAGGCCGGTGCGCATGCCGCCCGCGGCCAGGTAGAGCAGCGAGATCGCCACCACGTCGGTGGCCACATGGGCCATCAGCTGCACCGTGAAGCGGCGCTTCCACTGCGCGGTGACGGCGGCGAAGGTCACCGACAGCAGCACGTAGGTGATGCAGATCCTGTGGTAGTCCGTGCCCGCGCCGCGCTCCAGTTCCGTGCGGCCGAACAGTCCATACAGCAGCAGCACGACCGCGATCGCCACGCGCGTGACGTTCATGGTCTGCATCGAGCGCCAGAAGGTCGCGCGCGATTCCCGGGACAGCGCCTCCAGCTGGGCCATGCGGGCGGGCGTTAGAGCGGGGGCTGGCGCACGTGCGCCGGACAGCAGTAATCGAGACCGTCCGCGCGCACTGCTTCGGACGAGGGGAAGTAGACGTGGCAATGGGCGCAGCGGGCCATGGCTTCAGGCGGCGCGCCGTCCGCGCGGGCCGCCGGGCGCGGGCCCGGGGCGGGT
>NZ_SPVF01000228.1 GCF_004614185.1 Zemynaea arenosa | reverse complement strand
GCCGCGCGAGCCACGGGCGCCGCGCCAGCCGCGGGACGGGCAGGCGGAGCGCACGCCGCTGCCGGAAATTACCTTCCCTGAAGACCTGCCAGTCTCCGGCCGCCGCGAAGAAATCGCCAAGGCGCTCACCGAGAACCAGGTCATCATCGTCTCCGGCGAAACCGGCTCCGGCAAAACCACCCAGCTGCCGAAAATCTGCCTGCAACTGGGCCGCGGCGAAAAAGGCTTGATCGGCCACACCCAGCCGCGCCGTATCGCCGCCTCCTCGACCGCCAAGCGCATCGCCCACGAACTGGGCACCCCGCTCGGAGAACACGTCGGCTACAAGGTGCGCTTCAACGACACCCTCAGCAAGGGCGCCTGGGTCAAGCTCATGACCGACGGCATCCTGCTCGCCGAAACGCAGACCGACCCACTCCTCAAAGCCTACGACACCATCGTCATCGACGAGGCCCACGAGCGCTCCCTGAACATCGACTTTTTGCTCGGCTACCTGAAGCAGCTGCTGCCGCGCCGTCCGGACCTCAAGGTGATCATCACGTCCGCGACCATCGACGCCGACCGCTTCGCGCGCCACTTCGGGACGAACGAGAAGCCAGTCCCCGTGATCGAAGTCTCCGGCCGCCTGTACAAGGTCGAAGTCCGCTACCGCCCGATCGAGCGCGACGCCGTCGCCATCCCTACGGCCGATCCGAACAAACCAGTGCCTAAGGCAGTAGCCGCGCGTGAAAAGCGCGACCTGATGGACGGCGTGGTCGATGCCGTCGATGAACTGTGCCGCATCGGCTCCGGCGACGTGCTGGTGTTCCTCCCCGGCGAGCGCGAAATCCGCGATGCCGCCGAAAGCCTGCGCAAGCACCACCCGCCGCACGTCGAAATCCTGCCGCTGTTCGCCCGCCTGTCGGTGGAAGAGCAGGACCGCGTGTTCCGCACCACCAACGCGCGCCGCATCGTGCTCGCGACGAACGTGGCCGAAACCTCGCTGACGGTGCCCGGCATCCGCTACGTGGTCGACGCCGGCCTCGCGCGCGTGAAGCGCTACAGCTACCGCAACAAGGTCGAACAGCTGCAGATTGAAGCGGTCGCGCAATCCGCCGCCAACCAGCGCGCGGGCCGCTGCGGCCGCGTGGCCGACGGCGTTTGCATCCGCCTGTACGAAGAGGACGACTTCAACAAGCGCCCCAAGTTCACGGACCCCGAAATCCTGCGTTCGTCGCTGGCCGCCGTCATCCTGCGCATGAAGTCCCTGCACCTGACGGACGTGGAGAGCTTCCCCTTCATCGAGCCGCCGACCCCGCGCGCCATTGCGGACGGCTACCAGCTGCTGCAGGAAGTGGGCGCCGTCGACGACAACAACGAACTCACGCCGCTGGGCCGCAAGCTGGCCCGCCTGCCGCTCGACCCGCGCGTCGGCCGCATGATCCTCGCTGCGCTGGACAACGCGTGCCTGACCGAGATGCTGATCGTGGCCTCCGCGCTGTCAGTGCAGGACCCGCGCGACCGCCCGATGGAGCACCAGCAGGCCGCCGACGAAGCCCATAAGAAGTTCGCCGACGACAAATCCGAGTTCCTCAGCTTCCTCAAAATCTGGACTTGGTTCGAGCAGGCCATCGAGCACAAAAAGTCGAACCGCCAGCTGATGGACAACTGCCGCGCCAATTTCCTTTCGCAGCTGCGCCTGCGCGAGTGGCGCGATGTGCACTCGCAGCTGCTGACCATCGTGCGCGAGCAGGGCTGGCGCCTGAACGAAGCCCCGGCCACCTACGAACAGCTGCACACCGCGCTGCTCACGGGCCTCCTCGGGAACATCGGCTTCAAGGACGGCGAGGAGCCGGGCGCCGGCTACCTGGGCGCGCGGGGCATCCGCTTCCACATCTGGCCCGGCTCCTACCTCGTCAAGAAGGCGGGCAAGTGGATCATGGCCGCGGAACTGGTCGAGACCACGCGCCTGTACGCGCGCTGCGTGGCGCAGATCCAGCCGGAGTGGATCGAAAAGGTCGGCGCGCACCTGCTGAAGAAATCGTACGGCGAACCGCGCTGGGAAAAGCGCCCGGCCCAGGTCACGGCCGCCGAAAAGGCCACGCTGCATGGCCTGATCATCTACAGCCAGCGCCGCATCCATTACGGCCCGCTCAACCCGCGCGAGGCGCGCGAGATCTTCATCCGCGACGCGCTGGTCGGCGGCGACTACGACACGCGCGCCCCGTTCTTCGCCCACAACCGCAAGCTGGTGAAGGACATCGAAACGCTGGAGCACAAGTCGCGCCGCCTGGACGTGCTGGTGGACGACCAGCTGATCGAAGCCTTCTACGACCAGCACATCCCGCAGGACATCATCAATGGCGCGGGCTTCGAGAAGTGGTACAAGGAGGCTTCACGCGACAACCCCAAGCTGCTGTACCTCGTGCGCGAGGAGCTGATGCGGCACGAGGCGGCAGGCGTCACGACCGACATGTTCCCGAAAGCGATGTCGGTGACGGGCATCGAGATGCAGCTGACCTATCACTTCGAGCCGGGCAGCGTGCGTGACGGCGTGACGCTGGCGGTCCCGCTGTTCGCGCTCAACCAGGTGTCGGCGGAGCGCGCGGAATGGCTGGTGCCGGGCATGCTGAAGGAGAAGGTGCACCTGCTGCTCAAGTCCCTGCCGCAAAAGCTGCGCCGCCACATGGTGCCGCTGCCGGATTACGCGGGCAAGTTCATGGACCGCATCCACGCGAAGATGGCGTTCGGGCGCGGGAATCTGATCGATGTGCTGATTGCGGATATCCGCGAGCAGACCGGCATCCACGTGCTGACGGCGGACTTCAAGATGGAGACGCTGCCGGCGCACCACTTCATGAATTTCAAGGTCATCGACGAGCATGGACGCCAGCTGGACATGGGGCGCAACCTGGCGGCGCTGCAGGCGGAGTTCGGGCGCCAGGCACGCGCGCAGTTCCAGAAGATGGCGGAAGGGACCGCGCCAACCGGCGAGGGCGCGAGCGGGGCCCTGAGCGTCCCCGCGGCCGTGGCGCTGCAGGCCGGAGCTGCGC
>NZ_SPVF01000058.1 GCF_004614185.1 Zemynaea arenosa | reverse complement strand
CTGCTGAGCAGGGCCGGAAACGGCACTGGCGGCGCCGCCGGTTTGAGCCGGGGGCGCCGCCAGGGCGAAGGAGGCGGCGGCGCCGAGCGCCGCCAGGGTCACGAGGAAGCGCGCCCTCATTTATTGAGCTTGCGGATGCGTTCCGAGGGCGTGATGATGTCCGTGAGACGAATACCAAACTTGTCGTTCACCACCACCACCTCGCCCTGCGCGATCAGGCAGCCGTTGACCAGCACGTCCATCGGCTCACCCGCCAGGCCATCCAGTTCCACCACCGAGCCCTGGGCCAGCTGCAGCAGGTTCTTGATGGCGATCTTGGTGCGCCCCAGCTCCACGGTCAGCTGGACCGGGATATCGAGGATGAAGTCGATGTCGTTCTGGGTGGCCGGCGCGCTGCCCTTGTTCGAGAAATCCTTGAACACGGCCGCCTGCGCAGACTGCTGCTGCGCCAGCGCATCCGCCTCGGCCTTGGCCTGTTCGGCAATCGCCGCGCCCCAATCGTCGTCGAGGCTTTGGTCGTCCTGGTTATCAGACATCGTCATACTCCTTCACTACCTTATTTTGAATCCGAGGCCGACGCGAGCAGCTTCTCGACCTTGAGTGCGTATTGGCCATTCAGCACGCCGTAGGTGCACTCCATCACCGGCACGCCATCGACGGTGGCCTGGATGGTCTCCGGCACGTTGAGCGGAATGACATCGCCGATCTTGAAATTGAGGATATCGTCGAACGAGGCCTTGCCGGTGCCCAGCGTGGCCACCAGTTCGACTTCCGCGATCTGGATCTGCTGCGTCATCAGGCGGATCCAGCGCTTGTCCACCTCCAGCGCCTCGCCTTGCAGGGAGGAGGTCAGCGCATCGCGGATCGGCTCGATCATCGAGTACGGCATGCAGAAGTGGATCTGGCCCGACACCGAGCCCAGTTCCACCGTGAAGGTCGACGAGACCACCACTTCGTTCGGCGTCGCGATGTTCGCGAACTGGGTGTTCATCTCCGACCGGATATATTCGAACTCGACCGGGTAGACCGGCTCCCACGACTTGGTGTAGGCCTCGAACACGATGTCCAGGATGCGCAGGATGATGCGCTGCTCCGTTTGCGTGAAGTCGCGGCCCTCGACGCGGGTGTGGAAGCGGCCGTCGCCCCCGAACAGGTTGTCCACCAGCAGGAACACGAGGCCCGGGTCGAACACCATCAGGGCGGTGCCGCGCAGCGGCTTCATGTGCACCAGGTTGAGGTTGGTCGGCACCACCAGGTTGCGGATGAATTCCGAGTACTTGGACACGCGCACCGAGCCGACCGAGACCTCGGCCGAACGGCGCAGGAAGTTGAACAGGCCGACGCGCAGCAGACGGGCGAACCGCTCGTTGATGATCTCCAGGGTCGGCATGCGGCCCCGGACGATGCGCTCCTGGGTCGCCAGGTTGTACGTTCGAACGCCCGCAGTCTCTTCCGGGGCGACGGTGTCGTCCTGATCGCCGTTGACGCCCTTGAGAAGGGCATCAACTTCTTCCTGTGAGAGGAAATTATCGGCCATGATGCGGTGCTTCGACGGACTCGGTTACTGGATGATAAACGAAGTGAACAGAACGTCGCTCACCTCTTGCGGCTCGCCGTGCTCGACGAAGGGCTCGTTGGACACCTTGATGATTTCCTCGGCCAGTTTCTTCTTGCCTTCCACGGACGAGATCTCGGACGCTTTCTTGCCCGACAGGAGCAGCAGGATGCGGCTGCGGACCTTCGGCATGTTGGCTTTCAGCAGTTCTTCCTGTTCCGGGCTGTTCACTTGCAGGGTGCAGGCCAGCTGCAGGTATTGGTCGGCGCCGTTTTCCGGCTGCAGGTTGACGGTGAACTGTTCCAGCACCACGTAGACGGCCGGGTGATCCTTGTCGCTTTTCTTTTTCTTCTTGTCGCCCTTGTGGGCACCGCCGGTCTCTTCCGCGTCCGCGCTGCCCTTGGTAAAGAACCACGCGGCACCGCCCGCCAGACCGGCCACGAGCACGGCGGCAATCACGATCACCATCAGTTTTTTCTTGCCGTTGGCGGCGGGTGCTGCGTCAGCCTTGGGGTCAGCTTTCATTGTCGTTACGTTCTCTTTCAGATCGGGCAAGTGGACGGGAAGACGCCTCTGTGTGTGCCCGCCATTATGTCATTATCGGGAGAAACTGCGGGAGCTGTAGGGTGGAACAGAAGGATGTTCTGCCCGCAGTTCCGCCGCCGCAGCCCCGCGCCAATCGCCCCTCGTTTGCGTTCCATCAACCGGGGTCAGGCCCCAGCCCTCCGCCCCGGGGTCAGACCCCGTGGTCAGAGCGCCTGATATACCGGGCTGTCAAGCCCCCGGGGTCTGACCCCAAGAGGGAAGGGGACGCCTGACCCCGGGGTTGAGGCAGATCAAGGCGGTCAGGCGAACAGGTCGACCAGGCCGCGGTCAAGGCGCTGGGTGCGCGGGGCGTTCGGCTGGACTTCGTTGACGGCGGCGGGGGCATTGCCGTTGTCGTTGCCATAACGGTTGCCGTTGCCCTGGCCCTGGCCGGCGGCGTTGCCGGCCATCCGCTGCTGCTGGTCCTGCTGGCCCGGATTGCCGGCGTTGACGGTGGCGTTGCCCAGCGAGAGGCCGGATTCGCTCATCATTTCCTTCAGCCGGGGCAGGGCGCTCTCCAGGGCCGCGCGCACCTCCGGCTGGGCCGCGGTGAACGCGACGCTGGCCTGGTCGTTGCTCACGGACAGGACCACCTGCATCGGGCCGAGGTCCGGCGGATTGAGGGTCAGCTCGGCGCTTTGGTCGCCACCGGCAGCCATCCAGACGATCTTCTGGCCGACCTGGTTTTCCCAGGCGTTGGTGCCGACGCGGGCGCTCAGGCGCTCGCCCCCGGCTGCGGCGGCGGCCTGCGTGGCTTCCAGGCTGTTGGCGGCCTGGACCTGGGCGGCGGCGGGAGCCAGCGTGGGCTGCAGGTCGTGCAGGGCGGCTTGCTCGGCCGGGGTTTGAATATGCAACCTTTCGGTTGCATATTCGGCCTGGGGCGTGGCGCTCGTGGTGGCGGCGGCGGGGGCACCTTG
>NZ_SPVF01000027.1 GCF_004614185.1 Zemynaea arenosa | reverse complement strand
CCGCTAGCCGCCCCGTTCGTGGCGGTGCTCGCGGTGGACGCGAGGCTGCCATTCAGCGCGCCATCGCCCGACGCCGTCAGTCCGCGCGCCGCACCGAGCGCCCCTTCACCCGCCGCGGTACCGGCCACGCTGCCGTTGGCACTGTGTTCCGCAGAATTCGCAGCGCTGCCATTCGCGCCGCGCACTGCATCGCTGACGACACTGCCCGTCGCGCCACCGGCCGCGTTACCGGCCAAGCTGCCGTTTGCACTGCGTGCGGCGTCGCTGGTTGCGCTACCGGTCGCGCTGCCGGTTGCATTGCCGGTTGCGCTGCCATTGGCCGCACCTTGCATGCTGCCTTGCGCGCTGCTTGCAGTGGCGCGCGCGCTATCGACGGTGCTGCGCACGGCGGGCTGCAGTTCGCCCAGCGGCCGCCCGATGCCATTGAAGCTGCTCATCCCCCCAAGCGACCCGCCCAGCCCTCCGCGCATCCCGCCGCCCAGCATCCCCCCGAGCTGCCGCGCCTCGGCGCTGCCCGTGGCACACACGCCCATCAACGACACAGCGATCGACAGGGCACGAATGAAGGTCTTGGTTTGCATGATTGGTCTCCTTGATCTGGCGCGGACCATTCCGCCGCCTCTGCAAGGAAAACGCCCCGCGCCCCCAACTCCTTCCCAGCCCAAGTGTAAGAATTCGTAACTCAGCCGAATGCGTGATCAGCGGATGACGCCCGGATCGATCCTGAACTCCGCACCCACCACGCCAAACCCGAGAACTGGCGAGCGCACACCTCCAGCCCGCAGTCTCAGTGCGTCCACCGCGCGCCGCGCCAGCGCCACATCCGGCCCCGTCACTTGCTCCGCCAGCAGCGCCGCGACAATCGGCGCCGCGAAAGACGTGCCGCGCACCGCGCGAAACGCCCCGCTCTCCCAGTCCGCGCTCACCATCTGATGCCCGGGCGCCGCGAACATCACTTGCGGCCCCTGCGCCGCTTCCGGCAGCACCTGTCCGTTGCGGTCCACCGCCGTCACACCCACCACACCGGGATAGCTGGCCGGGTATAGCGGCGCAGCCGCAGGTCCATCGTTCCCTACCGCCGCCACCAGCACATGCCCACGCTTGATCATATTGGCGACCACGCGCTCCAGCACCACATTCGGCGGCCCGACGATGGACAGGTTGATGACCCCCACCTGCTGCCGCCCCAACCACGCCAGCGCCGCCGCAATCCGGTCCGCCGAGCCGCCGGTCGGCTCATCGCAATAGACATCCGCCGCGTAGAGGTGGCCCTCCGGCGCCACGCCAAGGAAGCGGCGCGCCCGTCCCACCATTAGCGACGCCACCGCTGTCCCGTGCTGCGCTGGCCGCGCCATTCCCCCACAGCCCCACTGCTCGATGCGCGCCCGCGAAAACACGATATGCCGCGCATCCACCCCGCTATCGACCAATCCGATCCGCCGCTCTCCCGCCCGCGCCGGCGCGCCATCGGTTCCCGCGAGCGCACCCGCACCAGGCCGCGCCACTCCGTCCGCCACGCCGTCTCCGCTGCGTCCGCGCTGGCCGCCGCTCGTCCCGGCCCCATCTCCCGGACCCGATGACCTGCCGGCGGCCACGCCCATCGCGGCCTCTGCACCGAAGTAGATATGGTTGAAGTCATACGCGCCATCCGGATCGGCCAACCGCAACTGCGCCAGCACCCGCGCCGCATCCACGCCGGCCGGCACGCGCAGGATCACCACCGCATCCTCTTCTGGCTCGCCTGGAACGCCAGCAGCTTCCGCCTGTCGCACAAGGCCTAGCCGCTCGGCCGCTGCCAACCCAGCCGCGGAGGGCGCCACCGCCACCAGCTGCCCCGCCACTGCCACAAACCCGCGCGGATCCACCCGTAGCACATCCGCATGCCTGCGCAGCAGCTCCCTCGCCACATCAAGCCGCTGGCCGGCCACGCTCTGCACCGGCCGCAGCGGATCCTGCAACAGATGCGTATCCAGCGGCCCTACGCGTCCCGGCAGCGGCAACTGCAAGGACGGCAACCGCAGCTGCGCCCTCGCATCCGCGCCAGAAAAAAGAAGAACCGCAGCCACGCCGAGCGCGCAGCCAAGAGAGCGAAACATATGCATGAGCCGATGATAATATAGCCAGTCACACCTTATTCAACGATTGGCCGACGGAAGAAAATCCGCAGCCCAGTCGTTATCCACATAGACCATGACATCGCTGCACGCAGAGATCGCGGCGCTGCTGCCGCGGATGCGCCGCTTTGCGCGGACCATCGCCTACAACCGGGAAGACGCGGACGACTTGGTGCAGGCCGCGCTGGAGCGCGCGCTCGTGCATGGCGCGCAGTGGCAGCCCGGCACGCGCCTGGACAGCTGGATCTTCCGCATCATGAAGAACGCGTGGATCGATGAAGTACGCAGCCGCCAGCGGCGCGACAAGCTGTTTGCGCCGGAGGAGGACGGGCTGCTGGTCGGCGACGCGTCGGCGGAAGCGCACCAGCAGCGGCTCGACGTGCAGCGCGCGGTGGCGCGGCTGTCCGAGGACCACCGCATCGTGATTGGCCTGGTGCTCGTGGACGGGCTGCCATACAAGGAAGCGGCCGAAGTGCTCGCGATCCCGGTGGGCACGCTCACCAGCCGCCTGGCGCGAGCACGCGAGGCATTGCAGGCCATCCTGGCCGAACAACCGAGAGCATCAGCATGACGATCAGCGACGAACAATTGATGGCGTATGCGGACGGCGAACTGCCGGAGGAGGAGCGTGCGGCAGTGGAAGCGGCCATAGCGAACGACCCGGCGCTGGCCGAGCAGGTCCACGCTCACCGCGCCCTGCGCGCCCAGCTGGCGGAAGCCTTCAGCGGCACCCTGGTCGAACCCCCGCCCGCGCGCTTCACCGAGCTTCTCGCCAGCACTCCACCGTCCGTGATTTCGCTGGACGCGCATCGCGAGTCGCGGGAACAGGAGCGTGCGCGGAGGCGCTGGTCGTGGCCCGAGTGGGGGGCTCTTGCGGCGTCGGTGGTGGCCGGCGTGGCGGCGGGCAGCATGTGGCTGCAGGGCCGCGGCCCGATCGGCAGCGAGGGCGGCGCCCTGGTCGCGCGCGGTGAACT
>NZ_SPVF01000073.1 GCF_004614185.1 Zemynaea arenosa | reverse complement strand
CGCCCCAGCCGCTCAGGGCCACCAGCCAGGGCAGCGGCGCAGGGCAGCGGGCGCGCACCGCCGCGCACAGCGCAAAGCCATCCATGCCCGGCATGCCGAGGTCGATGAACATCAGGTCGGGCGCCGGTCCGCTGTCCAGCCGCGCCAGCGCCGCGCTGCCGGAGTGGCAAGCGTGCGCCTCGTGGCCGTGCAGGGTCAGCATGAGGGCGAGGGTGTCCGCCGCGTCGACATTGTCGTCGACAACAAGAATCCGAAGCATGGGGAGAAACAGTCGAGGCAGCGGGCTGGGGCTGCAATTGCGGGACGCGGGGCAGGGCGGTCAGGGAATTATGGCAGGGAACCTGCGCCGCGCGTGCATTATTTGTGTCCCCGGCCACGCATTGCCGAGCAGAGTGTTGCCGCTGGCCCACGTTGGCGGAACAGCACGCGCGCTCCGATGAGCCGCCCCGCCTGTCTTACAATGCCGCCGTTGCTACACAACTTGCCATCGTCATGATCCGTTCCCTTGTCCTGCCGCTGCTGCTGGCGGCCGGCGCCGTGCGCGCCGCCGAGCCCGAGCCGCCTGCGCCGCCGCAGCCGATCCAGCAGATCGCCGGCGAGTACACGCTGGCCTCCTCCTCGACCGCGCCGCGCAACGGCTGGGGCTACTCGGCGGGCTGGATCTCGGTGCGCCCGCTGGACGAGCGCCACGTGCTGATCCTGCTGGCCTGCAGCTGGCAGCGCGAACCTAAGGCCGTCTGCAGCGACTATCTGGTCGCCCAGCAGCGCGCAGGCGGCGTCTACATGCAGGACATGAACACGGACGCCATGCGCTTCTACTTCGACCCGCGCACGCGGACCCTGACCATCGTCTCGCGCGGTTTCGATGCCCACGCCAGCGTGCGGCGCGACGTCTTCACCGCCACCACCGGCGCACTCGCCGACCCGGTGCTGCAGCGCCGCCTTCAGCGCGCCGCCACCCACGCGGGCAGCAAGGAGAACACCCGTGTGTTGGGCCCCTACCGTAGCTGGAGCTACCAGAACAACCGCATCGAATTCCAGAGCTGAGCCAAGGGAGGCGGTCAGGCCGCCAGCGGCAGGGTCACAGTGAAGGTGCAGCCGTGGCCCAGGCCGTCGCTGGCGGCCGCCACCGTGCCGCCATGCAGTTCCACCAGCCCCTTGACCAGCGCCAGGCCGATGCCGATCCCGCCCTGGGCCCGGTCGGGCGCCGCGTCAAGCTGCTCGAACATGGTGAAGATGTGGCCCAGGCGCGCCGGGTCGATGCCCGGGCCGTCATCCCTTACGCGGAAGACGGCCTGGCCGCCTTCGCGCCCATGGCTGAGCCAGGTGGTGCCGCCGGTGCGGTTGTACTTGCAGGCGTTGCTGAGCAGATTGCCGGTGACCTGCACCAGCCGTACCATGTCGACTTCCACCAAGGCGTCCGGCCCCGCCACCAGCACCAGCTGCTGCCCCGCGGCGGCGAAGCGTGGCGCGGCCATCTCATGGGCGCGCTGCATCACGTCGCCGACCGTCACCCGCGCCATGTCCAGATGCATCTTGCCCTGCCCGATGCGCGCGGCGTCCATCAGGTCGGAGGACAGATGCTCGATGGTGCCGATCTGGCGCTCGAACACCTCGGTGAGGCGGCGCAGTTGTGGATCGAGCCCTCCGCGCAGGCGCATCAGCTCCACGGCGTTGGCCAGTGCTGCCAGCGGATTGCGCAGTTCATGGCCGAGGATCGCCAGGAATTCCTCCTTGCGCTGGTTGGCCAGCGCCAACTGGCTGTTCAGCCGCCGCAGTTCGGCATCGCTGGCGGACAGGGCCTGCAGGGCGCTGCGGCGTTCGTCCAGCGCGGTTTCGGCGCGCTGGCGCGCGGCCAGCAACTCCTGCTCGTATTTCTTGCGGTCGCGCGAGAGCATGAAGGCATATTCGTCCTGGCGCGCCTGCTGCGGCAGGCGCACGCGGACGATCGAGGTCAGCACCGGCAGCTTCTGGCCGTCCTTGTGTCTCAGCTCGAGCTGGACTTCGGCCACCGAACCTTGCATCTGGAGCAGGGGCGCCAGGTGGGTCTGGTGGAACAGGCGCCCGCCGATGGTCAGCAGCATGGACATGCCGCGGCATTCCAGCAGCTCCCCCCGGCTGTAGCCGAGCCAGGCGCACAGGGTGCTGTTGACGTCCAGGATGCGGCCTTCCGGCGTGGCCACCAGCAGGCCGGCGGGCGCGCGGTCGTACTGCGCCGCGTGGGGATCCGGGTCGTTCATTCCAGCCGGCGCGCGCGCAGGAAGCGCTCCATCGCCGCGACGCTGGCATGCGGCGCACTCAGATGCGGGCAGTGGCCGACGTTGTCGATGATGGCCAGTTCGCTGTCGGGCAGCACCGCGTGCATGTAGTCGCCCACGCTGCGCGGCGCGATCAGGTCGTCGCTGCATTGCAGGATCAGGGCCGGCACCGTGGACTGCGGCAGCTGCGGGCGCAGGTCGGACAGGAAGGTCACTTCGGCGAACTGGCGTGCGATGGCCGGGTCGGTGCGGCAGAAACTGTTGGTCAGTTCCTCGGCCAGTTCGGGCTGCTCCGGACTGCCCATGATGGTGGGCGCCATCGCGCTCGACCAGCCGAGGTAGTTGCTGTCCATGGTGGCCAGCAGCTCCTCGATGTCGGCGCGGCTGAAGCCGCCCTGGTAGTCGCCGTCGTTCAGGTAGCACGGCGACGGACCGACCATCAGCTGGGCCAGGAACTGGCGCGGGCGCCGGATCGTGGCCAGCAGGCCGATCATGGCACTGACCGAGTGGCCGACCACGATCGTCTCGCGCGCCTCAACGGCATCGAGGATGGCCAGCAGGTCCTCCGCGTAGGCATCGAGCGTGGCATAGCGGGCCGGATCGTAGGCGGACAGGTCGGACCGGCCGCTGCCGGTATGGTCGAACAGCACCACCCGGTACCGGTCCTGGAAGCGCGGCGCCAGGAAGCGCCACATGTTCTGGTCGCAGCCGAAGCCGTGGGCGAAGATCATCGTGACCGGACCGTGCCCGGTGACGCGGACTGCATTTCGTTCGAGTATGGACATACAGGCCGGCAGTCCGAAAAATGTGGTCCGCCATTTTATATGCATTGCGCCAAGACTGGTCGTACGGCACGGACGCTCAGGCCGCCGGGGCCGGGTCGGGCTCGCCCGCGATGGCCACGCAGTTGCGGCCGCGGGCCTTGGCGCGGTACATGGCGCGGTCCGCCGCGCGGCACAGGTCATCGG
>NZ_SPVF01000098.1 GCF_004614185.1 Zemynaea arenosa | reverse complement strand
CGGGTGCAGTCCGCGCAGGCGCCACTCCCGTGCCCGCAGCGGGCGCGGCACCGGTGGCAGGAGCGACGGAGCCCGGTGCGGCGGCGGGCGCGGTTCCCGGGATCACGGCGGGCGCCATCACGGGCGCCATCTTGGGCAGGTTCTTGGCTTTCACCTGCGCGCGCTGTTCTTCCTCGGGCGGACGGGCTGCGATCATCGGCTGCTCCATCAGGATCAGCAGCTGGCGGTGACGATCGACGCCGGCGAGAGGCTGGCACACGACGCGGCTGAATGCCCCCGCGGCGCTTTCGACCTGCATCACCTTGGCCACCGCCAGCCCAGCCGGATAAATCCCATCCAGCCCGGACGTGATCAGCACATCCCCCACCTGCACATCCGCATTCGGGGCGACGAAGCGCAAGTCCAGCAGCCCCGATTGCCCGCGGCCGTACGCCACGGACCGGAGGCCATTGCGCAGCACCTGCACCGGAATCGCCTGCTCCTTGTCGGTCAGCAGCGTGACTTCGGAGGTGAACGGGAACACCCGCGTCACCTGCCCCACCACGCCGGACGAGTCGATCACCGGTAGTCCGAGGACCACGCTGTTGCGCGAACCCCGGTCCAGCACGATCTTGCGCGTGGCCGGATCGCGCGCGTCGTACAGGATCTCGCTCATGATGGACTTGACCGGCACATGTTCGCGCGCCTCCATCAGCTTGCGCAGATGGACGTTCTCGTTGACCTGCATCTGCGCCTGCTGCAGCTGCTGCGCCGCCAGCAGCTGCTGGCTTTTCAGCGTGCGCACTTCCTTCTGCAGCTCGGAGATCGAGGTGAAGTAGTCGCCCATGCTGCCCAGCGCATCGCGCGGCATCAGGGCGGCCATCTGGAATGGATAGAGGATCGTGCCCGCGACCTGGCGCGCCACGCCGAGCATGTGCACGCGCGCGTCCAGCATCAGCAGGCCGATCGAAATGAGTGCGAAGACGGTCACCTTCACCCGGGCGGGTGCACCTTGCTTGAAGAGTGGCGGTGGACTGTATTCCATGACTTCCGTGTTCTGGCCGCGCGGCCCTTTGGATCAGCGCAGCCTTGCGCCGCCGCGCTTACCCACAGGGCAAACGGCGGGCGGCTCCAGCAACATCAACTTATTCGTACGAGAAGATCGAACCCAGCTTGTCCATGCGCTCCAGCGCCATACCCGAGCCGCGCACCACGCAGGTCAGCGGGTCTTCGGCGACCAGCACCGGCAGGCCGGTTTCTTCCATCAGCAGGCGGTCCAGGTCGCGCAGCAGCGCGCCGCCGCCGGTGAGCATCATGCCCTTCTCGGCGATGTCGGCGCCCAGTTCCGGCGGGGTCTGTTCCAGCGCGTTCTTGACGGCGGAGACGATGTTGTTGAGCGGGTCGGTCAGCGCTTCCAGGATCTCGTTCGACGAAATGGTGAACGAGCGCGGAATGCCTTCGGACAGGTTGCGGCCCTTGACTTCCATCTCCTTGACTTCGGAACCCGGGAAGGCCGAGCCGATGGCCTTCTTGATCGCTTCGGCGGTCTGCTCGCCGATCAGCATGCCGTAGTTGCGGCGGATGTAGTTGACGATCGCTTCGTCGAACTTGTCGCCGCCCACGCGTACCGAGCCTTTGTAGACCATGCCGCCCAGCGAGATGATGCCCACCTCGGTGGTGCCGCCGCCGATGTCGACGACCATGGAGCCCGTCGCATCCGACACCGGCAGGCCGGCGCCGATCGCCGCGGCCATCGGTTCTTCGATCAGGTACACCTGCGAGGCGCCGGCGCCGAGCGCCGATTCGCGGATCGCGCGGCGTTCCACCTGGGTCGAGCCGCACGGCACGCAGATGATGATGCGCGGCGAGGGACGGAAGAATTTGGAGTCGTGCACCATGCGGATGAACTGCTTGAGCATCTGCTCGGTGACGGTGAAGTCGGCGATCACGCCATCCTTCATCGGACGGATCGCTTCGATGTTGCCGGGGACCTTGCCCAGCATCTGCTTTGCTTCCTTACCCACCGCCTGGATGGTCTTCTTGCCATTCGGGCCACCTTCCTGGCGGATCGCGACGACCGACGGCTCGTCCAGCACGATGCCCAGGCCGCGCACGTAGATCAGGGTGTTGGCAGTGCCGAGGTCAATGGCCAGGTCATTCGAAAAATAGCTGCGCAAAAAACCAAACATGTATGTCTATCCTGTAAGCGCACACGGTGCGCAGTCATGAATCATCACAAAGTCCCGCCACGCGCAAAGGCGCGCCGGCCGGACGGTCAAGGTGTTCTTGGTATTCTGGGTGCGGACTTAGGACCGCATTAGCCCGCCATTCTACCTTATAATTTACCGCTTAATGACGCCAAAACCGGGGTTTACAGGGCCTATTTAAGGGACTGAATGAGGCCGGTTTGGTCGCTTTTATACGCCAAAATGACCATTTTTTGGCATCTTTTCCATTTTTCGACCGTCGCGGCCCCGGCCGCGCAATGCATGCCATGTCCCTGACACTCGCAGACGTAAAACGCATCGCCAACCTCGCCCAGCTGGATATGGACGAGGCCCACGCCGAGACCGCGCTGGCGGAACTGAACGGCATCTTCGCCCTGGCCGAGCAGATGCAGGCCGTGGACACGACCGGTGTCGAGCCGCTGTCGCAGCCGCTGGCGGCCATCATGGAGATGCGCCTGCGCCTGCGCGAAGACGTGGTGACCGAAGAGGACCACCGCGCGGACTACCAGAAGCCCGCGCCGGCCACGCAGGACGGCCTGTACCTGGTCCCGAAAGTCATCGAATAAGCCGCCGCAGAGAAGATAGAGAAGAGCACAGCACATGCACACCAAATCCCTCAAAGAGCTGTCCGCGCTGCTGCGGGCGAAAGAAGTGTCGTCGGTCGAACTGACCACGCACTACCTGTCCCGCATCGCGGCTTCGGACCTGAACGCGTTCCTGCACGTGGATGAAGAGCTGTCGCTGGCGCAGGCGCGCGCCGCTGATGCGGCCATTGCCGCCGGTGCCGGCCCGGCCCTCGCAGGCGTGCCGATCGCGCACAAGGACATCTTCGTCACGCGCGACTGGCGCACCACGGCCGGCTCGAAGATGCTGGCGAACTACGTCAGCCCGTTCGACGCCACTATCGTCTCCAACCTGGCCGGCGCGGGCATGGTCACGCTGGGCAAGCTCAATTGCGACGAGTACGCGATGGGCTCCGCCAACGAGAACTCGGCTTTCGGTGCGGTAAAGAACCCGTGGGACAAGGCGGCCGTGCCGGGCGGCTCGTCCGGCGGTTCGGCGGCCGCCGTGGCGGCGCGCATCGCGCC
>NZ_SPVF01000034.1 GCF_004614185.1 Zemynaea arenosa | reverse complement strand
GGGGACGACCAGGAACGCCGCGGCGGCCATGCCGAGCGCGCCATCCCGCAGCAGCCGCCGCGCATGCAGGAGGCCCCGCGCAACGAGGCCCGCATGGAGCAGCAGATGCGCCAGGAGCAGATGCGCGCTTACGAAGAACAGCAGCGCCGCGCCCAGATGCAGGCCCAGCAGCAGGCCGCCCAGGAAGGGTTCCGCCGCAACGGCCGCCTGACCCCGGACGAGCGGCGCGACCTGCGCCGCCAGATCGGCGAGGCGGGCCAGGATATTTACTCGAACACGCCGCGCCGCTAGGGCGCCCCCCAGGCGGGTGGAAAGCGCGAGAATTCGTGACTTTTCGGCAACGAAAGGACAGCTGAGGCTGTCCTTTTTTATTTCCAGCCCGTAAATCCCGACAGGAGCATGGTACGCTGTGAAAGTTACTCTACGCGCAAAATAATTTACAAAAAAGTAAGGGGCGCAGCGCGGCGCCGTTTTGGAGAAGGACGGAACGGGACATGACTGACAGCAGTCAGACTCTGGCGGGCCTGGAACAATGCATCATCAAGCGGCGGGACGGCATCTATGTCGAACCGATGGCGGTGGGGAAGATGCTGCAGGGGGCCATTGGAGCGCTTTTCACCAGCAACTACTTGGCAGGGCTGGACTACCCCATGCTCGCCAAGGCCTTGTATGACATCGGGCCGGCGTTTCCGCGCGCGCCCACGGGCGAGCCGCTGATCCGCATCGCGGCCGATATCGTGCCGTTCGACGCCGAGCGGCGCAGCATCTACCGCGCCGTCAAGATCGCGGACAACCAGGCCGAATACACGTTCGAGCCGGTGTTCCTGCCCGACCCGCGCAACCCGGACGGCATGGGCCAGCCGGCCTTCCTCAACGTCGATGAATTCGTGGCCGACATGTGGGCCAAGGGCATTCGCGCGGGCCTGGACATCGCCGCCATCAGTGCCGCCATCGCAAGCGGCAAGACCGAGCGCGTGGTGGTCGCCCGCCGCGTGGACCCGGTGCCGGGCCAGGATGCGCAGATCGTCGAAGTGTCGGACGACCTGCACCGCAGCGACGCCCCGCGCCAGCTGCCGAACGGGAAACTGGACCTGATGTCGTTCCAGAACCGCTTCCCCCAGATCAAGCAGGGCGCGCGGCTGCTGCAGAAGCTCCCCTCGCGCGAGGGCCAGCGCGGCTACGAGATGTCCGGCATTCCGATCGAGCCGGCCGACCCGAAGGATGTGGACATGCAGCCGCTGGTCGGCGAAGGCACCACCATCCAGCGCAGCGCGGACGGCGAGTACATCGTCGCCGTCAAGGACGGCTTCCTCAACGTGGACACCGGCTCCGGCCAGATCTCGGTCGGCGACAAGATCGTCAGCCGCGAAGGCGTGAGCTCGCGCACCACCGGCAACCTGCAGCTGACCGGCGACTTCGAGGAGTTCGGCGAGGTGCAGGAAAAGCGCGTGGTGGAGGGCGAGAGCATCACCATCCACGCGGACGTCTTCGGCAACGTGGTGTCGCGCGGCGGCACCGTGCTCCTGAACCGCAACCTGGTGGGTGGCAGCGCCGCCAATGCGCGCGGCGATATCCGCATCAAGGGCGTGGCCTCGGGTGCGACGGTGCAGGCGGTGCAGGGCGAGGTGGTGATGAACCGCGCCGAGAACTGCATCATCTCCGGCACCCGCGTGACCATCGACCACGCAGTGAACTGCGAGATCATGGCCGACGAGCTGACCATCCGCCAGGCCGAGGGCTGCGCGGTGGCGGCGCGCTCGGTGACCATCGAGACGGCCGGTCCGCGGCGCCAGATCGAGATGGTGGTCTATGCGCTGATGCCCGATAACGCGCGGGTCGACGAGGTCATCGGCCTGATGCGCGCACGCGTGGCGGACTTCGAGCGCCTGGCCGCGCAGAAGCAGGCCGAGATGGATGAACTGACCAACCAGCCGGAGGTGCGCAAGTACGTGGTGCTGGCCTCCAAGGTGCGCAAGAAGGAGATCGTGCTCACCCCCGAGCAGGTGCCGCAGTTCCAGAAGATGGCGCTGGCGGTGGGCCCTCAGCTCAAGGCCATCGGCAAGGTCTCGCTGGAAGTGAAAGACGCGCAGACCGAGCGCGATGCGGGCAACAAGCTGCTGGCCGAACTGGTGGAGCACAAGAACTCGGCGGCCGGCGTGAGCCGCGTGGCCGTGACCAGCTTCTCCGGGGACGTGACGGTGCGGGTGCTGCCCTTCAATCCCGACGGCAGCAGCGTGTACCACCTGCCACCCAAGGACATCAAGCTGCGCCTGCGCACCGTGGGCGCGGGCGGCGAGGTGCTCTACGCGGGCAGCAATGGCCCGTTCACGTGGAGCAGCGCGGAGGCGGAAGCCGCCGCCGTGTGAGGCTCACGCGGCGGCCTGGCTGTCCGCCGCCGGCATGGCGGCGTAGAGATCCTTCGCCAGCGCGGGCAGACCGCCGAACAGCAAGATATCGTTGTCCTCGATGCGCGTGTTTTCCACGAGCGTTCGCAGCTTGGCCGCGTAGTCCGAGAGCGCCAGCAGGCGGCCCAGTGGCGACAGCTGGCCGCCGCGTGCGAGCTGGCCCTGTTCGGCGATCGCCTGCATCACCGCTTCCGGGAAGTCCCACTCACGCCCGATCGAGCAGGTGAGGGCGCGCGCGGCGCGTACCAGCTTCGCACAAAACATCTCCGAACCCAGGGTGCGGTCGTTACCCGCCACCTGGTCCATCACGCGCAGGGCCACGATCAGGCCCGCGTTCTGCACCAGTCCCGCCAGGAAGGCTTCGAAGCGGTCCACGTTGAGCTGGCCCTGGTCCGCCAGCGCCCGGTTGGCTTCCGCTACGCGTTCCGAACGTTCCCATACGCGCGGCGCCAGCGTGCGCGTGTAGTGGCCCGAATTCATGTCGATGATGGGCCGGAAGGCGACGCTGGTGATCAGGTGGCGCAAGCCTTCGTGGCCGATCACGATCACCGCGTGCTCCACGCTGTCGATCGATTTGCCGCTGCCCTTGATGGACGCGTTGGCGAGCCGCGTGACGGCGGCCACCAGTACCACGTCGCTGGAGATGGTGCGCGACAGCTGCGCGCCGGAGAAGCTCTCGCTGCGCAGGGTCTGCAGCAGCTGCGGGATCAGGCCGGGCATGCGGCGCACCAGGGCGGCGCCGGACTGCTGCGAATTGAGGATCGCGTCGAGCGCTTCCAGCACCCTGGCTTCGGCCGGGCTCACGTCCAGCGGGGCGTCGCCTTCCATGCCGAAGATCCAGGCGTTGTACAGGCGCTCGGCCAGGTCGGCTTGGTCAAAGGCGATGCCGCTGCCGGCGGTGGCGGGCACCCGCGCCGGAGCGGCGGTGACGCTGTCATTGGC
>NZ_SPVF01000266.1 GCF_004614185.1 Zemynaea arenosa | reverse complement strand
GCCACGGGCTGCCGGTGGCGCGCGCCCAGCTGGCGGCCCAGCTGCCCGATACGGCCGCCCGCCGCCGCCCCCGCAGGCGCGGCAGTATCCGTCGAGGCCTCTGCGGTCGGTGTGATGTCGTGATTCAAGAGTTTTCGCCGGACCCTGTGCGTCCGGCGCCTTCTTTCAGGCCATGCTGTGCCACGGCCCGGATGAGTTCTGGTTATTGCAGCCGATGATAAAAGCTGGCGCTGCGCCGCACTGTGCGCTGGCGTACTCACCGGCCGAGATTCAATCGTGCGCGCCTGACCCCGCTTCTATACTGGACAGCCTCCTTGAAGAGCATGCGACAGAACCATGGCCAAAGCAGCGCATCAGGCAGCGGGCGAACCCAGCGGCACCAAGGCCGTGTACGCGGCGCTGGCCGGGAATGTTCTCATCGCCATCAGCAAATTCGTCGCGGCCTGGTTCACCGGCAGCTCGGCCATCCTGTCCGAGGGCGTGCACTCGCTGGTCGACTGCGGCAACGAAATCCTGCTGCTGTATGGCCTGCGGCGCGCGCGCCTGCCCGCCGATGCGCGTTTCCCGTTCGGGCATGGCAAGGAGATCTACTTCTGGAGCTTCGTGGTGGCGCTGCTGGTGTTCGCGCTGGGCGCGGGCGTGTCGTTCTACGAGGGGGTACACCACCTGCGGCACCCGACCACGGTGGAAGACGCGTGGATCAACTACCTCGTGATCGGCGTGGCGATCGTGTTCGAAGGTGCGTCGTGGATGGTGGCCTTCCGCGAGTTCCGGCGTGGCAAAGGGGACAACAGCTATGTCGAGGCGGTGGAACGGGCCAAGGACCCGACCACCTTCACCGTGCTGTTCGAGGACAGCGCGGCCCTCCTCGGCCTGGTGGTCGCCCTGATCGGCGTGGCGCTCGGGCAGGCCACGGGGAACCCGGTGTGGGACGGTGCGGCCTCGATCGTGATCGCCTTCATCCTGGCGGCGACGGCGTTCTGGCTGGCGCGCGAGACCAAGGGCCTGTTGATCGGCGAGAGCGCCAACCTGGAAGTGGTGGCGGGCATCCGTGCGTTGCTGGAAGAGCAGAAGCAGATCGACGATGTCAACGAAATCCTCACCATGCACATGGGGCCTGATTTCATCCTCGTGAATATCAGCCTGCACGTGGCCGATGCGGCGGGGCGCGCGCAGGTGCACCAGCTGTTTCACGATATCGACCGCGGGATCAAGCAGCGCTATCCCAAGGTGCGGCGCGTGTTCATCGAATCGGTGGTCGACCCGGACGCCGAGCATGTCGTGCCCCTGCCGCCGCTGGAAGGCGAGGACGAAGCAAGCTCGCATGACTAAAAAAAACGGACCGGCCCTTTCGGGTGCGGTCCGCAAGAACGGATCTTTTGCGAGGCGTCAGGCGGCGAGCGGGTGATCGTCTCCCTCGGCCACGATGGTCCCGGCCAGCGCCAGGCCGCCGGTCAACTGCCACGCATTGCGATACCCGAGGCGGTGCAGGCACTGGGCCGCCTGCGCGCTGCGGTTGCCGCTGCGGCAGAAGAACACCAGCGGCCGCGCAGGGCCGGACAGCCAGTGCGGCAGCTGCGCCGCGAGCTGGGACAGCGGCACATGCACCGGCTGGCGGCCATGCCATGCCGGCACCGCGCCGGCCAGCGTTTCATGCGGCTCGCGCACATCGACCAGCTGCGCATCCGGATGGGTGGCCAGGAAGTGGCCGAGGACGGCGCCGTCCAGGTGCGCCAGTGCGTCCATGGGCGGCACCGCATCGCCGGCAAGGCGGGGCTGGGCACGCAGCTGTTCGGCCAGCGCATCGGGCTTGCGCGCTTCGGCGGCCAGCGTCGTCACCGGGGGCGCGCCCGCGATGCGCGAGGCGCACAGGATGGTCTGGCCGTGCATGATGGTCGCGAGTTCGCGCGCAGCGGCACGCAGGCGCGGGACCGGCAGGTGCGCGGCCAGGCCGCCGGGCAGCAGGGCCGGGCCGGTGAAGGCGTAGCGTACGTGGTCCGCGGCCAGTCCCGCATCGCTGCGCGGGCCGACCAGGTAGCCGGTACCATCGAGCACACCGTCAATGCGCGGCACCCGGGCCAGCACCAAAGTGCCCATCGAGACGGCATGCACCACGGCGCCGCCGCTGAGGGTGACGCTCTCGCTGGCGTCTGGCCAGCCCAAGGCATCCGAGCTCTCGGCGCGGTACAGGAGGCCAGCGAGTGCGCGCGACAAAGCGTCGCGAGCCTGCTCGAATCCTTCATACGCATGGGTGGCGACGATGGCGCGCAGCGGTGCCCGGCCACCGCGCACCAATGCAGCGATGCGCGGCACCAGCTGCGGCAGCGGATCGATCACGACGTGGGCGGCGGCATCCCGCACCAGCCAGGTGCAGGCGCCATCGGCATTGAGCTGCACCACGGCGGCGGGAGCGTCGGCGCGGGCGCTGTCCGACAGCATGCCGCAGTCGCGCAGCGCCTGGCCGCAATGGCGGATGCGCGCGCAGGCGTCATCGATGAAAGCGTCGTCGACGGCGGGGCCGTAGGACAGGCGCACCGCGGCGCCCGAGCGCCACGCGGGCAGGCCCATGGCGTCCAGCACGTGGCTGGGCGCGGCCTTGGCGGCGGAGCAGGCGGAGCCCGAGCTCACGCGCACGCCGGCGGCGTCGAACAGTTCCAGCAGTTCGCGGCTGGTCACGCCGGGCACCGAGAAGTTGATGGTGGTGGGCAGCGCGTATTCGAAGGGCGCGTTGAACAGGATGCCGGGGAGAGCCTCTTGCAAGGCAGCGGCCACGCGCGCGCGCATGTTCGCCAATTCGTCGTGGGTGCGGAAGGTACCGCCCTGCTCCAGGGCTTCCAGCACCGCGCCGAAAGCGGCGATCCCCGCCATGTTCTCGGTGCCGCTGCGCTGTCCACCTTCCTGGCCGCCGCCCATCATCAGCGGCGTGAAAGGCGCGCCTTCGCGCACGTACAGCATGCCGATGCCCTTGGGCGCATACAGCTTGTGGCCCGAGAATGGCGCGTAGTCGATGCGGCTCTGCCCCAGCTTGAGAGGCAGCTTGCCGAGGGCCTGCACGCAGTCCACCATCCACAGCGCACGCGGCGCCAGCTCGGTGAGCACGGCGGCGATACCGTCCAGGTCCGAGATCACGCCGGTCTCGTTGTTGGCGGCCATGGTGCACACAAGGGCCGTCTGCGGGGCCAGCTCGCGCAGCACGTCGAGCCGGTGGCGGCCCTGGTCATCGACCGGCAGCGGACGCAGTTCCAGCCCGGTGCCGAGCAGGCGGTTCCAGTGCGCCAGCGCTTCGGGCACGGCCTTGTGCTCCGTGGCGCCGTACAGCAGCAGCGTGCCGGTGGTCTCGCCGGCCGTGCGGCGCTCGCGGATCGCGGCCAGCGCGGACAGGATCGCGGTCTGGATGCCTTCCGTGGCGCCGCTGGTGAACATCAGGCGGCCGCCGGGTGCACCGAGCACGCGGCGCGCGCG
>NZ_SPVF01000213.1 GCF_004614185.1 Zemynaea arenosa | reverse complement strand
GTTGTGCGCCTCGCGGCCGCCCCGATGCCGGCGCCGCGAGGCGGCACGGCTGCGCCGCAGGCTCAAAGCCCGGCTGTGGTGTCACCACTGGCGAGTTCTGCCGCGCCGCAAGCGCACAGCCCGGCGGTGCCGTCGACCCGAGACGGCCGCGTGGGGCTGGCCGTCATCGACGACTTCATCGGCCCGCGCACGAAGCATGGGAAGGTCGAGCGCATCTGGGCGCAATACGAGCGGCACGTGGAAACGCTGGCCGGGCAGGGCGCCGGCATCGTGGTGCTGCCGGAGAAGATCGCCGTCGTCCCGCCCGCCGAGGCCGAGCGCTTGCAGGCCCGCCTGTCCACCCTGGCCGCCCGCACGAAAGTCTGGCTGGCCGTCGGCATCGGCACCGACGACGGCCAGCGCAAGCAGAACCTCGAATGGCTGTTCGCCCCGGACGGCCGCCTGGACGCCAACTACAGCAAGCACCACATGGCCCCGCCCGAGCGCGAGTTCGCTCCGGGCGACGCCTTCGACGTGCGCGCCATCGGCAGCACGAGCTACGGCCTGGCCATCTGCAAGGACATGCACTTCGGCGCGATGGGCCGCGCCTACGGCCAGCGTGGGGCGCAGGTGATGCTGGTCCCCGCGTGGGACTTCAATGACGACGGCGAATATGCTGCCCGCCTGTCGGCCCTGCGCGGTGTGGAAAGCGGCTTCGCCATGGTGCGCGCCGCCAGGGAAGGGCTGCTGACCGTCACCGACCAGTTTGGCCGCATCATCGCCGAGGCGCCTTCCGCCGCCATGCCCGGCACCACGCTGCTGGCACCGCTGCCCGCTGCCGCGCTCTCCGCGCCGGGGGATCCTGCCGGGCCGCGACGGGCCACGCTGTACGCCCGCACGGGCGACATGATCGGCTGGCTCGGCACGCTGGGTGCCCTCCTGTGCCTGTTGCCCCGCCGTCGCCGGCGCCCCGTGGGCACTGCCACGGTGGACGCACCCGCGTAGTCGTACTACCTTCAGTTTTTGTGAAGTTGCCCCTGTAAAGCAGCTTATCTACCGCTGCTATGTACCTAAACTACAAAAAAGTCTTGTCGCGACAGTGAAGAATCGGTAAGCTTGCTTATCGTCTTCCAGAACCGTGTCATGACTTCCGCAGCCTCCCTGTCCGTTTTCGCTTCTGCCCACCCAGACGGGGCGCGCCTGCTGGCCGACATCGGCGGCACCAACGCGCGGTTTGCTCTCGAAACCGGCCCCGGCAAAGTGGAAGCTGTGGACGTGCTCGCCTGCGCGGACCACGCGACCCTGGCCGACGCCGTGCGCGCCTATCTCGCACCGCGCGCGCAGTACGGCCAGATCCGCCACGCCGCCATCGCCATCGCCAACCCGGTCGACGGCGACTTCGTGCGCATGACCAATCACCACTGGCAGTTCTCGACCGCAGCCGTCCGCACTGAGCTGGGCTTCGACACGCTGCTGGTTGTAAACGACTTCACCGCGCTCGCCTCGTCGCTTCCGCACCTGCGGGACAATGAAAAGCGCCAGGTGGGCGGCGGCACCGCGGCCCCGGACGCCGCCATTGGCCTGGTGGGTGCGGGCACCGGCCTCGGCGTCTCCGGCCTGATCCCCTGCGGCACCCGCTGGACCCCGCTGCAAAGCGAAGGCGGCCACGTCACCTTCGCCCCCGCCAACGAGACCGAAGTCCAGATCCTGCAGTTCGCCTGGCGCGAATTCGAACACGTGTCCGCCGAACGCCTGTTGTCCGGCGTGGGCCTGGAACTGATCTACCGCGCCCTGTGCGCGATCCGGGGCCAGGCGGAAGAGAACATCAAGGCCCCCGAGATCACCCGCCGCGCCCTGGCCGGCGAGTGCGCCCTGTGCGACCAGGTCGTGGAAGCCTTCTGCGGCATGCTCGGCACCGTGGCCGGCAACCTCGCCGTGACGCTGGGCGCCACCGGCGGCGTCTACATCGGCGGCGGCATCGTCCCCAAGCTGGGCGAGCGCTTCGAACGCTCGTCGTTTCGCGCGCGCTTCGAGCACAAGGGGCGCTTTGCCGCCTACCTGGCGCGCGTGCCGGTGTATGTCATTACGGCAGAATACCCGGCCTTCGTGGGCGTGTCCGCGATCCTGGCCGAGCGCCTGGCCGCACACTGACGGACGCCCCGCTCGACTGAACTTGTCCAATTTCGGGTTTTATCAGGTACAATGGCCCCGGATTGGCAGTCTTGACTGCTGCTCATTGAAAGCGGCCTCCCCGCGCCGCCCGTAGCTCTCCCGCCCATGGCGCGCCTGCCCTGGCCCGGATTCCAGTATCGACGACAACTTGATTCCTTGACGGCAGCCGCCGCGACGGCTGCTGCTCTTCGTTGATGCTGGGTGTGTCTAACGTTCTGTGGCGTTGTCGACATCGTGATGAATACTGATGAGGCGAAGAAGGTCCTCGAGACGGCCCTGCTGTGTGCACGGGAACCGATGACGGTGCACGCCTTGCGCAAGCTGTTCGTGGATGTCGACGAGGATGGCGAGCCGCTGGGCGAGGGCATCGAGCTGGACAAGATCCGCGTGGTGCTGGAGGAACTCAAGAACGATTGGGCCGAGCGCGGGATCGAGCTGGTGAGCCTGGCCAGCGGGTGGCGCTTCCAGAGCCGGCCGGAGATGAAGGCGTATCTCGACCGCCTGAATCCAGAAAAGCCGCCGCGCTATTCGCGGGCCACGCTGGAGACGCTGGCGATCATCGCTTACCGGCAGCCGGTCACGCGCGGGGATATCGAAGAGATTCGCGGCGTGGCGGTGAACTCGCAGATCATCAAGTCGCTGGAGGACCGTGGCTGGATCGACGTGGTCGGCCATCGCGAAGTGGTGGGGCGTCCGGCGCTGCTCGGCACCACCCGGCAGTTCCTGGATGACCTGGGCTTGCAGTCGCTGGCGCAGCTGCCGCCGTTGCAGCAGCTGGCTGGCGCGCCCGATGCGGGGGCCAGGCTGGATATGCTGGAGGCGGCGCTGCAGGAAAGCTTTGACCGCGCCGTGCAGGACGAAGACGAGGCCGCGCAGGCCGTCGCCGCACAGGTCGCGGTGGCTGGCGAGGACGCGGCGGGTGCCGCGGATGCGGCGGCCGCTGACGCGGTGGGCGGCGTGCGTGGCGCGCCGAACGAAGGCGAGGCGGGCGATACCGCCGGGGCCATCGCCGAATTGCCACCTGAAGTAGCGAATGCCGACCCGGAAGACCTGGTCGCCAACCTAGAACTTGCCGAGGCCGTGATCGAAGCGGCCATCGAAGACGAATTCCCTGAAGCGGTCGCGGCGGCGCAAGCCGAGGAACCGATAACGCCAGTGCCTGAAGAAGAAACGAATAATGGAACCAACTGACAAGCAAGATACCCCCGCCGCCGCTCCCGCTGCCGACGCTCCGGCCAAGCCCAAGCGCCGCACCAAGGCCCAGATCGCCGCCGAACAGGCCGCCGCTGGCACTGACAGCACCGGCACCGCCGCTTCCGCCGCGCAGTCCGCCAAGGCCGCCAAGGCCGCCAAGGCCGCCGCAGCAGGCGCTGAATCCGAT
>NZ_SPVF01000033.1 GCF_004614185.1 Zemynaea arenosa | reverse complement strand
GCCAGGGCGGGCGCCGGGCCGCTGGCGGCCGGCGTGTCGCCCTTCGCGCTGGTGCCAGGTGCCGCGGCATCAGACGTGGCCTCGGCGGCTTCCGCGGCCGCCTTCTTCGCGTTGTCGGGCAGGTCGAGCTGTTCGTCGGTCACGTCGGCCCATTTGCCTTCCTTGACCAGCAGGTTTTTCAGCGCCGGCAGTGGGAAGCCGAGCGCATACGCGCGGTGCGCGTACAGGTTGGCCTTCTCGTAGTCCTTGGCGCGGTAGTACAGCAGCCCCACGTTGTAGTTGGCCGCCGCATTGCCCGGTGTGAGTTCCACTGCGGCGAGGTACATCGCGCGCGCATCGTTGTCGCGGCCCTGCTCGCGCAGCCAGTTCGCATAGGCCGTGCGCACCGCCGCGTCCTTCGGCTGGAAGCGCATCGCGCGCTCGAAATAGCACTCGACCGGATAGTGCGCCCCCGCCGGCTGCAGGGTGCGCTCCTTCTTGGCCTGGCGCGCCATCGCCAGCAGCGCCGGAATGTAGTTGGGCAGCGCGCGCAGGGTGTAGTCCATGTCGGCGCCCAGGCTGCCGCGCGCACCGCGCTCGTTGTTCTCGACTTCAGCCGGGAAGTGCACCGACAGCACGATGTTCACGCGGTTGTCGATGTTCCCTTCGCGGTAATCCCATGGGCCGAAGGCGTTGTGCAGTTCCCCGCACGGGCTCTTGCGGCCATGGTTGGTGAGGATCGGATCGGTCGCCTTGCCCGGTGCCGCCCACGCCGGTGCACAGACCGCGGCGGCCAGCAGCGCGCCCGCCAGCAGATAGTGAGCTTTCATCGCACTGCCTCCTGCGCGCGCGCCATCGCGGCGGCCGGGCTGGCGGTGACTTCGTCCAGCAGGGCCGCCAGCTGCAGCGAGCGGGCGCGCCGCGAATTGGCCGCGACCACGGACGGCGTGGGCAAGGGCGCCCGGCCTTCCGCCACCAGGCGCATGAAGTTGAGGATCATTTCCATGATGGCTTCCTTGTTGTCCAGGGGCGCGATGGTGTCGACACCGGCCGCGCGCAGGGTCGCGGCGGTGTCCCCTATGGGATCGGTGAGCGCGAGAATCGGACGGCGCGCGCGCAGGTATTCATACAGCTTGGCCGGAATCTGCTGGTTGCAGTTGCTGGCCTGGAGCACCAGCAGGCCACCCGCACCCAGCATCTCGGCCAGCGCGGTGCGGTAGGCCACGTGCGGGGCCACCTGCACGATGCTGCCAATGCCGTATTTCTCAATCAGGCTGTTCACCAGCTCGTCGTGCGCGGTGGCGCGCAGCGTGATGCGCAGCGTGTCCGGGCCGATGGCGCCTCTGGCCAGCAGCTCGCCCAGCGCCTCGAACAGCACCGTGGGGTCGCGCTCGGACGGGTACACGATGCCGCTGTGGATCAGGTGCAGGGGCCCGGGCGCCGGCGCGGCCACGCCCTGCGCTTCGGCTTCGGTGAAATTCTCTTCGTCGAAACCGTTTTCGATCAGGACGAAGCGGTCGGCCGGCAGGTCCGGGTAGCGCTTGCGGTACTTCTCGATGGTGCCCGGCGTGGTGCACACGATGCGGGTCGCATGCTGCACGGTCTTGCGCTCGACCCAGCCGACCCACTTGCGCACCACTGGATTGGGCGGGTAGTGCGGCTCGGTCATCGGATCGCGCATGTCCGCGATCCAGGGCAGGCCGGTGAGCTTGTGCAGCGTGAGGCCGATCAGGTGCGCGGTGGCGATCGGGTAGGTCGAGAAGATTGCCTGGGCGCGGCGGCGCTTGAGCAGGGAGAGGCCGGCCGGCACACCGCCCAGCCACCAGCTCACCCAGCGGTCCGGTAGCGCGAAGAAGCGCGGATAGCGGCCGCCGATGGCCAGGTGGCGCGCCGAATCGAGCGCGAAGGCGCGCTTGACCTCGACCTCGGCCGGAATGTCCTTGAGCTGGTCGTCGCCGGTCTGCTGGTAGGCGCGCGGATGGGCCGACAGCACCAGCGGCAGCCAGCCCGCCTGCGGCAGGTACTGCGCAAACTTCAGGGTGCGCTGGATCCCGCTGCTGCCTCGCAAGGGCGGGAAGTGGTAGGCGATCATCAATACGCGCTTCATGGTGCGGTCACCTGCTTCGGTTCCTGTTCGTTGACCCATTGGGCGGTCCATGCGGCGACCTGGTCACGCCAGGCGCGCCGCGAGAAGGTGTGGTCGGCCGGATCCAGCCGCTGGCGGCTCACGCGCGGGCCGCCGAGCAGGGCGCGCCAGCGCGGCGAGGCTTGCGTCGCGTCGGTGAATTCCTGCGCGGTGAGGTCGTTGCCGCTGATGATCAGCAGCACGCGGCCCGTGAAGCGCTCCGCGTAGTGCAGCATGCGGTCGGGCAGCGGGCCACTCGGCGCCGCATCGGCGCCTGCGACCGGTGCGGCGGAGGCAGGCCGTGGCTTCAGTGCATCGCGCACGATGCGCAGCAGCGAGCCGGCGGCGGCGCGGTAGTCGAAGCGCCCGGTGGCGATCTTGGTCCACAGCGCGCGGTCCAGCAGGCGGCGGCCGTAGTAGTGCTTGAGGGTCGCGCGGGCCGCGCCTTCCACGCTGCGCACCCAGGGGTTGAGCAGCACCAGGCCGGTCACGCGCGGATCGGCCGGGGCGTACATCACGGCGGCGGTGGCGCCGTCGCACAGACCCCAGATGATCACCTCGCGCAGCGATGGCACATGGCGGCACAGGGCGTCCACACCCGCGCGCAGGTCGTCGTTGACGTCCTCGAAGGTGCGCAGGGCGCCGTCGCTATCGCCCATGCCGCGGTAGTCGAAGCGCAGCACGGGGATGCCCTGATGCGCCAGCGCGCGCGCCAGCAGGGTGAATTGGCGGTGGCTGCCCGCGCGGTACTGCGGGCCGCCAACGACCACCAGCACGCCGCGCGTGGGCGCGCTGGCCGGGGCCGCGGGCAGGCTGGCGATGCCGAACAGCTGCTCGCCGCGGCAGTCGAACGTCAGCGCTTCATCGCGGTAGGCGGCGCCGGTGTGGAGCGGGGCTTCGTCGCGCATCATGCCGGCACTCCCTGCAGCAGTTCCACCGTGGCTGCGGCCATGGCCGGGCTTTCCTCGATTTCCTGGGTACTCCAGAATGGCGCGTTCGGCACCAGGGCTGTGCGTACCGTGATGCCTTGTGTTTCCCAGCCCGCGCTCACGCGCGCCGCGGCCGGGGGCAGCGGGCGTTCGCTGCTGACCACCACCTCGATCCAGTCGACCGGGCAGGGCGGATTCACTTTGGCGGCGCTGATGGCGTCCAGCGACGCGGCCAGGGCCGGGGCCAGTTCGTAGCCCGCGATCTCCAGCGGCGTTCCGCCTTGCAGCTGGGCGCGCAGGGCGCCGGTGCCGCCTTCGGTGGCGCCGCCTTCGCCCAGCATGTCGCCCGCCACCCGCAGGCGCAGGAACTGGGTCAGGAAGCCTTTGCCATCCAGGACCGGTTGCCACAGCAGCAGGCGCGCGGGCTGCAGTGCGGCCGCGCAGTCCAGCGCCAGCAAGCCGCCCAGGCGCAGGCCCCACAGCCCCACCGGCCGGCCAAGGCGC
>NZ_SPVF01000143.1 GCF_004614185.1 Zemynaea arenosa | reverse complement strand
GCCGTACGCACCGCTTTGGCGGCGGGCCTGGCGGCGCTCCGGCCTGCTGCCTTGGCTGGTGCTGCTTTCCCTGCGGGTGCCGCGGCCTTGCTGCCTTTGGCGGCCGGTTTGGCGGCGGCGGGTTGCGCCGATGATTTGGCCGCCAGTTTCGCGGCCGGTTTGGCCGCTTTCACCGCCGGTTTGGCGGCCGGCTTGGCGGCCGGTTTCGCAGCCGGCTTCGCTGCGCCTTTCGCAGCCGGTTTGGCTGCGGTCCTGGGGGCCGGTTTGGCCACGGGTTTGGCGGCTGCCTTGGCCGGTTTCGCGGTGGCCTTCGCGGTCTTCACCGCAGTGGCCTGGCCGCCCTTGGCCGCACTGCTGCGGGTGGCGGGCTTGACCGCCGGGACCTCGGAGGCCGCCTTGGCCTTGACCTTGGGCGCCGCCTTCAGGCCGCCGGTCAGCTTCTTCGCCAGCGTGGCCGCGGTTTTCAACGTGCCGCCGGATTTCCGGGTGGCTCCCACAACGGCGGTCGCTGCCGTCTTCTTTGCGGTTTTCGTCACGGTTTCCTTCATTTTGGCCATCCCGTCGCTGTTCACATCAATGCGGGGATAGCACCGTGCCTCAGATACCGCCGGTCGTTACCCCGTGCATCACAAAACCGGAGTAGTTTATACCAAACATTGTTCCAATCCGCGAATAAAGACGTCTTTTGGTAAATTTTTACCAATAAACACCATTTTGCTGCCGCGCGCCTCGGTCTCGCCCCATTTCGGGCCGAGGTCGCTGCCCATCATCTGGTGCACGCCCTGGAACACCACCTTGCGGTCGGTGCCGTGCATCAGCAGCACGCCCTTGTAGCGCAGCATCTTGGGCCCGAACACCTGCACCAGACTGCCCAGGAAGTTGTCCAGCCGCTCAGGATCGAAGGCGCGCTCGCTCTTGAACACGAAGGCGGCGATGTCGTCCGTGTGGTGGCTGTGGTGGTGGTCGTGCTGAGCGTGTTGATGCGAGGGGTGGTTGCAGTGCTCGCCGTGCTCGTGGTCGTGGTCGTGATGGTGCTCGTGCGCGTGTTCCTCGGCGGCGAGGAAGTCCGGGTCGAGCTCCAGCTTGTCGTTCAGGTTGAAGCCCTTGATGTCCAGCACCTCGGCGATCGGCACCACGCCGAAATCCGAGCGGCCGATCGGCGCGCGCGGATTGATGCGCTTGAGGCGGGTTTCCAGCGCGTCCAGTTCCTCCGGATTCACGAGGTCGGTCTTGGACAGCAGCATCGTGTCAGCGAAGCCGACCTGGCGCTGGGCCTCCTCGTGCTCGTCCAGCTGCTGCATGGCGTGGCGGGCGTCGACCACGGTGACCACGGCGTCCAGCATGTAGTGGGCGTTCACTTCCTCGTCCACGAAGAAGGTTTGTGCCACCGGGCCCGGGTTGGCCAGGCCGGTGGTTTCGATCACCACGCGGTCGAAGTGCAGCTCGCCGGCGTCGCGCTTGCGGGCCAGGGTGGTCAAGGCCTCGATCAGGTCGCCGCGCACCGTGCAGCAGACGCAGCCGTTATTCATCTCGACGATCTGTTCGCCGGTGTCCTGCACCAGGATCTCGTTGTCGATGTTCTCCTGGCCGAATTCGTTCTCGATGACGGCGATGCGCAAGCCATGGTCCTCGCGCAGGATGCGGTTGAGGAGGGTGGTCTTGCCGGCACCGAGGAAGCCGGTGAGGATGGTGGTCGGGGTGAGTGCCATGTCGAGCTGGGTGGTGGGGGACGCGAATCGACGGATTATGCCGGATTTCCCAATGTGCTACCAAGCCGCGCACGCTTGCTTGATCCACATCATGTGCCTACTTTGATTTTGCCCGTGGATGGGCTTGATCATAGACCTTGGCAAGATGCTGGAAATCCAGTGCGGTGTAGACCTGGGTAGACGCGATGCTGGCGTGCCCGAGCATCTCCTGCACCGCCCGCAGGTCGCCCGAGGACTGCAGCACATGCGAGGCGAACGAGTGGCGCAGCACGTGCGGGTGCACGTCCACGGCGGTGCCGACCTGGAGCGCATGCGCCTTCAGCCGCAGCTGCACCACGCGCGGCGAGATGCGGGTGCCGCGGCTGGAGACGAACAGGGCATTGCTGCCGTCGCGCGGGGCCGGGCGCACGGTCAGCCAGGCATCCAGCGCCGCCAGCGCATGGCTGCCGACGGGCACGCGGCGCATCTTGTTGCCCTTGCCGGTGACCACGGCCTCGCCCGCCGCGCGGTCGATCCAGCCCAGCGCCTCCCTGGCGTAGCCGGCGTCCAGCCCGGCCAGTTCGGACACCCGCAGCCCGCTCGAATACATCAGCTCGAACATGGCGCGGTTGCACAGCTCAGCCGCGTCCGGTTCCGCATGGGCCCGCGCGTCGCTGCCGACCAGGTGCACGGCGTCGTCCACCGACAGGGCCTTGGGCAGGATCTTGGCCCGCTTTGGGGCGCGCACGCCTTCCACCGGATTGCCCGGCAGCGCGATCTGGAACGACAGCCATTTGAAGAACCCGCGCCAGGCGGAGAGGCGGCGCGCGATGGAGCGCGGCTCGAGCGCGCGCCCATGCATAGCCGCGGCCAGGCGGCGGATGTCGGCGTGGGTGACGGCGGGCCAGTCCTTGCCTTCGGTGCCGGCGAGCAGCTCGCGCAAGTCGCGCCCGTAGTTGAGAACCGTGTGCTCGGACAGCTTGCGCTGCGTGCGCAGCTGGGCCAGGTATTGCGCGACCCAGTCTGCCTTGGCGCTCATGTCAGCCGCGCAAACCCGCGAGGGCGGCGCTCGCCGTTTCGCCGATGTGCACCAGGAAGTCGGTGCCCATGCTGGCCGAGAAGCGCTGCGGGTCGGGCGAGCCGAGAATCAGCAGGCCGAAGCAGGTGTCGCCGTCGCGCAGCGGCAGGATCACGGTCGACTGCACGCTGGCGGCATCGTCCAGCCAGCGCACTGCCTCGAAGTCGTGGTTGCTGCCGCAGTAGGGGGCCAGCAGGCTGGCGCCGAAGATGCGCGCATCGTCCGACACGCCGGCGGTGTACCAGGCGCCGCCGTGCTCGGCGGCCAGGTTCCACAGGCGGATGGTGGCCTGCGGCACGTGGAAGGCCTGCTGCAGGCTGTCCACCAGCACGCGCGGCAGGTCGTCTGCCGTGCGCGACTTGAGCAGCGCCTGGGTCCAGCCATGGAAACGGTTGGCGATCGCCGCATTGTCCTGCGCCACGCGGATCAGCTCGGCCATGCGCAGTTCCAGCGCCTTGTACTTGTCGCGCATGACTTCCATCTGGCGCTCCTGCAGCGAGACGGCCTTGCCCGTGAGCGGACTGGACAGCTTCACCTGGCCGAGCAGGCCGGCGTGCTCTTCGAAGAAGTCGGGATGATCGGCGAGGTATTGGGCGACGGAGAGGGAATCGAGTGCTGCGCTCATCGGTATGGGAAAGGGCTGAAGGCAAGCGCCATTCTACCCGACCAAGCTGGTAGAGCGGCAACAAAGGCAGGCTTTTTTGGGGGCGTGGCGCGTCCGGCTTGGCGCTTTCGGCTCGGCACCCCGGCTCGGCGCCCCGGCTCGGCGCCCCCCGCTC
>NZ_SPVF01000265.1 GCF_004614185.1 Zemynaea arenosa | reverse complement strand
GACCACCGCCGGCGTGACCGGTTGCTGCGCGGTCGGCGGGATATTGGCGACGCCCGGGCGGATGGCCGGAGCCACGGTCCCGGTCTGCCCCGGCTGCACCGGCACCGCGCTCTGGCGCGGCGTGGTGTCGGGGCGGCGGCGGAAACTGGTCTCGGTTCCAGCCACGAATTCGGACGCCGACGCGGGCGGCCGCTGCACGCTGCGGATCAGGTGCGGCGTGATCGACAGCACGATCTCGGATTTGGAGCTGTCGTCCGTCCCGCTGCCGAACAGGCGGCCCAGCAGTGGCACCTCGGACAAAATCGGCAGGCCGGATTTGCCGTTGCGTTCTTCCTTGTTGATCAGGCCCGCCAGTACCTGGTTCTCGCCGTCCTTCAACTGCAGAAAGGTGCTGGCCTGGCGCGTGCCGATGGTGTAGGCCACCGCGCCCGAAGTCAGCGGCGTCTTGCCGATCACGTTGGAGACTTCCAGCGCCACGCGGATGCCCACTTCGTTATTCAGGTAGATGGTCGGCTCCACGTTCAGGGTCAGGCCCACGTCCACGTAGTTGATCGACTCGGACGCGAAGCCGTTCGCGCCCGGCGACACGGTGGTGGTGATATTCGGGATCTTCTGCCCGATCAGGACCTTGGCCTTCTCCTTGTTGCGCACGCGGATGCGCGGGTTGGCCAGCAGGTTGCTGTTGTCCGCGGTGCCGTGCGCGTTGACGCTGGCGGCCACGCCGGACACGCCCACGTTGTAGCTGTTCAGGCCTTTCAGCTCGGCGATGGTGATCGGGCTGTCCCCTGTGATGAGCGGCGCCAGCGCCAGCTTCTCGGGCCAGGAAATGCCCAGCTCCGTCAGGCGGCTGCGGTTGATCTCCAGGATCTCCACCTCCAGCATCACCTCGGCCTCCGAGATGTCCTGCAGCGCCACCAGCTTCTCGGCCAGGCGGATCGCCTCCGGGCTGTCGCGCACGATCAGGAGGTTGAGCTTTTCGTCCACCACCACGTCGCGCGACTTGAGGATGGTCTTCAGCGTATTGGCCACCGACTTGGCCTCGGCGTTGGCGAGGTAGAAGGTCTTGACCACCATCTGCTGGTATTCCTTCTGCTTCTGCGGCAGGTTCGGATAGATCAGGATGGTGTTCGGGTCCATCACGCGCTGCTCCAGCTGGTTGGTGAGCAGGAGCGAATCGATGGCCGCTTCCACGGTGCTGTTCTTCAGGAAGATGGAGGTGCGCTGGTCGGTCTTCACGTCCTTATCGAACAGGAAGTTCAGGCCGGAGCGGCGCGACAGCACCTCGAACACCTGCTTGAGCGGAGCGTCGCGGAATTCGATAGTGACCGGCTGCTTGTAGGCGGCCGCCAGCGAGGCCTCGCCATTGGTCTGCGACGCCAGTTCGTCGATCTGGGACAGCAGCTGGCGCGCCGGTTCGTACTGCGGGCGCTCGGTCATGATGTCTTCCGCGATGCTGCGCGCGGCGGCATAGTCCTTGCGGTCGAAGGCGCCCTGCGCATCGGCCAAGCGGCGACCCAGGCGCGCATCGGCTTCCAGGGCGCGCAGGCCCTGGCGCGCACGCTCGTGGCCCGCGTCGATCGCCAAGGCGCGCCGGAAGTCGGCGGCCGCCTGGTCGGTCTGGCCATTCTCCAGCTCACGCATGGCCTGGTTGACGTAGCGGGTCGCATAGCGGTCGCGCAGTTGCAGGTAGGCGGTGCGGAACTGCGGATTCTGCGGGTCGGCGGCAATCGCTTCCTGCAGCTTGCCCAACGCGGCCTCGATCTTGTCTTCCCGGGCGAGGGACTGGCTGTCGCGGTAGGCCATCTGGCCGGCGCAGCCCAGCAGCGCGAGCGCCAGCAGCGGCGGCGCGGCCAGGTTGCGCAGTCGTTGGATGAAGGGGCTCCCCATTATTCGGTGACTCCAATATTCAGCTGTTGGACCTGGTTCAGCGGCAGATAGGTCAGGGTCATGTTCGGCGGCGCGATGCTGTCCACGCGCCAGGTGTTATCGAGGACGTCGCCCTGCTTCACCAGCATGACGCGTTCGCCCTGGGTCAGGTAGACCTCCCACCCGGCCGCGGAGCGCGCCTTGCCGATGAAGACGTAGGTCAGCGGCGGTGCGGTGGGCTCGGGTGGTGGCGGGGGCGGGCCCGCAGGCGCAGGCGGTGGCGGTGGCGTCCAGTTCTGGCTCAGGAAGGCCGATTCACTGTCGTCGCTGTCGGCGCCCATCAATTCGTCGCGCGGGATCAGGCGGGCGATGGCGACGTCGGCCGGCGCGGCGCTGCTGCTTGCGGTGGCCGGAGACGGACCCGCGGGCGATGGCGTGGTTGGCAGGTGCGGCGCGGCGGCGCGCTGCACTGGTTCGGCAATCCCGGTGTCCGGCGTGCGGTCGCCAAAGATCACCAGCCCGGCCGCGATGGCCAGCGCCAGGCCCATGCCGATGTGGCGCGGCTTCATGGCTGGCCTCCGGGCGCCAGAATTAAGGTGTCACGCAGCCGCAGGATCATGGCTGACCTCCGGGTGCCAGGTAGAGGGTGAAACGCAGGCGCGCTTCCACGGCGGCGTCGCCGATGGCTTCGCGCTTGAAGCTGATGTCGTCCAGCGAGGCAAACGGAATCGCGGACAGGGCCAGCATGGCGAACTGCCACACCGCCTTGTACGATCCTTTCACCGGCAGCATGATCTGGTAGGTGGCCACGCCGGCGGCGCGGTCGTAGCCGGACTTGTATTCCCCCTGGCGCAGCGTGAGGCCGGTCTTGGCGGCGAGGCCGAACAGGGTGCGCACCTGCAGCTCGGCGTAGCGGCGCTCGCCGAGGCTCTTGTAGAACAGGACCAGGTTGTCGTTGGCGGTGGCGGGCGGCGCGATCGTCTTGATCGCCGGGGGCGGCAATGCGGCCGCAGCCAGCGCGACCCGGTTCTGGTCCGCCAGCGCGAGGCGGCGCGGCACCAGCCAGCCGAGGGCCAGCGCGGACAGCACCAGTACCACGAGGCCGATGGTGGCCACCGGGCCGAGGGTGGAGGCGGCCACGCGCAGGCGCAGGCCGACCGAGGCGAAGTTCAGCGCCTTCATGGCCTTCATGGCATCCCCCGCGCGGGTGCGGACCACGAGGCTTCGACCTGGAAGCGCAACGGCTTGTTGGGGTCGATGTCGTTGGTCTCGTGGCGCAGCAGGGCCACGTCGTTGAAGAGCTCTTCCTTCTTCAGCAGTTCGATGTAGCCGATCATGCCTTCGCTGTCCTTGGCTTCGGCGGTGATGCGCACGGTGCGGCGGCGCGCGTCCGGCTCCAGCGCCAGCAGCGCGATGGTGGGCGGGGTGGCTTCGGCCACGGCATCGCGCAGGTCGCGCCACGGGAGATTGAGCTGCAGGACGGCCGTGTTGACGGCGGTGGCCTGGGCGGCGGGGATGTTCACCTTTTGCGTGGCCACCGGGGCCACGGCCACCGGCGCGTGGCGCGCGTTGGCCACCGCCAGCTGTTCTTCAAAGGTTTTCTGCTGCTGCACGGTGAGCCAGGCGACGCCGCCCGCCGCCGCCAGGCACGCCGCGGCGATGGCAGCCAGCGCCCACGCGGCCGGGTGGGTGCGGTACAGCACCCGCTGCGC
>NZ_SPVF01000188.1 GCF_004614185.1 Zemynaea arenosa | reverse complement strand
GCGCCGCCCGGACTGGTGCCGCACCGCGCACGGTGTGCAGTACGCGGCCGCCGGGCCGGGTCGCACGTTTCGCTCCCGCAACCCAGGCTTCGCTCAGCGCGTGACCGGCTTGATCGAGCCGCAATCGCTGCCGAGCCAGCGCCCGTTGCCGCTCATCGTCATCTCCCCGGTCGCCCCCTGCACCCCCGTCGAGCGCATGGTCATCCGGTAGGCCTTGTCGCCTTCGAACGTCAGCTCGCCTTCGCCGCTCGACTTCGGCTGCGCGCAGCTGTAGCTCACTTTCATCTTCCCGTTGACGATCGGCGAGTGCGTGCTGGTGCAGCCGTTCTGCGTCTGGATCGGCGCGTCGTTGCGCGCCGCCATCTCCTTGGTGATGCAGACCTTGGCCGTCACCCCGTTACCCGACAGGCTGACCCCGTTCTTGGCCATCATGTCGTTCATCATCTTGCGCTGCTCGGGCGACATCGTCTTCATCTGCTGCTGCGCCATCGCCATGGCCTGCTCGACCTGGCCGTTGGCGGACTGGATCTGGGTCGCCACTTCCCACAGGCCCGGTTTCATGGTCTGGGCCGAGACCGGCACGGCCGCCGCGAGGGCGATCGTCAGCAGAGTGCTCTTGAGTGGTTGCATTGTTGTTTCTCCATCGTTGCATTTTGTAAAAGCGTCGGGCAATATCGCTGACACAAAAAATTCATGAAAGGGATGTCGTGAAACTCTTGACCGTATTAATGCTGTCGGCCGGTCTGCTGTCTCCCGCGTTCGCTGCAGGGCCGACCGTAGCGGACAAGCCCGTGGCCGTCAAGGCTGGCGCGCCCGTCAAGGTGACCTCGGTGGAGGGCATCACCGAGTACCGCCTGGCCAACGGCCTGCGCGTGCTGCTGTTCCCGGACCCGTCGCAGTCCACCATGACCACCAACATCATCTACATGGTCGGTTCGCGCCACGAGAACTACGGCGAAACCGGCATGGCCCACCTGCTGGAGCACCTGCTGTTCAAGCCGAGCGCCAACTTCGGCGTCAAGAAGGGCACCTCGTCACCGGTGGAAGTGTTCAAGTCCCTCGGCGCGGACTTCAACGGCACCACCTGGTTCGACCGTACCAATTACTACGCCACCTTCCCGGCCAACGAAGCCAATCTCTCGACCATGCTGGCGCTGGAGGCGGACCGCATGGTCAACGCCCGTATCGCCCAGGCCGACCTGTGGAACGACAAGGCCAAGCAGGGCGAGATGACCGTGGTGCGCAATGAATTCGAGATGGGCGAGAGCGATCCGGTGAGCGTCACCACCGACCGCCTGCAGGCGGTCGCCTACGACTGGCATAACTACGGCAAGTCCACCATCGGCGCGCGCTCGGACATCGAGCACGTGAACATCGACCACCTGCGCGCGTTCTACCACCGCTACTACCAGCCGGACAACGCGGTGCTGATGGTCGCGGGCCGCATCGACGAATCCAAGGTGCTCAAGGAAGTCGCCGAGAAGTTCGGCCGCATCCCGAAACCGAAGCGTGTGCTGGAGCCGACCTACACCGAGGAACCGGTGCAGGACGGCGAGCGCGCCGTGACCGTGCGCCGTACCGGCGGCACCCAGTACGTGGCCGCGGGCTACCACGTGCCGCCCTCGGGCCACGAGGATGCCGCCGCGCTGCGCGTGCTGTCGCGCGTGCTGGTGGACCAGCCGTCCGGCCGCCTGCACAAGGCGCTGGTCGACACGCACCTGGCCACCAAGATCGAGGCGATCACCGTCAGCAACCTGGAGCCGGGCTACCGCATCTTCGGCGCCACCGTGACCAAGGACCAGCCGCTCGAACCGGCGCAGAACGCGATGCTCACGGTGCTGGAAGACCTGAAGGCCAACCCGGTGACCGACGCCGAAGTGGCGCGCGCCAAAGCCGCCATCGACAAGGACATCGAACTCGCGCAGAGCAATACGGCGCGCCTGGCCATCGCGCTCACGGAGTCGATGGCGGCGGGCGACTGGCGCCTGTTCTTCATCGAGCGTGACCGCCTGGCCAAGGTGGACGCAAAGGCCGTGCAGGCCGCCGCCGACAAGTACTTCAAGCCGGCCAACCGCACGGTCGGCCGCTTCGTGCCGACCGACACGCCGGACCGCGCGACGATTCCGTCGACGCCGGACATCGCCAGCCTGGTCAAGGACTACCATGGCCGCGCCGCCGTGGCCCAGGGCGAAGCCTTCGATCCGTCGCCGGCCAACATCGAGTCCCGCACCACGCGCTTCACGCTGGCCAATGGCATGAATGGCGCGCTGCTGCCCAAGAAGACCAAAGGGGAGGTGGTGAACGTGGCCCTGCGCCTGCGCACCGGCTCCGCCGAGGCGCTGGCTGGCAAGCAGACCGTGGGCACCTTCACTGCCAACTTGCTGGATTACGGCACCCAGCTGCACCCGCGCCAGGAACTGAAGGACGCGTGGGACAAGCTGAAGGCCCAGGTGCGCGTGGGCGGCGATGCGGAAGGCGTGACCGTGCGCGTGCGCACCACGCGTGGCAACCTCCCGGCCGTGATGGAGCTGGTGGCCGAGATGCTGCGCAAGCCTGCCTTCGCCGATGCGGATTTCGCCGAGTTCCAGCGCGCCACGGTGGGCAACACCGAGCAGGCCATCCCGGAACCGATGCCGCTGGCCTCCAACGCCTTCCAGCGCATGCTCGATCCGTTCCCGGCGGGGCACGTCAAGCACACCCTGTCGCTGACCGAAGCGCTGGCGGAACAGAAGGCGGTCAAGCTGGATGACGTGAAGGCCTTCCACAAGGAGTTCTACGGCGCGGACCACGCGTCCGTGGTGGCAGTGGGCGACTTCGACGCCGCAGCCTTCAAGGCGCAGATGGGCAAGCTGTTTGGCGACTGGAAGGCGGCGCGCGGCTACGTGCGGGTGCCGCGCGAGTTCAAGGCCGTCAATGCGCAGACCATGAAGATGGAAACGCCGGACAAGGCCAACAGCATGCTGTTCGCGGTGCTGCCGCTGCCGATGAAGGACGACGCCAAGATCTACCCGGCGCTGCTGATGGCGGACTACATGCTGGGTGGCGGTGCTTTGAGCTCGCGCCTGGCCAACCGTATCCGCCAGAAGGAAGGCCTGTCGTACGGGATCGGCTCGGATCTGTCGGTGCCGGCGCAGGATGCGGCAGGCATGTGGCTGGCGTATGCGATTTCGGCGCCGGAGAACACGGCCAAGGTGGAAGCGGCCCTGCGCGATGAGCTGACGCTGGCGCTGAAGGATGGCTTCACCGAGGCGGAGCTGGCCGAGGCCAAGAAGGGCTGGCTGCGTGCGCAGCAGGTCAACCGGACCGACGATGCGGTGCTGGCCTCCCAGCTGGCGGCATATCTGAACTACGGGCGCACCATGGCGTTCGACCAGCAGCTGGAGGAGCGGGTCAATGCCGTCAAGCTGGCGGATGTGAATGCGGCGCTGCGGGAGTATGTGAAGCCGGAGAACATCAACATCGTGTCCGCCGGGGATTTCGCGAAGGTGAAGAAGTAAGCTGCACGGCGCGCTGCCGGGCAGTACGCCTCGCGCCGCGCTGCGCGGCCGTCCTTGGGCCGCGGGCGCGGGCAGCGCCCCGCATCAGGC
>NZ_SPVF01000169.1 GCF_004614185.1 Zemynaea arenosa | reverse complement strand
GCGCGCACGCCGCCGCCTTCCAGGTAGGCCAGGCCCATCATGCGCTGGGCGCAGGGGCTGCCCTGCTCGGCGGCGTGGCGGAACCAGCCGGTGGCCAGCACGTCGCTGGCGTCCACGCCCTGGCCGTACTTGTACATCAGGCCGAGGTTGTGCTGGGCGCTGCGCTCGCCCTGCACCGCGGCCTTGCGCAGCCAGGCCAGCGCCAGCGCGGTGTTGGCGGGCACGCCGAGCCCCTGCAGGTAGCATTCGCCGAGCAGGGCCTGGGCCGAGGGCACGCCCTGTTCGGCAGCGCGGTAGAACCAGGCGAAGGCCAGTTCGTCGTTCTGCTCGACGCCGCGGCCACGGCGGAACATCTGGCCCAGATTCTGCTGGGCGGACGGGTCGCCCTGTTCGGCGGCCTTGCGGAACCAGTGGGCGGCTTCGGCGTCATCCTGTTCGACGCCGCGGCCGTTGTAGTAGAGGGAACCGAGGTGGTTCTGGGCGTAGGCGATGCCCTGGAGGGCGGCTTCGCGCAGCCATTTGAAGGCGGAGCCGTAATCGCGCTCGACGCATTCGCCTTTCTTGTAGAGCAGCCCCAGGTTGAACTGGGCGTAGGGGTTGCCCTTTTCCGCCGCCTCGAGAAACCAGACATAAGTTTGATAATGCTCTCGCGTGCTATTCGGGCGGCTCATGCGATTCTCCGGCGAGGTCAAGCGAACACAAGTATTGCTAAAATTTTAACAGCAATACTTCGCCGGAATTTGCGAACGCACAAGCGCGCGTTCGCAAATCTCGTTCAAAGCGATTTCAGAACTTGTTCCGTTTCGGCCCGGCAGCGTACACGGCGATCGCCAGCAGGGTCACGCACCACACGATCAGGGCGCCGGACGGCAGATCGTAGATGGTGGACAGCACCAGCCCGGCCGCGTAGCCGCCCACGCCGGTCAGGTAGGCCAGCGGCAGGCGCAGGCGGTCGCCGTAGTGGCGCACCGCCAGGCCAGGCACGATCAGGCTGGCGAACACGAGGTAGACGCCGACCAGCTGGACCGACATCGTCACCGCCAGCGCAAACACCAGGTAGAAGCCGAGCCGCGAGAGGCGGCCGCGGAAGATCCACAGCACCGCCAGGATCACGGCCGCGCCAATGGCGGGCAGCAGCAGCTGGTCGTAGCTGACCCAGAGGATCTGCCCGGCCAGCAGGTCCTGCAGGTGCTCGCCGCCGTGCGGGTTGTGGGCGACCAGCAGCAGCCCGGCGGTCGCGGCCAGGATGAACATGACACCGATCTGCGCCTCCTGCACCTCGGGCCAGCGTTTCTCGGTCCAGGTCAGCAGCAGCGCGCCGAGACCGGCGGCCACGGCAGCCGCGCCCTGCACCGCCCAGCCGTGCGGATCCAGCTCCCCGACGCCGGCGATGATCACGCCCAGCGCGGCGATCTGGGCGATGGCCAGGTCGATGAAGACGATGCCGCGCTTGAGCACCTGGGCGCCGAGCGGGATGTGGGTGGCCAGCACCAGCAGGCCGGCCAGGAAGGCCGGCACCACGATCATGAAATCAAAGCCGCTCATTATTTGTTGGCCTCGACCAGGCGTTGAACAGTCGTATCGAACAGAGCGAACAGATTTTTCGATTGCTCATCCGCCCCCACGGTGAAGGGAACCAGCACCGCCGGGATCTTCGCGCGCTCGGACAGCCACTGCGAGGCGCGCGCATCCTGGTAGGCGGCGCGCAGGACCATCTTGGCGGGGGTGCGCTGGAGCTGGTTCAGCAGCCCGCCGAGATGCGCCGCGCTCGGTTCCACACCCGGCTTGGGCTCCAGCGTGCCGACCTGGTGCATGCCCAGCCAGTTCATCAGGTATTCCATGTTCTTGTGGTGCTCGACCACGGCCACGCCACGCAGTCCGGCGGCCTGCTTTTCCCACTTGAGCATGGCGGCATTCCAGCGCGCCTGGAAGTCTTTCAGGCGGCCCTGGTAGTAGGCGGAGTTGCCGGGGTCAACCTCGCCCAGGCGCTTGGCCAGGGCGGTGGCGACCAGCGCGATGTTATGCGGGTTCATCTGGATGTGCGGGTTGCCGAGGGCATGCACGTCGCCCTGGCTGCGGTCCACGCTGGCCGGCACGTCGATGCGCGGTACGAAGGCGCCGGCCTCGAAGTGGCCCGGCTGGCCGGTGGCGATCTTGCCGTTGCCGGACTGCTGGATCAGCACCGGCAGCCAGCCGATTTCCAGCTCCAGGCCGGTGCACACCAGCAGGTCCGCGTTGCGGGTGCGGGCGATCAGTCCCGGGCGGGCTTCGACGCGGTGCGGGTCCTGCAGCGCATTGGTGGCGCTGGAGGTCTGGACCTTGTCCCCGCCCAGTTCCTGGGTGAGCGCTTCCCATTCCGGCTCGCAAGCCAGCACATTGACGGCCGCGTGCGCGGCGGATGACAGCAGCGCGGTGGCGGCGAGCAGCACGCCAGCAAACATATTCTTGTTCATCTTCCCCTCCTTAGAATGCGTGGGCCGCGTGCGTGCCCAGGCTCATGACGTATTGCAGATAGATCTGGTTGTCGGACTCGCCGCGGCGCGCCTTGTCCTGCGCGAACTGCAGGCGCAGGCGCGAGAACTCGGACGGGCTCCAGTCGAGCATGACAGTGGAGCGCTTCGGCTTGTACGCGGCCAGCGTCGGGAACAATGCCGGGGCCAGCCCGCCGAGCGAGACGCTGCCGGAGTCGAGCCGGTCATAACGCAGGCCGACGCGCCAGGCGGGCATGAACTGGTACACGCCCTGCACGTACCAGCCGGACTGGCGGCTCGCGTACGCGCCCTGCTCTTCGCCCAGGCCGAGGCTGCCATCTTCCTTGCGGCGGAAGTATTCGCCTTGCAGCTTCAGGTTGGTCTGGGTGGAATTGCCGTTGGGAGCCCATTTGTAGATGGCGTCGGCAATCCAGAGCTGGGAGCGGCCGGCGAAGGCGCCCGTCATGCCATCCTCGTCGAACTCGCGGTTGCCCGCGCGGGTGCGCAAGTAAGACAATCCCGCGCGCCAACTGCCGCTGGTGCCGACATCGTCGCCGACGTGAGCGTAGATGGCGGTGGCGTTGGTGCCGTTCTTGTTGCGGTCGGTACCGGGGAAGCTGCTGCCATTCCCCACTTCGGCGCCCAGTTCCACGAACATGTCGGTCGGTGCGAGCCAGGTGGCGCGCAGGCCGTCCGGCTTGTACTGTCCAGCGAGGAAGGCCTGGTAGGCCAGCGGGGCGTCGACGAAGTCCCAGGCGTGCGTGTGCTGGCCGTTCAGGTAGCCGATACCGGAGAGGAAGCGGCCGGCCTGGAGGTTGAGGCCGTTGCCGAAGGCGCGGGTGCGGACGAAGGCTTCCTCCACCGAGACTTCGTTTTCCGGGCTCAGCGAGAAGGTCAGCTGGCCGGAGAACAGCGGGTCGATATTGGCGGACAGCGTCAGCTCGGATTCGCCGAGGCTGAAGCTGCGGCTGCCCGGGCCGACCTCGCCGCCCGGCGGGAGGAAACCGCCGAGGCGCCAGGTGGACGGGTCACGCTGCAGGCTGGCGTAGGTGCCGCCGAGGACCAGCGACATGGCGGGGTTGAACACATTCGCGGCGGCCGCGCCGGGGGCGCCCGCCAGCGGGGGCGGCGCTGCCG
>NZ_SPVF01000074.1 GCF_004614185.1 Zemynaea arenosa | reverse complement strand
GGCCGCCACCGCGCCGGCGGCGGTCCAGACCCAGCGGCTGGCCCTGGACGCCATCCTCGAACTGACCGCCGCCACGCTGGGCCGCATCGGCGTGCGCGACGCGCTGGAGCAGCTGGTGACGACGCAGTACGAGCAGATCGCGGGGACCGCGCAGGAACATGCCGACGAGCTGGCGCGCCGCGATGCGGCCGCGCGCGAGATGCTGGCACTGTCGCTGACTGATGTCCTGACGGGTTTGAACAACCGGCGCGGCTTCTTCGCCCGCGCCGAACCCCTGTTCCGCCTGGCCCAGCGCCAGCACACCGGCAGCGCCGTCGTGTATGCGGACATCGACGGGCTCAAGCCAGTCAACGATGCGCTGGGGCACGCCGTGGGCGACGGCATGATCCGCGACGCCGCCAGCGTGCTGCGCGCCTCGCTGCGCGAAGCGGATGTGCTGGCCCGTCTGGGTGGCGATGAATTCGTCGCCTATGCGGTCGATGAAGCGCAGCCGCATGCCATCCTCGCGCGCCTGCAGGCCAATCTGAAGGCGTTCAACCTGATGCAGGAGCGGCCGTACGAATTGTCGTTCAGCGTGGGCCTGGTGTCCTGCGATCCGGCCGGCCACAGTGCCCTGAGCGAATCGGTCCAGCAGGCCGACCGTGCCATGTACGAGCACAAGCGGCGGCGCCTGCACTAGCGCGCGGCCCCGAGTCAGCTGGCGTGGTCGGGGGCGTCGGGGCCGGGCTCGCCGTCCTGGCGCTGGTCTTGCGACCACTGGCGCGCCGCGGCCGCGCTTTCGGCGTCGATACTGAAGGCGACCGCGTCGGCCGCCTCCTCCGCCGTTTCCGGCGGATCGAGCATATCGGCCACCATCGCGCGCAGTTCTTCCGTGTCCCATGCCTGCCCCGCCCTCTGGCGCACCCGGATGTAGTGCCGGATCTCCTGGTCCTGCTCGGCGGTGAGCGGCAGGCTATGGAAGGTGTGCGCAGGATTGGACGGGATCATGATGGACTCGCGAGAAAGGAACAGGGCAGCGTTCACACTACGCGCAAAAGATGGGACCCGGCGCTCAGGACACGGAACGGGTGTCGAGGACCGCGCTGGCCGCGGTGCCGGGACCCAGGGCAGACGCCATGGGCATCCAGGCGGGAGTGGGAGAAGTGCCGGCGGGACCGGGCGTGGCGGCGCCAGGTCCGGCCACCCCACCCTGCCCGCATCAGGACGCGCCTGGCGTGCGCGGCACCGCAGACGCGGAATTCAGTTGACGGCGCACCCGTTCGGGCGCATCGTGTATCAGCTTGTCCATCAGGAGAACGCCATGCCTTACGCGCAGACTCAGCGCTTGCGCCCCGAGCCACTCGCGCGCGCCGACGAGGCGGCGCTGGATGAAGCCCTGGCGGAGACTTTCCCGGCCAGCGATCCCATCGCTGTCACCTTTCACGCCCTACCTGCCAACCCGGAGTCCGCCATGACCAAGAATCACGACACTCACAAGACCGACAAGAAAGCCCCGCTCAAGAACGCCCGCGAGAAGCGCGCGGCCAAAAAAGCGAAGAAGGAAGAACTCAAGCGCATCTCGACCACGCACCTGATTCACTGATGGCCCCCGTCCCGATGGTAACTGGAGCGCAGGCCGCCCAGCCGGAGCGCCTGCCCACGGCGCGCGGCGTCGCGGCCCTGCGCCGGCAGCAAACGGCCACCCGGCGCTCCAATGAAGACACACAGGATCGCCAGCGCGAACGGCGCCGCAGCGCGGACGGGGAAAGATAAGGGCGCGGTAGGGGTGGACGAATACCAGCACACCCCCCCGCCTGCAAGCCGCCATCTTGCGTGGCATGACGCCGAACGCCGACAGTGTGGATGTCCCTGGCGCCGGTCCGTGAAAGCGGCGTCTAGCGCCAGCTCAGGCGGGATTGAATCTGCGGCCAGGGCAAGGGATTCTCATCGACCCAGGCCCGGCCGGCTTGAAAGGCCGCGTCGCTGGCATGGACCTGATCGGCCAGCTCGCCGTGCGGTGTTTCCACACGCAGGCGCGTCACGCAGGAGCGCAGCATACGGACCAGCAGCACGACGCTGGTCTGCCGGTCCAGCACTCTCCAGGTGACCTCGATGGTATGGCCCCGATAACGTTGCATGCTCATGATGGTCTCCAGATGATGGCCGGCAGTTCACCGACCATATCACCGCCCGGCACGACGCGGGCGACCTGTTTTCCTACCGTGTGTGCATTCCGATAGCCTGCGCGCATCAACGGCGCTGGTAGGGGCGGCGCGTGGCTGCCTGTTTCGGCGTGTCGATGTGGCGGAACGTGATGCGCCCCTTGCTCAGGTCATAGGCCGACAGTTCCAGCGTGACGCGGTCACCAGCCAGGATGCGGATGAAATTCTTCTTCATGCGGCCGGCGGAGTAGGCGACCAGGGAGTGGCCGTTTTCCAGTTCGACGCGGAAGCGGCTGTCGGGCAGGATCTCCTGCACCACGCCTTGCATCTCGATGAGCTCTTCCTTGGCCATCTCAGATCCGGCGCACGATGTGAATGTGGGTGGCACGGCCGCCGCAATCGGCTTCGTCCAGGCGGTAGGACACCAGCTGGGCTTCCAGGCTGCCGGGAGGCTGCAGATGGACGAAATCGGCGATATCGGCCAGGACATCGTGCCCGCCGCTGTCCGGGCGGATCTGGCCAATGCCTTTCAGGCGGCTGAACCAGTGGATGGTGCCGGTGTGGGTATTCGTGTATGTGTTCATGGGATGCTCCTTGCTGTGGACGAACGGACCCGTTCTCAAGTAGAGCCAATGGTCGAGGATCGGACAGGAATGGCCGGGAGGCCGAGACAGGAAGGAAACCGGACGGTGACAGAGTACCGAAGTGGGGCCACCAGTGTACACGGCAATCATGGTTTCGCCTAATGCCGGCGCGCTGTGCCGAAACAGCTTGCAATCGGGCGGAACGTCGCAAAGTACGCTGAGCATACTCCCGTGAGAGTATGAGGAGCCCCACCATGAAATTCGGAACTGCCCTTCAGCGCTTGCCGGACAGCGACAAGGTGACCGTGAACGTCGGCCTGGTCGACCTGGCCCAGCTCGACCTGCTGGTGCAGGAAGGGTTCTATGCGAACCGCACGGACTTTGTCCGCACCGCTATCCGCAACCAGCTGCGCCTGCATGCGGACGCACTGCAGCAGACGGTGGCTCACAAACACTTCGTGCTCGGCCAGCAGCGCTATGCGCGGCCGGACCTCGAAGCGGCCGTCGCCGCCGGCCGGCGCCTGGAGATCCAGGTGCTGGGGCTGGCCGTGATCGACAACGAGGTCACGCCGGACCTGGCGGATGCGGCTATCGCCAGCATTCACGTATTGGGCGCCTTTGTCGCCTCTCCCGAAGTGCGCCAGCGGCTGGCGGACCGGACCCACACCTGAACAGGACAACCATGAAGCCACTCGACGATTTCCTGCAGCAGATGCTGCACTCCACGGGCCGCGTGCGCGCGCACGATCCCGCTGGCGCCACCGGCATCATCCAGCGCGCGCTGCGCGATGCCGGGCTGCTGCCAGCGACCACAGCGGCGCCACCGGCCCCGGACGAACCGGCCACATTTGTCGATCTCAACAGCCCGCCGCCGCCGCAGGCGCGTGCCCGGCGG
>NZ_SPVF01000017.1 GCF_004614185.1 Zemynaea arenosa | reverse complement strand
GATGCAAGCAGGCGCAGGCGCTCGGCGGTGGGGCGCACGATGGGCGGAGGAGACGGGCGGACCGGCTGGTCCTAGCGGTGGGCCAGGTCGGCCGGTGCCACCGGCGCACTGGCCGGGGCGGGGGTGGCCTCGACCGGGCCGGCCGAGGTGGTGCAGAAGCGGTTCTTGCCGGCGCGCTTGGCCTCGTACAACGCGTAGTCGGCGATGCTGATCAGGGCTTCCACCGATTCGGCGTCGTCCGGATAGACGCTGATGCCGATACTGGTCGACAGCCGCAGGGTCAGGTCGTTGATGAAGTAGGGCTCGGACACCGCCTCCACCAGCTTGGCGGCCGGGCCCATCGCATCCTGCAGGGTGTGGATGTCGCCCAGCACGATCATGAATTCGTCGCCGCCCAGGCGGGCCACCGTGTCTTCCTTGCGCGAGTGGGCGACCAGGCGCTGGGCCACCATCTTGAGGATCTCGTCCCCGTAGGCGTGGCCGTAGGTGTCGTTGATGGCCTTGAAGCCGTCCAGGTCCAGGTACATGATGGCCGCCTTGTGGTGATGGCGGTTGGCATGCTGCAAGGTGGTGGCGATGCGGTCCTCCAGCAGGCGCCGGTTGGGCAGGCCGGTGAGGGCGTCGTGCAGGGCCAGCTCCTGCTGGGTCTTGGAATACTGGGCCAGCTCCTTGTACAGCAGGCGCACTTCCAGCATGTTGTGGATGCGCTTGTGCACTTCCAGCAGGTCGAAGGGCTTGCTGATGAAGTCGCGGGCACCGGCTTCCAGCGCGGCGATCTTGAAGCTCGGCTGGGCGGTCAGGGCCAGCACCGGCAGGTAGCCGCCCTGTTCGATTTCCTTCAGGCCTTTCATGACCTGGAAGCCGTTCAGGCCGGGCATCTGCAGATCCAGCAGGATCAGATCGTAGGTGTGCTGGCGATGCAGCGGGCAGACTTGCTCGGGGAGCATGGTCGAGCTGACATTGGTGTAGCCTTCTTCGCGCAATATCTCTTCCATGAGCTCGATATTGTCGGGCGAATCGTCTACTACCAGAATCTTCGCGTTCAGGATGTCTTCTCGGCTGGGCATGCTTCGGTCGTAAGTACTGGATTACCTTCAACAAGTGTACCCAAAACAGCTGCACTTTCTTGTAGGACAGCGCGCCGTGTTTCAGTAGGAACAGCTAAATTTTCAGGCACCGCCGCCCTTGACAATGGTGGCGACCGCGGCTATCAGCTCGCTGGGTTCCACCGGTTTGGCGATGTGGGCCACGAATCCGGCCTCCAGCGCCCGCACCCGGTCCTCCGAGCGGGCGAAGGCGGTCAGCGCCACGGCGGGCACCGTGCCGCCGCGCTCGGGACCCAGCCCGCGCACCTGGGCCAGCAGCTCGAAGCCGTCCATGCCGGGCATGCCGAGGTCGCTCACCAGCACGTCCGGCGGGGCCTGGGTGAGCTGGGCCAGGGCCTCGGGCGCATTCGCGGCCATGGTCACCTGGGCCTGGCACTCGGACAGAATTCGGTTGATCAGTTCCCGGGCATCGGGCTCGTCATCCACCACCAGCACCCGCACGCCGGACAGATCGCGCAGCGTCATTTCGTTGGCGCGCGCGCTCTTGAGCTGGGCCGGGCGGTCCGGGCGCGCGGCCGAGGCATGCGGCTTGGCCAGCGGCAGCTCCAGGCTGAAAGTGGCGCCGCGGCCTTCGCCCTCGCTGTCCACCCGCACCGTGCCGCCGTGCTGCTCGACCAGGTGCTTGACGATCGACAGGCCGAGGCCCAGGCCGCCGTGCCGGCGGGTCATGGAGGCGTCCGCCTGGCGGAAGCGCTCGAACACATGGGGCAGGAATTCCGGACGGATGCCGATCCCGGTGTCGCGCACGGCGATCCGGACATGGTCCTCGGCCGGCGCGATCAACACGTCCAGCTGCCCGTCGCGCGGGGTGAACTTGATGGCGTTCGAGAGCAGGTTCCAGATCACCTGCTGCAGCCGGGCCGGGTCGCCTGCGATCAGTCCGGCGGCCGGGTCGTAGTGGCGGACGATGCCGATGTTCTTGGCCTCGGCGGCGGGGCGCAGCGTCTCGATGGCGGCGTCCACGAACATGGGCGCGGCCACGGTCTGCATGTCCAGCAGCACCTTGCCGGAGGTGATGCGGCTCATGTCCAGCAGGTCTTCGATCAGCTGGGCCTGGGCGCGGGCGTTGCGCTCGATGGTGGTCAGGCCCTTGTTCAGGTCGGCCTGGTCGCGGCTGCCCCGGCGCAGCACCTGGGCCCAGCCGAGGATCGACGACAGCGGGGTGCGCAGCTCGTGTGACAGGGTGGCCAGGAACTCGTCCTTCATCTGGCTGGCATGCTCGGCCTCGGTGCGCAGCAGGCGTTCGCTTTCCAGCAGCACCTTGCGTTCCTCGGCGGCCTGCTGGGCGTTCTCGTACAGCCGCGTGTTGTCGATGGCCACGGCCGCCTGGGCCGCGATGCCGCTGACGATGCGCACCGTGCGCTCGCCAAACGCATGCGGTTCCGGGTGGCCCAGGAACATGGTGGCCAGGCGCTCGCCGGACGGGGCCGTGATCGGCACCGCCAGGTAGCTGCGCACCGGCAGCCCGGCGGCCGGCAGGGCCAGCGCGGCCGGGGTCTGGGCGAAGCGCTTGTCCTGGTTCAGGTCGCCGATCAGGAGCGGTTGGCCAGCCTGCAAGCCGCGGTCGGCGAGCACGAGCGGGCGCGGCTGGGAGAACGGGCCCTCGTGCTCGGCGCCGGTGCCGCACATCACGTAGAGCCCGCGGTTGCCGACCGCATGATAGAGCACACCGCAGGTGCGGGCGCCCGAAATGTCGGTGGCCGCATCCGCCACGGTGTGCAGCAGCGAGCGCAGGTCGCGCTGGGTGGCCAGGGTGGCGCCGGTGGCGTTGAGCAGTTCCAGGACGTTCGATTCTTCGCGCAGGGCCTGTTCGACGCGCTTGACGGCGTCCACGTCGGTGTTGGTGCCGAACCAGCGCACCACGTGGCCATGGCGGTCGCGCACCGGGTTGATGCGGGTGAGGAACCAGCGGAACTCGCCATCCGCGCCGCGGATCGGGAATTCCATTTCGAACGGGCGGGCGGTGCGCAGGCACTCGCGCCAGCGCTCCATCATCAGCGGCACCACGTCCGGGTCGTGCACTGACTGCCAGCCCCAGCCGAGCATGTCGGCCGGACTCTTGCCCGTGTACTCGTACCAGCGTTCGTTGTACCAGACCACGTAGCCGTCGGCATTCGCCATCCAGGCCAGCTGGGGGATGGAATTGGCCAGCGCGCGCAGCACTTCTTCGCTCTGGCGCAGGCTGTCCTCGGCGCTCTTGCGGCCGCCGATATCCTGGACCACGCCGCTCATACCCGTGCGGCCGGTGTCCAGGCGGCCCATGATGGCGATCCAGCGCTGGCTGCCGTGCGGACCGAGCAGGCGGCATTCGACGTTCAGGTCGTTGTGCTGGTTGGTGGCCAGCACGAATTCGGTGCGCACGGTGTCGCGGTCGCCGTCGAGGATGCGCTCGCGCAGCTGGTCCCAACCCAGCGGCTGCTCGCCCGGCAGGCCGAACAGCTCGGCGGCGCGCGGGCCCAGCGTGAAGCGGTCGGTGGCGGCGTCCCAGCGCCATTCGCCCAGGCGGGCGGCCGCGAGAGCGGTCTGTAGG
>NZ_SPVF01000102.1 GCF_004614185.1 Zemynaea arenosa | reverse complement strand
CCCACGCGCTGGCCGAGTCTGCTGCCGCCGCCCGCATCGAAGCCGAACAAGCCGCCGTCGCCGCGGCCGAAGCGCGCGCCGCCGCCGAGCAGGAGAAGGCCGACCTGGCCCGCCAGCAGGAAGTGGCCGAGGAGATCGCCGCCCAGGCCGCCGTGGACAAGCGCAACGCCCAGCGCCTGCTGCTCGAAACCGCCCAGGCGCACGCCGAGATGCAGCGCAAGGTCGCCCTGACCACGCAGGAGATGGCGCGCGCGCGCCAGGAACTGCTCGAGCTGGAGCAGCGCCGCGCCACCGCCGAAGCCGCCGCCCTGGCGGCCCTGCAAGGCAAGATCGAGACCGAGCGCGTCGAGTGCCAGCTGGCCGAAGAGAGCAGTGCCGAAGCCGAGCAGCGCGCCGCCTCCGCCACCTTGGCCCGCGAAGTCCTGCACCGCCTCACCAGCGCCTGACCGGACAATTCCGCAGCGCCCCCCATAACGCCTTATTCTCCATAACATTATCAAACCGGTCCCACCGGGGACGTACCCCGCCCCCGGAGCGGGGACGTACCCTGTCACCCAACCGGTTAGAAACGCTTAACCCGTCTATGTCGGGAATGGGGACGTACCCCGCTCTGGGAAGAGGGACGGACCCCGGCTGAGGGGTGTAGGATAAGCAGCAGGCTGATCAGTGGGGGATCGGTATGAAGGCGGTGCTGGGGGGAATCGCGCTCGCGCTGGCGGCGACCAGCGCGCTGGCGGAGGAGCTGGTGGTGCTGGTCGATACCGGCACGGAGATGCCGATGGCGCGCTTCGAGCGCGGGCGGCTGGCCGCGGGCATCCATAAAGATATCGGCGATGCGCTGGCGGGCGCCCTGCAGCGGCAGGCGCGCTTCCTGGCGCTGCCGCGCAAGCGTCTCGTGACGGCCCTGGCGGCCGGCCAGGCCGATGTGCTGTGCAGCTACCGGCAGGAGTGGCTGCCTGGTCCCTTCGGCTGGTCGCAACCCTTCATTCCCATCGACGAAGTGCTGATCGCGGACCGCGGCGTGCCGGCCCCGCGCGCCGTCGCCGACGTGGCCAACCAGCCGGTCGGCACCGTCCTCGGCTTCGCGCACCCGGAAATGACCGAGCTGCTGGGCACCGGCTTCGTGCGCGAGGACAGCCCGAGCACGGAGGCCAACCTGCGCAAGCTGGCCGCCGGCCGCATGCACTATGCGCTGATCGGCCGCACCTTCCTCGACTATCATCGCAAGACCGGCGACTTCACACTGCCCATCCATCCACCGCTGCCGGTGCGCAGCTACATGGGCCAGTGCGCGGTGTCGTTCGCGGGCCGCCTGCCGCTGGCGGAGGTGGACCGCGCCATCAGCCGCCTGCGCAAGGACGGCCGCATCGACGCGATCCTCGCCCGCTACCGCTAGCAGCGAGGCCTACGCTGCGCGGGCGCCAACGGCAGCCAGATGGCCGAGCCGCCAGGCCGGCCGGTGGCTGCGGCCCGCAGCACGCCCGCGCCGTCAGGTCACACGTTGTCTTCCACCTTCGGCACCGTGCTCCCCGCGGCCAGCGTGATGCGGGTCTTCTTCAGCAGCGGCGCGGCGGGCTTCGACCCATCGGCATTCAGCGGCTTCACCTTGTGGAAGGTGACTGTGAACGCTTGCGCCGTCACCTCGGCCAGCGCGAAGCCCTGCGCGTCGTGGTCCACATACGCGAAGTCCGGATTGTTCACCCGGATCAGGCCATCGAAGGCCTGCGGCGTGGCCACCAGCGCCGTCAGCGGCGTGCCCTGCGCCCCATCGCGCAGGTAGTGGTAGAACGAGTCGCTGGAGACGCCCGCGCACACGAAGTCCACCGCGACCGGCGTGCCCGTGGCCGGATCGTTATTGTCCCGCACCACGCCGCACTGGAAGGCATGCAGGTCGCCCGTGATGGCGACCACGTTGCGGATCCCCTGCGTCTTCAGATAGGTCATGAGTTCCGCCTTGTGCGTGGGGTAGCCGTCCCACACGTCCGCATTCACGATGTAGACGTTGTTGTAGGGCGGCGGCGCCACTGTGCGCAGATCGGCCCACATGCGGTTCAGCGTGACCTCGTTGCCCCACACCTTCCACGTCGATGTGGAGGCTTTCATGGTGTCCTTCCACCACTGCGTCTGGGTCGGCCCGAGGATCGACGGCGGGCGCTTGAGCGACACCGTGTCCAGCTCCTCGAACTGCTTGAGCAGCGGCTGCGGCACGAAGTAGCGCGAGCCGACCTTGTCGTCGCCCTTGGCCTGGTCGTGCCCGAGCAGCAGAGCCAGGCCGCTTTCGGGAATCACGTGGTCGTCGCGGTACAGGCGCTGGTCCGTCATCACCAGGTGCATCAGGCTCCCGAAGCGGAAGTCGCGGTAGATGCGGATGTTGTCGTAGGCCGCGTTCTGCAAGTCGAACGACACGTCGCCGAAATCGACCGGCATGTATTCGGCCCAGGCCTGGTTGGCAGCGCGCCGCCGCGCCGTCTCGCGCGGGTTGGCGTTGGTGTAGGTCTGGTGGTCCTGCCAGCAGTCGTCCGAGAATTCGTGGTCGTCCCAGATCGCGATCATCGGATAGCGCGCGTGCACGGCCTGCAGGCGCGGGTCGGTGCGGTAGGTGCGGTACAGGGTGCGGTAGTCGGCCAGCGTGTTCGCAACCACGGCCGGCCCCTGCTTGAGGCCATCCGGCAGGGCGATCGCCGCATGCGCCGGCTCCGCGCGCCCGCTCTGGAAGGCCGCGCCCACGCTCTCATAAATGTAGTCGCCCACGTGGACCACGAAGTCGAGGTCCTCGGCCAGCATCAGCTCCAGCGCGCCCCAGTGGTTGATGCTCCAGTCCTGGCAGGTCATCCACGCGAAGCGCGCCTTGGCCGGCGTGGAGGAGGGGGCGGGCGCGGTCCGCAATTCGCCGATCACGCTGGAATCCTGCCCCGCCACGAAGCGGTAGAAGTAATGCGTGCCTGGGCTCAAGCCGGTGACCTTGGCGCGCACCGTGTGGTCGTAGACGCCGGTGGCAGCCAGCTGCGCCGACGCGGCCAGCGTCTCGAAGCGGTCGCTGGCCGACACCTCCAGCCGCAGCGGCACATCGGCCGTGGACGGGCCGCGCGAAAGGCAGCGGGTCCAGAACACGGCGCTGGTGTCCTTCGGATCGCCGCTGGCCACGCCCTGCGGGAACATGTAGCTGCCGCGCGGGCTGCCGTCATTGCCATCGTCGCCGCCGTTGCCACAACCAGCCAGGCCGGCGCTGGCGCCGACCACGGTGAAATACATCGTGCTGCGTAAAAAGCTGCGGCGGTCCATCCAGGTCTCCTTGAGTTTGTCTTTCGGTCAAGCTTATCCCTCACCTCCGTGATGGTATTGTTAATTTATGACAAAGAGATTGCGGAAAGACGCCAGCGCCGCTTGGCGCCGCGCAAGGGCAGGGCAGGGTGAAAGAGGTAGCCGACCGCAGCGGCTCAATGGTGCCGGTGATTGTGCGCCGGCCCGCGCGGCCGCAGGTTCTCGCGGCAGATCGGCGTCAGGCGCCAGACCAGGCGGGTGATGTCGTCGTCGGTGAGGGCGGCGCCGAACAGGAAGTCGCCGCGGCTGGTGTGCAGGCGCAGCCGCCCGGGACCGAGCCCGAAGGCCGCCAGCCAGCCCGCCCGGGACGCCCGGCTC
>NZ_SPVF01000075.1 GCF_004614185.1 Zemynaea arenosa | reverse complement strand
GGCGGTGGTCAGGCCGCCGGCGATGTTGGCGGTGGTCAGCGCGCCGATCTGCGCGGTGCCGATCGCGGCCACCTGGGCGGTCGACAGGGCGGCGATGCCGGCGGTCTTCAGCAGGGCCAGGTCGGCGGTTTCGAGGGCCGCGACGGACGCGGTCGACAGCGAGCTCACCTGGGCGGAGGTCAGCGCGCCGGCTTGCGCGGTCGACAGGCCGATCACCTGCGCGCTGGTCAGCGACGCCACCTGGCCGGTGGTCAGGCTGGCGATCACATTGGACTTGAGGGCGGCCAGGTCAACGGTTTCCAGCGCGGCGACGCTGGCGGTCGACAGGGCGGCCACCTGGCGGCTGGTCAGCGCGGCGGCCTGGTCGCTGCCAAGGGCGACCACCTGGGCGGTGGTCAGGGCGGTGGCGACGTTGGCGGTGGACAGCGCGCCGATCTGGGCGGAGGTCAGCGCGGCGACCTGGTTGGTCGACAGCGCGCCCACCTGGGCCGAGGACAGTCCGGCGATGGCGCTGGTTTTCAGGACGGCGACGTCGGCGCTGCCGATGGCGTTCAGGCTGGCGGTGGACAGGGCCACCACCTGGGCCGAGCTGAGCGCGGCGGCCTGGCGGGTGGTCAGCGCGGCGGCCTGGGCGGTGGACACCAGGCCGTTGGCCAGGTTGGCGGTGGTCAGGGCGCTGATCTGGGCGCTGGACAGGCCCGGGAGCTGGGCCGAGGTCAGCACGCTCATCTGCGCCGTGGTCAGGCCGGCGATGGCGCTGGTGCGCAGCACGCCGAGGTCGGCCGATTCCAGCGCCGCGATGTTGGCCGTGGACAGGGCGGCGACCTGGGCGCTCGACAGCGTCGCGGCCTGGGCCGTGGTCAGCGCCTGCACCTGGGCCGTGGTCAGCCCGAGCGCGATGTCATTGGTGTTCAACGCCGCGATCTGCTTCGTGGTCAGCCACGAAACCTGGGACGAGGTCAGATCGGCCACGTCCCCCGTTTCGAGACTCGCGACGAACTGCGTCGTCATTGCCTGGATCTGCGCTGAAGTCCAACCGGATGCCACGCCCATTTTGTTTCTCCCTAGCCTTATCGTCGTGCCCGGAAGCGCGCTGGCGCTGCCGGTTCAATGTCTTACGTGTCGTTTTTCCGGTACAAGCCTGACTGCACCGGGCAATAAATCCTTACGACTCTTAACGACATTGTGCCGATGAACTTTAGTGGAAACGAAGAAATTTGTTTCCGCAGTACATCATTGATAAGTTTACGAGGGGTAAACGCGACAGGTGAGAGACTCAGTATGAAAGGCTTGCCAACTATCTGAGCCGTTTGATGATTTCCGATAAACGATAAGGTTTGGAAACAAAGGTGAAGCGGTCGATCGGCATGTCGGCAGCGAGGAGGGCCGGCTGCGGGTAGCCCGAGGCCAGCACGATCTTGGTGGCCGGATACTGGTCCTTGACCTGCGCCGCCAGCTCCACGCCGCTCATCCCCGGCATCATGATGTCCGAGAACAGCACGTCTATATTCGGCGTGCGTTCAAGAATCTTGAGGGCATCGTGGCCGTTGGCGGCAGTCAGCACCTCGTAGCCGAGGCTGCGGAACAGTTCCGCGGCCACGTCCATCAGGTCCGGCTCGTCCTCGACGATCAGCACCCGTTCCAGGTCCGTGTGGGGGGCCGGCTCTTCCGCCACCCCGTCGTACACCGGCAGGTACATCCGGAAGGTGGTGCCCTGCCCGACTGCGCTTTCCACTTCGATATCGCCGCCGGACTGGGCGATGAAACCATGCACCTGCGCCAGCCCGAGCCCGGTGCCGCGCCCAACCGGCTTGGTGGTGAAGAAGGGCTCGAACACGCGGCGCCGCACCTCGGGGGGCATGCCGGTCCCGGTGTCCGCCAGGCAGATGCGCACATAGCGGCCGGGCGGCAGGGTGCCGACCTGGTGCGTGGCCAGGCTCACGTTGGCGGTGGTCAAGTGCAGCTGGCCGCCGTCCGGCATGGCGTCGCGCGCGTTGACCACCAGGTTCAGCAGGGCGGCCTCGAAGCGCGCCTCATCCACCAGCACGTTCCCGATGTCGGTGGACAGGTCGAGCTCGAAATGGATGGCCGAGGACAGCGCCCGCTGCAGCACGGCCTCGAAGCCCATGATCAGCTGGTTCAGGTTGTGCAAGGTCGGCGCCAGCGGCTGCTGCCGGGCGAACGACAGCAGCTGCTGGGTCATGGTGGAGCCGCGGTCGATCGCGCGGCGCATGCTCTCCAGCACCTTGCGGTCGCCCGGGTACTGGGTGCGGATCAGGTCCAGGCCGGAGGACAGCACTGACAGCAGGTTATTGAAGTCGTGCGCGATGCCGCCGGTCAACTGGCCGATCGCCTCCATCTTCTGCGACTGGAACAGGGCGGCGCGGGCCTGCTCCAGGGCCTCGCCGGCGGCACGCTTTTCGGTGATGTCGCGGGTGATCTTGGCAAAGCCGATCAGCTGGCCATGCTCGTCGCGGATCGCATCGAGCACCACGTGGGCCCAGAACCGGGTGCCGTCCTTGCGCATGCGCCAGCCTTCGCCTTCGAACTTGCCGTCGCGCGCGGCCTGGGCCAGCACCTGCTGCGGCCGCCCGGCGGCCTGCTCCTCGGGGGTATAGAACATGCCGAAGCTCTGGCCGATCACTTCGTGGGCCGCATAGCCCTTGATGCGTTCGGCACCGGCGTTCCAGTTGGTCACCTGGCCGGCGGGCGACAGCATATAGATGGCGTAGTCCGTCACCCCCTGCACCAGGATGCGGAAGCGCTGCTCGCTGGCCAGCAGCTCCTCCTGCATCAGGCGCTGCTCGGTGATGTCGCGCGTGATCTTGGCGAAGCCGACCAGCGAGCCGTCCGGCGCATAGACCGGATCGATCACCACATTGGCCCAGAAGCGGGTGCCGTCCTTGCGTACGCGCCAGCCCTCGCTCTCGAACTTGCCTTCCGCCAGCGCCGTGGCCAGGGCGCGCGCGGGCAGCCCGGCAGCCCGGTCTTCGGGCGTGTAGAACTGGGAAAAATGCGTGCCGATCACTTCCTGCGCCGTGTAGCCCTTGAAGCGCTCGGCGCCGGTGTTCCAGCTGCTGATATAGCCCTGCGGATCGATCAGGTAGATCGCGTAGTCGCGGATGCCCGACACCAGCAGCTCGAAGCGCTGCTCATGCGTGATGTTGCCGTTCGGTGCGGGGGTCGCCGTCATCGGGGCAGGGAATTTCCTCTTGCCAATGGATGGGAAAATTGTACACCCGGACCTGATCCCTGGCGGCCGGCGGCGTATCGTGCGCGCGCACATACACCGGCGGCCGCCACGGGCCGCCGGGCCGCGGGCGGGGGGACCTTACTTCTTCTTGGTCTCGCCGTGTTCGCGGCGCTGCTTGTTGACGATCCGGGCCGCGACCTCTTCCTCCCGGCCGGGGTAGCGGTGCTCCTTCTTGAACTCGGTCTTCAGTTCCTTGTATTCACGTTCACGTTTGGGGCTGGCTCCTGTGGGCATGATGTCCTCCATCGGTTGGTATCGAGTGGGGACAGGCTACTGCGCATACCCGGTGGTGTTCGTGCGATGGCGAACCCAGAAGGACAAATCCCCGCAGCGCGGTGGCGGTGCGGGGACCTCAAGAGTCTGAATCGGCGATCAGGACGGCTGTCACCGTCCCAATCTGCAAAAAGCCACTCATCGAGCGGCTTATTTTTCAATTAGAACGGGATATCGTCGTCCATGTCCGAGAAATTCGGCGCCGGACGGGGTGCCGGGCGCGCGGCCGGAGCCGGCGGCGCCTGGCGCTGCGG
>NZ_SPVF01000078.1 GCF_004614185.1 Zemynaea arenosa | reverse complement strand
ATACCTGACCTTCCGTTTCGACCAGAGCATCAAGCTGCTGGAGATGGCGCGCCTGGACCGGGCTGCCAGCAGCGCCGCCGCCGCCCTGCGCGAGCTCATGGCCCGCCATAACGTCCGTTTCGTCAACTACAGCGCCGGCCACACCTTGCCCGTGCTCGCGGCCGACTGGGCCCAGCAGTGCGGCAGCCCCGTGCCCGCGCGCGCGCTCCTGCGGGCCCGGCTGGCCGCCTATGCGCCGCTGTACGAGGTCCTGTTCAATACGCCCGGCGTGGTGGCCGTGCAGGCCGCGGCCGAGGGCGGAGACCCTGCGGATTTTCCGTATGACCAGCCGGCGCCGGCCTTTCGCAACCGGCTGCGGGCCGGCTATTTCACGGCGCTGCAGTCCGGCCTGGATGCCCGGGGCGGCGGCAGCCACGCGGGCCTGACTCCGTGGCCGGGCGCCGGCCGGGCGGACCTCTGGCTGAACACCGGCGTCCTGCCGACCCGCCCGTTTGCCTTCAACTCCACACCGCTGCTGCAGACCGACGGCTTCGGCGTGACGCTGCTCCCGGTCACCGCACCGCAGACGTCGTGGATCGCGCCGCTGGGCCTGTCCCGTCTGGTCCACCTGCGCACCAGCCAGTTTGCCGCCCGCGCCTGGGACGATGCGCTGGTGGCGGACCTGCTGAATGCCGCCGTGCCCGCCGCTTGCCCGGACCTGCCGGGGCAGCGCTGCATCTACCAGGATCCACTGCTGCACGGCCAGATCGAGGCCGTCCGGCTCGGCCTGCGCCCGCGCGTCTACCAGGCGCCCTGAGCGGCCAGCGTTTTGGCGCCCGCAGCCGCCCCAGAGTCTGGCTATACTGGCAACTTGCAAAGCCTCCCGGGAGGACCCATGGCCACCAAACTGATCCATCGCCGCGTACCGATCTTCACTTTGGCGGACGGCGAGACGATCGCCGCCACCTGCACTGCGAACAGCATCGCCCTGGTCCGCGACGACGCGGGCTGGTGGACCTGCTTCGTCGGCGAGGACGGCGCCGTGGAGCGCTACGACGAACCCTTTCCCAGCCAGGAGCAGGCCCTGTGGTCGGCCAAGGCTGCGGCTGAATTCGGCATCTGACGCCGTGCTCCGGCTGGCGCCGCCGGCCGCGGCGCCAGCTTCGGCAGGACAGTGTGCGATCGACTCGTGACCGCCACACAAGGACTTCACTTTCGCCACAAACTGATCCGGTAGACTGCACCGCATGTCCACCGTCATTGACCGGCCGTGTGCCGCCCCCGCCACGCCATGGCGGTATCTGCTCCGGCAGGCGGCGCGCGAGTTCCTGTGGTTCGGCCTCAAGGAAGCGCGCTGCTGCGTATTCGTCGTGACGCTGCTCGTGGCCGTGTTCCTGACGCCGCGCGCCGGCGTTCTCGGCATCCCCCGCTACGACCTGCTGCTGCTCGCCGCCATCGCCATCCAGGCCTGGATGGTCCGCGCCGGTCTGGAAACGCTGGATGAACTGAAGGCCATCTGCCTGTTCCACGTGATCGGCTTCGCGCTGGAAGCCTTCAAGGTCTCCGCCAGCATCCAGTCGTGGAGCTACCCGGACTTCGCCTACACCAAGGTGTTCGGCGTGCCGCTGTTCGCCGGCTTCATGTACGCCTCCATCGCCAGCTACATCATCCAGGCCTGGCGCGTGCTGGACCTGCGTATCCGCCACCACCCGCCGTACTGGATGGCCGCCACCATCGCCATCCTGATCTACCTGAACTTCTTCACCCACCACTACATCGGCGACTACCGCTGGTACCTGGCCGCCTGCGCGCTGGGCCTGTACTCGCGCACCACGGTGATTTTCCGCCCGCTGGACCGCGACCGCCGCATGCCCCTGATCGTCAGCTTTGTGCTGACCGGCTTCTTCATCTGGCTGGCCGAGAACATCGGCACCTTCTGGGGCGTGTGGCGCTACCCCAGCCAGATGGGCGCATGGTCCATGGTCCACCTCAGCAAATGGAGCTCGTGGTCGCTGATGGTGGTGATGACCTTCACCATCGTCGCGGGCCTCAAGCACATCAAGACCCGCATTCACATTCCCGCGGACTAGGCAGCTCGGCTACACTGGCGGTCCGGCACCCGCCGGTACCCGAATTGCTTCGATGAGCCCAGCCCTGTGACACCGTCTTTCCAACCCGGCCCGCTGATGCCGCCCGCCCTGGGCCCGCGCGGCCGCCTGGCGCTGGGGGCGGCGTGCGTTGTGTACTGCGCCGCCGTGGCGCTGCTGCTGCCGTCCGCCGCTGTGGCCACCCACCGCGTCCCGCAGGCGTCGGCGCTGTATGCGATCACGATCCTCATCGTCCATGGCCTGACGGCGCTGCTGCTCGGCTTCCAGTACCGCGGCGGGGGTGGGCGCGCGGTCCGCATCCTGGTCGCGGCCTACGCGTACAGTGCCCTGCACGCGCTGCTGCACACGCTCACCTATCCGGGTGCGCTGGTGCCGGACATTCCGCTGCTCGGCCATGGCCAGACGGTGGGCTGGCTGTTCCTGGCCTGGCAGCTGGGCTTCACGCTGCTGCTCACCAGCGCCATCGGCGTGGAGCTCTTCGGCGGCGCGGCGCAAGAACGGAGTGCCGCGCCACGCGGGCGCCTGCGGCCCGTGCTGGCCCTGGTCTGCGCTGTCGCCGCGGCGACTTACATGGCCGCCGAGGTGCTGCCGCTGCCCGTCTACTTCCAGGGCGACCGCTTCTACTGGTTCGCCAATGCGACCACCGCCGCCACCGCGGTCGGCGTGGCGGTCGGGCTGGCGATGCTGGCGGCGCTGCCGCGCGCCCGCAGTGCGCTGTATCCCTGGCTGGCCCTGGCCCTGCTGGCGACCCTCGGAGGCCTGGTCCTGAGTACCACGGGCGGTGGGCGCTACACCGTCGGCTGGTATGCCGCGCGCGTGAGCTACACCGTGGGCGGCGCGGCCGTGCTGGCGCTGCTGCTGGCGCAGATCGCGCGCATGCAGCAGTCGCTGATGCACAGCGTCGCCTCGCTGGCGCAGCAGACCCAAAGCCTGCAGGCCGAGATGCAAAAGCGCGAAGCCGCCGAGATGATGCTGGTGCAGTCGCAGAAGATGGAAGTGGTCGGGCGGCTTGCGGGCGGCATTGCGCATGACTTCAACAACTTCCTGCACGTGGTCAGCATGCGCCTGGACCTGCTCCAGCACCGCCTGCGCGGGCAGGACCTGGACGAAGACCTGGCCATCATCCGGCGCGGCGTGCGGCGGGTGGAGGCGCTGATCCAGCATCTGCTGTCCTTCTCCGGCCGCAAGCGCTTCCAGCCCGAGGTGATCGTGCTCGATCGCTGGCTGCCGGAATGCATGGCCTTCATCCAGGCCACCCTAGGCGCGCGGGTCCAGGTCCGGCACTCGCTGGAGCGGCAGGCACTGGCCGTCACCGGCAATCCGAGCGAGCTGGAAGCGGCGGTCCTGAACCTGGTGCTGAACGCGCGCGACGCGCTCGAAGACCAGGGCGAGATCCACGTGCGCGCCAGCCTGCGCACGCTGGCGCCGGGCCACCATCCCGAGCTGCCGCCCGGTGTTTACGTGGAGCTGACGGTGGCGGACAACGGCAGCGGCATCGCGCCCGAGCACCTGGCGCGGGTGTTCGACCCTTTCTTCACCACCAAGCCGGTGGGGAAGGGCAGCGGCCTCGGTCTGCCGCAGGTGCGCGGCTTCGCGATCCGCCAGGGCGGCACGGTGGACATCGACAGTGCGCTCGGCCAGGGCACCACGGTGCGCCTGCTGCTCCCCGCGGCGGGCGGCGCGGCCGGCGCCAGTG
>NZ_SPVF01000053.1 GCF_004614185.1 Zemynaea arenosa | reverse complement strand
GTGCTGCCCGGCCCCGCATCTCCTGCTCCTGCTCCACGTCCATCGGGCCCTCAGGTCCCGGTGACCAGCTGCGGCGCGGCCGCGTGGCGCGCCTGCTTGATCGGAATGACGCGCGCGTGCAGCTGCTCGTCGCTTTCGAAGAAGAACTTTGACTGCCCGAATGCAGGCTGGAGCTGGTCCAGCCAGGTCGCATGCGGAACGTACTTGGCGAAGAACGGTTTGCGCACCCACTCGGGGTTGCGCGCCTGGAGGAACTGCAAAGCAAACAGCTTCTCGCCGTTGATGGTGACCACGCCGTCGATCGCCACCTTGCCCGGGAAGGCGCTCATGGACGGCCCGCGCACCGTGCGCGCCAGCCCGGACACCTGCGAGTACGCCTGCTGGAACACCTCGTGCGCGCGCGCCAGCGGCAGTGCGAAATATTCGCTCGGCCCCGTGTCGCGCTCCACGAACATGTAATAGGGGATGGCGCCCAGCTTCACGCCGGTGGTCCACAGCTCGGCCCAGCTGTTCGGATCCTCGTTGATGTGGCGGATCAGCGGACCTTGCATGCGCAGCGTGGCGCCGGTACCGACGATGCGCTTGACCGCGCGCTGCGCGATCTCCGGCCGCAGTTCGGCGGCGTGGTTGTAATGTCCCATCACCGCCATGTTCTTGCCGCTCTTGACCACGCGTTCGAACACGCGCAGCAGGTCGTCGGCGTCCTTGTCCGTCACGAAGCGCTGCGGCCAGTAGGCCACCGACTTGGTGCCCACGCGGATATTCTGGATGTGCCCCAGCTCCGGCACCAGCAGCGCATCGATGATCTGCTCGAACGAGCGGGTATTCATGATGAGCGGGTCGCCGCCGGTGATCAGCACGTCCGTCACGTCCGGGTGCGCCTTCAGGTAGGCCACCAGTTGATCGGTGTCGCGCGCGTCGAACTTCAGGTCTCCGTCCATGCCCGCGAACTGCGGCCAGCGGAAGCAGAAGGTGCAGTAGGCGTGGCAGGTCTGGCCGGAGCTCGGGAAGAACAACACCGTCTCGCGGTACTTGTGCTGCAGGCCGCGCAACGGTTCGCCATTCAGCTGCGGCACGTTGTGGGTCAGCTGGCCGGCCGGATGGGGGTTCATGCGCATGCGGATCGCCTGCACGGTGGCCGCCAGCGCCTTCGCGTCGCCGCCACCCAGCACCAGGTCGCGCAGGTGCTCGTACTCGTGGGCGGGCAGCATGTCCTTGTGCGGGAAGGTCAGGCGGTAGATCGGATCGTCCGGCACCTTGGCCCAGTCGATCAGATGGTCCATCACATACGCGTTGGTCCGGAACGGCAGCACGTGCGACACCACTTGCACGGCTTCGCGCAGCTCCGGCGCCATCCACTGCCATTGGCGCGCCTGCGAAATGCTCTGTCGGGTGTAGGGCTTGAACTTGTCGGGCAGGGTCTCGAGGCTCACGGCGGTTCTCCGGAAAGTGAGGTGGGGACTTCGCATCCTAGAAGTCCCTGTCCGGCGTCAATTGCCGTGCATCAATTGAATGACCTGCGGAAAGACAAGCGTTTGCGCTATTGAGGCAGCGCAAACCGCAACCGTTACGGGGGCGTAGGCTTGCCGATGCACTCCAGAAACTTATGCCGCTTGGCAATCTGACAAGGACAAAGACCATGAAACTGACCACTGCCGCATTCGCACTTGCCTTAACCTTTGCCGCCACCACGGTCGCCACTTCCGCCTGGGCCGCGCCGGAACCGACCGAAAAGGATGCCATCGCCATGGCGGAAAAAGGCGCCGCCTTTATCAAGTCCAACGGCAAGGAGGCGTTGATGAAGAAGTTGAGCGCCAAGGATCCGGACTACCTGCAAGGGTCGCTCTACATCGACATCCGCGACATCAACACCGGCGTGGTGCTGGCGCATCCGGTGAACCCCAACATCGTCGGCAAGGATTTGATCGACGTACCGGACGCGAACGGCAAGAAGTACCGGCGCGAGATCGTGGAGCTGGCCAAGAAGAGCGGCAAGGGCTGGGTGGACTACATGTACCGCAACCCGGTGTCCGGCAAGATCGAGCCGAAGACCACCTACATCCTGCGGGTGGACGACGTGGTACTGGAAGCCGGCATCTACAAGAAGTAAGCGGAGCGGCCACCATGCTGAAGAAACTGCGGATCGGACCCAAGCTGCTGCTCGCGCCCGGGCTGGTGCTGGTGCTGCTCGTGACGCTGTCGGGCGCCGCCTACTACGGGATGGTGCGCCAGAACGCCTCGCTCGAAAACATCATCGAAGTGCGGGCCGCCCGCCTGCGCGCCGCCGCCGACACGGGCAGCGACGCGCGCCAGGCGCACGCAGACATCTACCGCCTGCTCGCGTGGATCAACGGCAGCTTCGCCAAGGCGCGGCTGGACAAGCTGACCGCCGACATCGGGCGGCGCCACGACAGCCTGGATGGGCAGCTGGCCGCGCTGGCCAAGGTCGCGGGGCTGGACGAGCGGCGCCTGGTGGAAGCCTCGACCACGGCGCTGGCGCGCTACCGCAAGGCGGTCAAGGACACCATCGAGATCGCGCAGGTGGACGTGTCCATCGCCGCCAATTCGATGGCCAAGGCGGAGTCGGAGTACGAGGTGCTCAACTCGCAGCTGGCGCAGCTCGCGCTGCTCGAGAAGACCTTGTCTGAGCAGGCGTCGGCCGCGGCCAAGGCGGAATTCCGTACGCTGGGCGTGACCATGGCGGGGCTGGTGGCGCTGTCGATCGCGCTGTCGCTGCTGGCGACGATGCTGGTGCGGCGGTCCATGCTGGCCGATATCCAGGCCATGTGCGGCGCGGTCGATGAACTGGCGGCGGGCCGCCTCACCGCGACGCTGGACGTGGATGGCGCCGACGAAATCGCGGACACCTCGCGCGCGCTGGACCGCACCATCGGCCAGTTGAACCAGACCATCCACACCATTGGCGAAGCCGTGCATTCGATCGACTGCGCCTCGCAGGAGATCGCGAGCGGGAACCTGGACCTGTCCGCACGGACCGAGATGCAGGCCGGGTCGCTGGAAGAAACCGCGAGCGCCATCGAATCGCTCACGCAGGCCGTCACCGCGACCGCGGCCAACGCGCGCCAGGCCAGCCAGCTCGCCGCGCAGGCAGCCACGCTGGCGGACAGCGGTGGCAAGGCGGTGCAGGAAGCGGTGCGCACCATGAACAACATCCGCGAGAGTTCGCGCAAGGTGGCGGACATCATCGGCGTCATCGACGGCATCTCGTTCCAGACCAACATCCTGGCGCTGAACGCCGCGGTGGAAGCGGCGCGTGCCGGTGAACAGGGGCGCGGCTTCGCGGTGGTCGCGGCCGAAGTGCGCAACCTCGCTCAGCGCTCGGCCGGCGCCGCACGCGAGATCAAGGCCCTGATTGCCGAATCGGTGGCCACGATCGACGGCGGCAGCGCGATGGTCGACCAGGCCGGGGGCAGCATGGGCGACATCGTCAGCTCCGTGAAGCAGGTGAACGACATCATCTCCCGCATCAGCGTGGCCAGCAGCGAGCAGGCCACCGGCATTGCGGAGGTCAACCGCGCGGTCGGCCAGATGGACGACATGACCCAGCAGAACGCCGCGCTCGTGGAGGAAGCCGCCGCCGCCGCCGCCAGCCTGCACGAGCAAGCCGACAACCTGGCGCGCGCCGTCTCCCTGTTCCAGGTCGGCGAGCGCCGCCGCCCCGACAGCCCGATGCGCGCCCCCCGCCGCCCCCGCGCCCCCCCCCGCGCGGGGATTACCGCTCAAAGCCCCGCCGCCTCGCCGGGGGTGCGCGGGGCGGGCGGGGGGTGGTTGGAAAAAAG
>NZ_SPVF01000134.1 GCF_004614185.1 Zemynaea arenosa | reverse complement strand
CCCCGCCTGACCGCGCCCCGCAGCAGCGTCCATCCTGCGGACCCGCGCCTGACCGCACCGCACGCGGGCGCCGCGCAGCAGCCGCAATTCGCCCACCCGGCCCACGACGACGACGGCCCGCACGCAGGCCGCAGCGAATGGGCCGCGCGCACCAGCCGCGCGCCAGGCAAGCCGCACGTGCTGCATGTGGATCATGACGACGAATGCGCCAGCATGGTCGCAGGCCTGCTCGCGCCCGAGGTGCATGTGACACGCGTCTCCTCCCTCGTCGACGCGCGCCGCGCCATCGCCAACGACATCTATTCGCTGGTGATCATCGACCCGTATCTCCCCGATGGAAACGGGTCCTCGCTGCTGCCATCGCTGGACAGCACCCCGGTGCTGGTCCATACCGAGAACAGCCCGCCGTGGCGCGACCGGGTGCAGGGCTACCTGCCCAAGCCCTGGTCCACGCACCGCGTGCTGTGGCGCGAAGTGTCCGCGCTGCTTGGCCTGTCGAACGACCTGGCGGCGGAGGGCTAAGCATGGGCAAGCTGCAAACCATCCTCTACGTGGAGGATGATCTTCACGTGCGCACCACCGCCAAGCTGGTGCTGGAAGTGATCGGCAAGTACGACGTATGCGAATGCGCCAGCGGCGAAGAAGCCTTGCAGCTGGCGCGCGAGATCGCGCCGGACCTGGTGCTGCTGGACGTGATGATGCCGGAGCTGGACGGCATCCAGCTGCTGCACGCGCTGCGCCGCCTGCCCCACATGGCCGACGTGCCCGCGCTGTTCGTGACGGCGCGGACCTCGGCCTACGACATCGAACGCTATATGGAAGCTGGTGCGATCGGCATCATCCCCAAGCCGCTGGTGCCCTTGCGCCTCACGGACCAGCTGCGCACCGCATGGGAACAGCGGCCGCGCATGGCGTTGCCCCAGACGCCCGGCGAACTGGCCGCATAGTGAACTGACTGTCACCGCCCTGGGTGCTATCATTTTCGCCTCATTGATCACAGGAGGCAGGAATGAAGACCAGGGCAGCCATCGCATGGAAGGCCGGCGCACCGCTGACGATTGAAGAAGTCGAGCTGGAAGGGCCGAAGGAAGGCGAGGTCCTGGTCGAGATCAAGGCCACCGGCATCTGCCACACCGACTGGTACACCCTGTCCGGCGCCGACCCGGAAGGCATCTTCCCCGCGATCCTCGGCCACGAAGGCGCGGGCGTGGTGCTGGAGACCGGCCCGGGCGTCAAGAGCCTGCGCTCCGGCGACCACGTGATCCCGCTGTACACGCCCGAGTGCCGCCAGTGCAAATTCTGCCTCTCGCAGAAGACCAACCTTTGCCAGGCCATCCGCGCCACGCAAGGGCGCGGCCTGATGCCCGACGGGACCTCGCGCTTCAAGCTCAATGGCCAGAGCATCGCCCACTACATGGGCACCTCCACCTTCTCCAACTACATCGTGGTCCCCGAGATCGCGCTGGCGAAGGTGCGCGAGGATGCACCGTTCGACAAGATCTGCTACATCGGCTGCGGCGTGACCACCGGCGTGGGCGCCGTGATCTTCACCGCGAAGGTGGAAGCGGGCGCCAATGTGGTGGTGTTCGGGCTGGGTGGCATTGGCCTGAACGTGATCCAGGCCGCGCGCATGGTTGGCGCGGACAAGATCATCGGCGTGGACCTGAACCCGGCGCGCGAAGCGATGGGACGTAAGTTCGGCATGACCCACTTCATCAACCCGAACGACGTGGAGAACGTGGTCGACGCCATCATCCAGCTGACCGACGGCGGCGCGGACTACAGCTTCGAATGCATCGGCAATGTGAGCACCATGCGCCAGGCGCTCGAGTGCTGCCACAAGGGCTGGGGCCAGTCGATCATCATCGGCGTGGCGGCGGCGGGGCAGGAGATCTCGACCCGTCCCTTCCAGCTGGTGACGGGGCGCGAATGGAAGGGCTCTGCGTTCGGCGGCGCGCGCGGCCGCACGGACGTGCCGAAGATCGTCGACTGGTACATGGAAAACAAGATCAACATCGATGACCTGATCACCCACCATCTCACCCTGGACCAGATCAACGAGGGCTTTGAGCTGATGAAGAAGGGCGAGTCGATCCGCTCGGTCGTCGTGTACTGATCACCCCGCGCTTTCAGGAGCCTCCATGCTGCGTTACGCCGTCCTGCTGTCCGCCTTCGTCCTGCCGTGCGCCTTTGCCGCGGCGCCTGACCCCGCGCTGGTCCACGCGCGCACTCTCCTGAAGTCCGCCATCCTGATCGACGGCCACAACGACCTCCCCTGGGAGATCCGCGAGGACCCCAAGACGCCGATGGACCTGGAAGGCTATGACCTGCGCGGGCACGCACCCAACGAAACCGATATCCCGCGCCTGAAGCAGGGGCAGGTGCGCGGTCAATTCTGGTCGGTGTTCGTGCCAGGTGAGCTCAAGGAAGGTTTCGCCCGCACCCAGCTCGAACAGCTCGATCTCGCCCGGCGCATGATCGCGCGCTACCCGGAGGCGATGGAGCTGGCGCTGACTGCGGCCGACGTGCGGCGGATCGCGGCGAAGGGCAAGGTCGCTTCGCTGATTGGAATGGAAGGCGGCCATGTGATCGAGAATTCACTTGGCGCGCTGCGCACCTATTACGACCTCGGTGCGCGGTATATGACCCTGACCCACAACGTCACGCTCGACTGGGCCGACGCCGCTCTCGGCGAGCCGCGCCACCATGGCCTGACCCCATTCGGCAAGGAGGTGGTGCGCGAGATGAACCGGCTTGGCATGCTGGCCGATATCAGCCACGTGTCGGCGGACGTGATGCGCCAGGTGCTGGACGTCAGCGCAGCCCCGGTCATCTTTTCGCACAGTTCGGCCCTTGCCCTGGTCGATCATCCGCGCAACGTGCCGGACGATGTCCTGCGCCGCATGCAGGCCAATGGCGGCGTGGTGATGGTGTCGTTTGTGCCGCCGTTCGTGAACCGGGCCAACCGTGCCTGGCACGTGGAACTGGACAAGCGGGTCAAGGGCGCGCCGCCGGGGACGGACCCGAAACAGATCGTCGAGGAATTCACCCGGCAGCATGGGCCGGAGCCGCAGGCCACGCTCAAGGACGTGGCTGACCACATCGACTACGTCGCCAAGGTGGCGGGGCATGACCACATCGGCGTGGCGGGGGACTATTGCGCCGGCGCGGTGCCGGTGGGCCTGGAAGACGTTTCCAAATACCCGGACCTGTTCGCGGAACTCATTCGCCGCGGCTGGAGCGATGCGGACCTGAAGAAGCTGGCGGGCGACAATGTGCTGCGGGCGATGGCCCAGGCCGAGCAGGTCGCCAAGCGGCTGCAGAAGGAACGTCCGCCCAGCATCGCCACTATCGGCGCCCTGGACGGCAAGAAGTAATTCGCACCCCGCTGCGGGGGGAGCAGACTGTTCCCCCGAATCGCCCGTCTGTCGCAGCGCGCTCGCGCTGCCATGCCTCGCCTCCTACAGTTCTCCCATGCGTGCCGCACTGCGCACGTATGTAGAAAAAAAGTTCTAGACAAGACTTTCTAGAACATTTATTCTGCTTTTCAACGCAATGAGGAGACCGCGTATGCATGCCCTGTCCAACTTGATGTCCGCGCTGGTGCCGAGCCTTGGCTGGGCGCTGCTCGACTTCGTGTGGCAGGGGATGCTGGTCGGCTGGATCGCGGCGCTGCTGTTTGCGCTGCTGCGCAATGCGCGGCCGCAGGCGCGCTACCTGGTGGGCTGCGCGGCGCTGGTGCTGTGCGCGGCGCTGCCGCTGGCAGGAATGCTGCAGCGGCTGGCCGCACCGGGCGGGCAGGCGGA
>NZ_SPVF01000023.1 GCF_004614185.1 Zemynaea arenosa | reverse complement strand
GCGTGGCTGGCCGGGGAGGGCGCTGGCCTGTACCAGGGCGAATGCCGTACCGACATCGCGGACCAGCCCGCGCGCCTGCGCCGCATGCTGCCCTACCGCGGCATGCGCATCAACCTGCCTTCGCTGACCGCGGTGCTGATGATCCAGGCCGACCCGGTGGACGCCATCGAGCGCCACGGCGGCGCCGCGCTGCGTGACGTGCACCTGGCCGCCGGCGCCGTGGCGCAGGACTTCTGCCTCGCCGCCGCCAGCCACGGCATGTTCGCGCGCCCCGTGCGCATGATGCGCGAGGCCGACCTCGAATCGAACCTGCCGCTGCAAGGGCAGGTGGTGTACCAGGTGCTGTGCGGATTCGCGCGCCGCTCCAACTTGACGATGGGCTTACTCTGATGACTGCGTCCCATACTCCCTGGCTCTCGCTGCACGTGTTCCTGTCCGACGTGCCGCAGACGGAGCGCTTCCTGGACGAGCAGATCGCGCCGCTGGTCAAGCGCTGGCGCGGCGAGGGCACGCTGGCGCGCTGGTTCTTCATCCGTTACTGGGAGGGCGGCCCGCACGTGCGCGTGCGCCTGTCGGGCCTCGTCGCGTCGCAGGCCGAGGAGGTCCGCAACCTGCTGGGCGAGCGCGCCCAAGGCTACCTGGTGGCCGACCCGGTCAGCCGCGAGGTCTACTACCGCGCCCACCAGTTCGACGGCCACCCGGTCGACCACAGGCAGCTGGCATGGTACGAGCAAGGCAGCGTGGAGCCGATCGAATACGAGCCCGAAATCCAGCGCTACGGCGGCCACGCCGCCCTGGCCGCGAGCGAAAAGCTGTTCTGCGAGTCGAGCGACATCGCCATCACCCTGGTGCGCCAAACCATGGGCGATATGCCGCGCCGCCTGTCCCTGTCCTTTGGATTGATGGCCGCCACCATCCTCGCCACCCGCGTGTCGGTAGAAGCGATGGCGGGCTTCTTTCGCAACTACGCCGCGTTCTGGGCCAATCATTCGACCCTGAATGCGACCCTGGCCGGACGTCTCAAGCAGGACCACCCGGTGCCGCCGCAGCAAATCGAGACTTTGCAGCGGCTGGTGCGCCAGTCCAACCGCGCCGAGCGCACGCAGGACCTGCATCACGCATGGATGAACGGCGTGACGGCGCTGGTGGACGAACTGGCCGCCTTGCGCGCCAAGGGCGAGCTGATTTCACCCTTCACCGGCAAGCCGGTGCTGGACGACACGGCCTACGGCTTCGCCGTCCAGAACATCCTGAGCTCGCACATCCACATGCTCAACAACCGCCTGGGCATCGTGCCCACCGCCGAGATGGTACTGGCCGCCGCCCTGCACCGCGCGGCCATGGCGGCGAGCCGCGTCCCGAACCACGCCACTGGAGCCTACGCAGCATGAAAGAACTGAACCTGATCCTGGAGCACTTGCGCTTCTACCGCACCCGCTCCGTGCTGATGCTGGTCACGATCGTCCTCGCTTTCGCGACCTTCGGCATCCTCGGCGCGCTGCGCTATTCCCTCAACAGCGGCGACGCATCCGTCACCGACCGGCGCATGATCGTGGCGCACGAGGCAGGGTTGATGCAAACGCTCCCGCTGTCTTATCTGGAGCGCTTGCGCAGGCTCGATGGCGTGCAGACGGTCAGCCACGCGACCTGGATCGGCATCTACTACCGCGAGGCGCGCGACATGATCATGAGCTTCGCGGTCGATCCCGAGACCTGGCTGAACACCCACCCGGACATGCTGGTGACGCCCGCCGCGCGCACCGCTTTCCTGCGCGAGCGCCGTGGGATGCTGGTGAGCGAAGCCCTCGCTGCCAAGTATGGCTGGAAGGTCGGCGATGCCGTGCCATTCTCCAGCATCATCTACCAGGCCCCGAGCGGTGACCCGGCATGGACCTTCATCATCACGGGCCTGTTCCGCACCAGCGATGACGGTGGCGGACGTAATTACGCGATCACCCATTACGACTACCTGAACGAGAACCGCTCCCTGTGGAAGGATAGCGTGGGTACCTTCGTGGTCACGCCCCGGCCCGACGTGCCGGTAGCCCAGATCTCGCAGCGCATCGACGCATTGTTTGCCACCGACATCGCACCGACGTCCACCACCACGGACCGCGCCTTCCACGCCGAGTTCTTCGCCCAGTTCGGGGACGTGGTTTCCATGATCCAGATCGTCATCGGCGTCACCTTCGCCTCGCTGGTGCTGGTGGTCAGCAGCGCCCTGGCCCTGTCCACGCGCCAGCGCAGCAAGGATATCGGCGTGCTGCGCGTGCTGGGCTACTCCAACGGCCGCGTGTACCGGCTGGTGGTCGGCCAGGCTGCGCTGCTGATGACCGGCGGCGCCGCGCTTGGGCTGCTGCTGGCCTTCGTCTTCAACTGGCGGGTGACAGCCGCGCTGCCGCAGTTCCTGCCGGACCTCGGCTTGCCCATTCCCGTGCTGCTGGCCGCCGCGTGCATCTCGCTGGTGCTGGCCTTCGTCACAGCCGCCATTCCCACCGCGATCGCCTTGCGTGTCAAGCCGGTCGAAGCTTTCGCCCTGGAGCAGGCATGAATACCCCAATCAAAACCAGCTTGTTGAAGCAGTTCCGCGGCTTGCTGCCCTACGCCGTCGGGAATATGTGGCTGGCGCGCTGGCCCAGCCTCACCATCATCGCCTGCGTGCTGCTGGTGATCGTGATCCTCAACGCCTTCCTGTCGATGGCGCGCGGCTTCTCGGCCACGGCGCGCAGCGCGGGGTCGGACTCGATCGCCATCGTACTGGGGCGAGGCAGCCAGTCGGAGGCCAACAGCTCGGTCTCGCCGGAACAGATCGCGCTGCTGGCCAGCGCGCGGGGCATCGCCGGCAAGCCGTCGGCAGAACTGACCATGACCGTCAGCGGCAAGGAGAAGGGCAAGCAGCAGAAGATCAATTCGATCCTGCGCGGCCTGCCGGAAGCCGGGCTGCAGCTGCGCGAGGGCTTCCGCATCGTCGAAGGACGCAGCTTCGCGCCCGGGAAGTACGAGCTGCTGGTGGGGCGCAAGCTGTCCGAGACCGTGGCCGGGGCGGAGGTCGGCCGCACCATCGTGCTGGCAGGGCGCACCTGGACGGTGGTCGGCAAGTACGCGCTCGATTCGGCGGTGTTCGAATCCGAGTACCTGGCGGATATCGGCGCGGTGCAGTCGGCGTACGGGCGCCAGAACCAGTACCAGTCGGTGCGCGTGCGGCTGGCGCAGGCGGGTGGGCTTCAGCCGCTGCAGGCTTTCATCGATGCCGACGCGCGGCTCGATCTCACCGCGCAGACGGAGCGCCAGCTGTACCGCGAGCAGGTGAAGGACACGAGCGCCATCATCATGTACCTGGGCTGGCCGCTGGCCGCGATTCTCTCCGTCGGCGCGCTGGCCGGAGTGCTCAACACGATGCTGATCGTGCTGGAAGGGCGCCAGCGCAGCCTGAACGTGCTGCGCATGCTGGGCTTTTCGCCGCGCGCGGTGCTGTTCTCGGTGCTGTTCGAGACGGTACTGCTGGCCTGGATCGGCGCGCTGCTTGGCACGGGCCTGGTTTACCTGGCCGCACAAGGACATGAAGCCACGCTGATGGGCGGCGGCTTCACCACCATCACCTACCACCTCGACATCGACGCCATGGCGCTGCTGCAGAGCCTTGCGCTGGCGGCTGCCATCGGCATCGCCGGCGGGCTGGTGCCGGGCTGGAAGATCACGCACGCAAAAGGGAGGAACGCATAATGGCAGCCGTACATTCACAAGCGGTGCAGGACCGCGCGGACAAGATCCGCAGCCTGGCGATCGGCCAGGCGGAGCGCGGACAGGGCGTGCCAGCGGGCCGTTCGCGGGTCCGCACGCTGGCCGGCGGCGCGCTGCTGGCC
>NZ_SPVF01000129.1 GCF_004614185.1 Zemynaea arenosa | reverse complement strand
TCCCCGCGGCGGGCGGCGCGGCCCGCGCCAGTGGGCACGGCCGCGCCCAGGTCCTCCCCGGCGCCACGGTGCTGCTGGTGGACGACAGCGAGACGGTGCTGGAAGCCAGCCGCGCCCTGCTCGAACAGCTGGGCTTCGTGGTGGTCACCGCCGCCAGCGCGGACGAGGCCCTGGCCCTGCTCGCGCAGCAGGTGGTGGCGCCTGGCCTGGTCTTGTCGGACATCGTCATGCCCGGCACCCTGGACGGGATTGGCCTGGCCCGGGCGGTCCGGGCCCGCTGGCCGGAACTGCCGGTCATCCTGGCCACTGGCTTCAGCCTGGACGAAGATGCCACCCTGGGTGCCGGGTTCGCCGTGCTGCGCAAGCCTTATACCCTGGACCAGCTGCGGCAGGCTCTCCACACCGATCCGGCGCGTCCGGCCACCGTCGCTTAGCCGGGTGTGGCGGAATGGCCTTGCCGAAAAGCTCATTTCGTTTCCCGTTGGAAGTTATTGCGGTACCATGACAGTGCGCCCCAACCCTGCGTCCCCCTGTCGAGTGCCCTCCAGCCGGCACTGGTTTAGCCTGAAACTGCCGTGTCAAAGAAGATTGCCCTTGGGTGGGCGGCCACCGTTGTCCTGTCAGCCTGGCTGAGCGCCGCGCACGCCGCCGGGCCCTCGGCGGATGAACTTGTCCTCAACGCCCGCGAGCACGGGTACGTCAGTCCCGTCACCGCCGCCGCGGCTCTGGAGCGCGCCGCCAGCGCCGCCCCGCAGGCCCACCCCGGCCCGCTTCATGCGACGCTCGCCGCCCTGCACATCGCCGCCGACGATGCTCCCGGCGTGGCGCGTGACCTTGCCTTCCTTCGTACCCAGGGCTGTACCGGCTGCGCTGACTGGGCCCTGCTGCGCGAAGCCCAGTGGGCCGTGCGCCGCCAGGACAAACCGGCCGCCGTCGCGCTGCTGCCGCGCGTGGCCGCGCTGGCCTCCGCCCGCGACCCGGATCTGCAGCAGATGTCGTACTACCTGCAGGCCGCCATCGCCGACCAGCAGAGCGACCATGCACGCGCCATCGACCTGGCCCTGCGCGCGCTGCGCCTGGCCGAAGCGACCGGCAATGCGGCCGAACAGGCCCGCACGCTGAACATGCTGACCCTGGCCAGCACCAACCGGCGCGACCTGGACCGCGCCGAGGCCTGGGCCGCGGAAGGCTACGCGCTGGCCGAAAAGATCGGCTTCATCTATGTGATGGCCTACATCCGCACCAACCAGGCGTGGATCTACGCGCTGCGCGGCGACGCGGCCAGGGAGCGCCAGGCCCTGCTCGACGTCATGCGCATCACTGAAAGCCACGCCGGGTTGGATGACGCCCGCATGATCAACAGCGTCAACCTGGCCGAGTACTACCTCAAGGTGCACCGCTATGCCGAGGCCGAGGCGGCGGCGCGCGATGCCATCGCCCAGGCCACCCGCCAGAAGAAGGACACCGCCCACGGCGTGGCCCTGGTCGCGCTGGGCAACGCGCAGCTGCACACCCATCCTGCCCAGGGCCTCGCCACGCTGGAAGGCGCGGTGGCCCACCTGGGCCGCGACGGCCCGACCAACTGGCAGGTGGACGCCTACGAGGCGCTGGCCGCGGGCTACGAGAAACTGGGCCAGCTGCAGCGCGCCCTGGACACCTTGCACAAGCTCGCGCGGATCAAGGACGAGCTGCAGGCGCGTGACCGCGGCCGCGCGCTGGCCGAGGCCCAGGCGCGCTTCCAGGCCGAGCGCAAGGACCGCCAGATCGAGCGCCTGTCGCTGGACAACGCGCGCCGCCAGGCCGAACTCGCGGCCCGCTCCTGGGAGCAGCGCGTGTGGATCGCGCTGGCCGCGGCATTGGCCGTGGGCGGCGCCGGCCTCGCGTTCGCGATTTTTGCGCAGCGTGCCCGCAATCGATTGCTGGAAGCGGCCAACCGCCACCTGCGCGACGCCAGCGAGCACGATGCGCTGACCGGTGCGGGCAACCGCCGCTACAGCGCGCGGCTGCTGGAACGGCTGCAGGCGCGCGCCGCGGCGGAGCCGGAGGCCCGCTGGGCGGTGGTGCTGCTGGACATCGACCACTTCAAGCGCGTCAACGACCAGCATGGCCATGGCGCCGGCGACAGTGTGCTCAAGCAGGTCGCCCAGCGCTTGCAAGGCCTGGTGCGTGAAGGCGATGCGGTGATCCGCTGGGGGGGCGAGGAATTCCTGCTGGTGCTGGACCATGCGACGCCTGCGCTGCTGCGCCAGCTGTGTGCGCGCATTCTCGGCGCGGTGGCCGACACGCCAATGCAGGCGGAAGGCGAAACGCTGCCGGTGACCGTGTCGCTCGGCGCCAGCCTGTATCCGATGTATCCCGGCCAGAGCTGGGAGGAATTGCTGCACCTGATCGACAGCGCGCTGTATCGCGCCAAGCACGCGGGCCGCAACCGCGCGGTGGTGCTGGAGCACGGGGGGCGGCGCGCGCGCAGCACCGTCTGGCCCGACCTCGACGCGGCCCTGGGCCAGGAGCTGCTGTCTGCGGTGACCGTGATGGGCCCGGAGCGGCTGCGCGAGGTGGTCGCCGGCCCAATATTTGTTTCCTCATGGCAGTAATTGCGTTAGGATGGCAGCGCGCCCGAATCCTGCGCCTGTCCCCCGAGTGCCCTTCAGACCGCACTCTTTCTGTCCCGAACCTGCCGTGTTAAAAAAAATCATCCTAGGATGGGTGGCGCTGGCTCTCCTGCCAGGCTGGCTGGGCCTCGCCACAGCCGCCGGTCCATCCGCCTCGGACCTGGTCCGCCAGATGCGTGCCCATGGATTTGTGGGCCCCGTGGACGCCGCCGCTGCCCTGGAGCAGGCCGTGGCCGCCGAACCCCAGCCTGCCCCCGCTTCCGTGTATGGTGCCCTGGCCGCCTTGCATATCGCCGCCGACGACGCGGCGGGTGTGGCGCGCGACCTGGCCGTCCTACGCACCCGGGACTGCGCCGGATGCGCCGCCTGGGCCGTACTGCGCGAGGCCCAGTGGGCGGTGCGCCGTCAGGACAAGGCCGCCGCCAGCGCGCTGCTGCCACGCGTGGCCGCGCTGGCGACCGCGGCCGACCCGGACATCCAGCAGATGTCGTGGTTCCTGCAGGCCGTGATCGCGGACCAGCAAAGCGACCAGACCCGCGCCATCGCCATGGCCCTGCGCGCCCTGCGCCTGGCGGAAGCCTCCGGCAACCTGGCCGAGCAGGCTCGGGTGCTCAATACGCTGACCCTGGTGAGCACCAACCGCCGTGACCTGGAGCGGGCCGAAGCGTGGGCTGAGGAGGGCTACGCGCTGGCCGAGAGAATCGGCTTCGTCTACGTGATGGCCTACCTCCGCGCCAACCAGGCCCGCCTGTATGGGCTGCGCGACGACCACGTTCGGGAAGGCCAGGCGCTGCGCGATGTCATGCGGATCACATCCACCCATGCCGGGCTGGCTGACCTCCGCCTCATCAACAGCGTCAACCTGGCCGAATTCCATCTGAAGGCCCAGCGCTATCCAGAGGCTGAGGCCGCCGCGCAGGATGCCGTGGATCAGGCCATCCGCCAGAACAAAACCACGATGCACGGGGTGGCGATGGTCGCGCTCGGCAATGCGCAATTGCACACGCGTCCCGGACAAGCGATCGCGACCCTGGAAGCGGCGGTGGCCTCCCTGGGCCGCCACGGCGGCACCAACTGGCAGTTGGGCGCCTACGAGGCGCTGGCGGCGGGCTATGAGCGGCAGGGCCACCTGCGGCTGGCCCTCGACACCCTGCACCGGCTTGCGAACCTGAAGGACGAGCTGCAGGCGCGCGACCGCGATCGCGCCTTGGCCGAAGCGCAGGCCCGCTTCCAGGCCGAGCGCAAGGACCGCGAAATCGAGCGCCTCTCACTGGACAACGCAC
>NZ_SPVF01000092.1 GCF_004614185.1 Zemynaea arenosa | reverse complement strand
GGCTGGACCAGACCGCGTCCCAGGCGGGCAAGGCGCGGCCCTCGTCCGCGCCGAGCCTGAACCAGGCCATGGCGGCGGGCGCCAGACAAGCGCCGGCGGAATCGGGCAGGTCGTCCCAATACAGCAATTCGATGCGCTCGCTCCACGCACACTGGTGCAGGGCGGGCTCGCCCAGCGCCCGCAGCGGGGGCGCAAGCGCGGCCGCGCAGGGGCGGGCGAACGAGCCGCTCAGCTTCGGGAAGTCCGCCAGCAGCGGCAGCGCGGGTTGAGTGCGGGGCTTGGCCGCGTGCGCGGCGCAGGCCCAGGCGCAGAGCAGCACCAACAGGGCGGCACAGGCATAGCGAATGCCGCAGGTGGTGCGGTCAAGGGCAGCGGGAAGGCGCGGCCCCGGGGTCGGACAGATTGACGTCATCAATGGTTCCTCAAGAGCGCGCGGTCCACCTCGCGGAGACGGCACAGCTGCTTCCCACCGGAGGGGCGGGGGCCACAAGTGGCTGGATGAACAGGACTGCCCGGAGGCACAGACACTGCATGGCGGGTGGGCTTGCAGTCAATACCTCGCGTTCCGCGAGGCACACGGACCCAAGTATACGTGCCATGGCGCGATCGCACAAACGCCGCGCCCTGTGCGGAGGGCGGCCTGTGCGTACGTACGAGGCCCCGGCAGGCGCCGCTTACTCGTACCGCAGGCAGTCGACCGGCAGCATGCGCGAGGCGCGGCGGGCAGGGTAGAAACCGAAGAAGATGCCGACCACGCTGGCGAAACCGCAGGCTTCGATCACGGTTTTCGCATCGATGAAGACTTCGAACTTGCCGGTGGCCGTGACGCCCATCGCCGCCAGCGTTGCCAGCGCCACGCCGATCACGCCGCCGGCCAGGCAGATCACCACGGCTTCGGTCAGGAACTGCAGCAGCACATCGCGCGGCTTGGCACCAATGGCCATCCGAATCCCGATCTCGCGCGTGCGCTCGGTCACCGACACCAGCATGATATTCATGATGCCGATGCCGCCCACCACCAGCGATACCGCGCCGATCAATCCAAGCAGGAGCGCAATGCCCGTGCTGATCTTATTGGCGGTTTCCGCGAACGAGGCCAGGTTGTCGATGGTGTAGTCGTCCGGATCATCGAGCTTGATGTGGTGCCGGTCGCGCAAGGTCTCGTTGATGTCCGCGATGGCGTCATCCAGATTCCCGTCTGGCTTGCCCTGCGCGATCACGTAGTGCACGTTCTCCGCAAACGGCAGGCGCACCAGGTGCGCGCGCGCCGCGGTGATCGGCACGATCACGAGCTTGGACAGGTCCGGCCCGTCCACCTGCCGTCCCTCCCCATGCAGCACCCCGATCACCTGGAACGACACGTTCTCCATGCGGATGTACTTGCCCAGCGGGTCCTGCTTGTAGAAGAACTGGTCCGCCACTTTCTGGCCGATGATGACCATGCGCGCCGCCGAGCGCATGTCGGCATCGCTGAAGATGCTGCCCTGGTCCAGCTTCCACCCGCGCACGCGGAACATGGACGGCGTCACGCCATACACGTCGAAGGACGAGGTCTCGCTCCCCACCGCGAGCTTGACGCCACCGCGCAGCACGGGCGCCGCGCCGGAGAGCGAGGGCAGCTTGTCCAGTGCCTCCGCATCGGCCATGGTGAGCGCCGGTGCCGCGTCGCGCCGCATGCGCTGCGCCTGCGCCCGGTCCCCGCCGGGGGAGATGAACAGCATGTTGGTGCCCAGTGATTCCAGCTGCTTGCCGACGAAGCGCTGCATGCTGTCGCCGAGGGCGAGCAGCAGCGTCACGGACAGGATGCCGATGATGATGCCCAACATGGTGAGCGCGGTGCGCAGGCGGTTTGCGCCCATCGAGCGGAAGGCTTCGATAACGATCTGCAGGAAGCTCATTGAGTGGCCTCCGCGTGCGGCTGGGGCGCGGCGCCGAGCGCCATCTGGCGCAGGCCTTCGGCCGAGGGGCCGTCGTACAGCACCCGCCCATCCTTCAGCCGCATCAGGCGCTTGCTCCAGGCCGCGATGTCCGGTTCGTGCGTCACCAGCAGGATGGTGATGCCGCGTTCCGTGTTGAGTTGTCTGAGCGCGGCCATGATCTCGTCGCTGGTCTGGGTGTCGAGGTTCCCGGTCGGCTCGTCGGCCAGCAGCAGCGGCGGATTGGCCACCAGCGCGCGGGCGATGGCGACGCGCTGCTGCTGCCCGCCGGAGAGCTGGTTGGGCGTGCGCTTGGCCAGGTCGCCGAGACCGACGCGCTGCAGTTCTTCCAGCGCGCGCGCATGGGCCTTGCTGCGCGAGACACCCGCGTAGATCAGCGGCAGGGCCACGTTCTCCACGATCTTCATGCGCTTGATGAGGTTAAAGCTCTGGAATACGAAGCCGATGGTTTGGTTGCGGATCTGCGCCAGCTGCGCGCGCGACAGGGTGCGGGTGTCCACACCATCGAGCAGGTAGGTGCCGCCGGTGGCCGTGTCCAGGCAGCCGAAGATGTTCATCAGCGTGGACTTGCCGGAGCCGGACTGCCCCATCACCGCGAGGAAGTCGCCGCGCGGGACCTGCAGGTCGATCCCATGCAGGACTTGCGTTTCGACGCTGCCGGAGAAGTAGCTCTTGGTGACGTTGCGGATGTCGATGAGCGGCGCGCCCGGTGCCGCCTGCGCTGCTGGCGTCATGGATGCTCGCCCGCCGGGTTAAGCGCGCGGGTCACGACCTTGTCACCCTTTTTCAGGTCCCCGCCTACCACCTCTGTGTAGCGGAAGTTGGAGAGGCCGATCTTCACGTCCACGGGCTTGGGCTGGTTCTTGTCATCCAGCTTGTAGATCTTGAAGAGGCGCGCGGTTTCGCTGCGGGTGTGGAAGCCGATGTCGTCGTCGGCTTGCGGCGCGGGCACCGGCGCGCTGGCCGCGGCGGACGCGGACCCCTTGGCCGCCTTGTCCTTCTTGGCCTGCTTTTCCAGCTCCTCGTCGGAAGGCCGGTAGCGCAGTGCGGCGGTCGGAATGCGCAGCACGTTCTGGCGGTTGCCGACCAGGAGCCGCACCTGCGCCGTCATGCCCGGCTTGAGCAGCTCGTCCCTGTTGTCCACGTCCAGCACCACGTTGTAGGTCACCACGTTCTGCACCGTGTTGGAGGCGAGGCGGAACTGGCGCATGGTGGCGTCGAACTCGCGGTCCGGGTAGGCGTCGACCACGAAGCGCGCGGGCACGCCGGCCTTGAGCTGGCCGACATCCGCTTCCGAGACCGCGGTGTCGATCTGCATCTTGGTCATGTCCTGCGCGATCTGGAACAGGTTCGGCGTGTTGAAGGACGCGGCCACGGTCTGGCCGATGTCGATGGTGCGCTTGACGATCACGCCGTCGATGGGCGCGCGGATCACGCTGTTGTCCAGGTCCGCCTTGGCGCGCGCCAGCTGCGCTTCGGCCAGCGCCAGGTTGGCCTTGGCCACATCGAGCTCGCGGCGGGACTGGTCGAGGGTCAGGCCAGAGATGTAGTTGGCGGCGACCAGTTTGTCATTCCGTTCGAAGGTGGCCTGCGCGAGGCGCAGCGATGCGCGCTGGGCGGCGACTCCAGCCTGGCTCTGGGCGATCTGCGCGTTGAAGATGGTCGGGTCGAGCTTGAGCAGCACCTGGCCCTTCTTCACGTGGTCGTTGAAGTCCGCCTTCAGCTCCACCACGGTGCCGGACACCTGCGAGCCCACGTTGATCAGCGCGACCGGGTTGATGGTGCCGGTGGCGGTCACGGTCTGGGTGATGGTGCCGATATCGGCGGGCGTGGTGCGGTACTGTGAGGCGGGGATGGCGGCCGCCTGGTTGGGGCGGAAGTAGGCGGCGCCGCTGGCACCGGCCACGATCAGCACTGCCACGACGGCGGCGCGCTTTTTGGTGAAGAAGGGCATGGGGCTTCGTCGAAATGGTCCAGCGGCCAGTGTCGGGCATGCCTGAAGGAATTGCAATATATGCATGCCCGGCTGGCGGCGGACGGCGAAGCGCGGGCGCTGGACT
>NZ_SPVF01000059.1 GCF_004614185.1 Zemynaea arenosa | reverse complement strand
ATGATAGTGCTGCAACCAGTGTGAAAGTAGGTTATCGTCAGGCTAGTTATAAAGGGAAAAGCCCGGTAGCGAAAGCTATCGGGCTTTTTACTTTTGTGCGTCCGGTAGAATCGTCGAGATGAACGAGACCACCGCACGCCGCGTGCTGCTGATGCAGGCCATCGAAACCGCCGACCAGGAGGGCCAGGTCCTGAGCGATGCCGACCGCCTGCACGCCTCGCGCACGGCGCGCGAAATGGCCAACTGGCGCGCGACCGAAACACACGCACCTGACCTCTCGGTTCCGGTGTTCCTGGACCAGCGCGCGCGCCTGGTGCTGGAGCGGGTCACCGAACGCCACCCCGCCTTCCGCGGCGTGACCAAGCCCGGTTCACGCTGGCCGCTCTACCTCCTGCCGTTGGTAGGCCTTTTCGCCGGGGCGGCCATTGACCACGTCGCGCATCCACACCGGATCGACATCCTCTCCGCGCCGCTGCTCGGGATCATTGCGTGGAACCTGCTCGTGTATGCGCTGCTCTTTGTACGCCTACTCCTGCGCGTTATCCCAGGTCGTGAGGCAGGCGTCGGCCTGCTCACCCGCAAGCTGTCCGGTACTCTCGCCGGCATCCGGCCGGCGGCCGCGCGCCTTCCGCATCCGCTTCTCACCGCGACGGCCAGTTTCGGCTCGCGCTGGCGCGCCGCGGCTGCGCCACTGACCGGTGCACGTGTCGAATGCGCGCTGCATTTGGCCGCGTGCGCGTTCACGGCTGGCGTGATTGCCTCGCTCTACATGCGCGGTTTGCTGACGCAGTACATCGTCGGCTGGGAAAGCACCTTTCTCGATGCCGGCCAGGTGCACGCGCTGATGGCGGCCGTGTTCACGCCTGCGACCAAGCTGCTCGGAATGACAGGGTTCAGCATCAGCGAGATGGAAGCGCTGCGCTTCGGTGCACCTGTGCACCCTGCGGTGGGCGCGCATTGGGTGCATTTGTACGCCGCCACGCTCGCCCTCATCGTCGTGCTGCCGCGTGCCATGCTGGCCGCCCTTGCGGGCTTGCGCGCGCTGTGGCTCGCGCGTCATTTTGCCGTCGACCTGGCCGACCCCTACTTTGCGCGCTTATGCGGCACCGGATCCCTGCTCGCCGGTCCGCGCACGCTGCGCATCATCCCCTATAGCTTCCAGTTGGACGACCCGCGCACCCGCGCGCTGAACGACATCGCGCAGCGCATGTTCGGCGACCGTGTCGAACTGGCCCTGCGGCCGTCTGTGGTCTATGGTGAGGCGCCGCCGGAAATCGGCCGCGAAGCCAGGACCCTCACCGCGGCGCTCTTCAACGCCGCCGCCACGCCCGAGCAGGACACGCACGGCGCCTTCCTGCGCCAGCTGCACCAGGCACTCGGCGAGCTGCCGCGTGCCCTGGTCGATATCTCCGGTATCGCCGCGCGCCTTGGTCACCAGCCGGACAGCGCCCAGCGCCTCGCCACCCGCCGCGACCTGTGGCGCCGCTTCGCCGAGTCGCATTCCGTGCCCGTTTCCTTCATCGACCTGCAGGCCCCTGAAAAGGGCGAGCTCCCATGACGGCGTCCGTGATACAGCTGGCCCTCGTCTCGCACACCAACAGCGGGAAGACCACGCTCACGCGCACCCTGCTCGGTGCGGACGTCGGAGAAGTGCGCGACGCGGCCCACGTCACGCAGGACGCGCAATCCCACGTGCTGCTCGAGACCTCGGAGGGCGACCGCCTCACGCTCTGGGACACGCCGGGCTTCGGCGATTCTTCCCGTCTTGCGCGCCGGCTGGCGATGGCCAATAACCCGATCGGCTGGTTCCTGCGCGAGGTCATCGACCGCTATCGGGACCGCGCCTTCTGGCTCAGTCAAAAGGCCCTGCGCGCGGCCCGCGAACGGGCAGACGTGGTGCTCTACCTGGTCAATTCGTCCGAGGCGCCCGAGGACGCGGGCTACGTCGCCGCCGAGATGCAGATCCTCGACTGGCTTGGCAAACCGGTCATCCTGCTGCTCAACCAGCTCGGCCCACCGCGCCCGGCGGCGGAAGAGATGGCGGAGCAGGCGCGCTGGCGCAGCCACCTGGCGCGCTACCCGCACGTCCGCGCGACGCTTGCGCTGGACGCCTTCGCGCGCTGCTGGGTGCACGAGCAGGCCTTCTTTATCACGCTGGCCGAGGTCCTGCCGGAGCCGCTGCAGCCGGGGCACGCCCGCCTGCTGGCCCAGTGGCGGCACGAGAACGCAGCCAGGTTCAACGCCTCGATGCACGCGCTGGCCCGCCAGATCGGCGGCGCCGCCCGCGAAGTCCAAGCGGTCGAGGTGGCGGAAAACTCAGTCTTGAAGTCCGCGCTGAAGATCGTCGGCGTGGGCCGCGACGCAGCCAGGCGCACGCAGGAGCAGGCGATGGCCGCTCTGGTCGGCCGCACGCAGCACGCGGCCGATGCCGTCACGCGCGAACTGCTCGTGCTTCACAGGCTGGAGCCGCGCGACGCGGTCCTCATCAACGCACGGTTACGCGATACCTTCACCGTGCGGGCACCCGTCGACAAGACGCTGGCCGGCCTGCTGGGCGCCATCCTGACGGGTGCGGCCACTGGCCTGACCACCGACCTGCTGGCGGGCGGCCTGACCTTCGGTGGCGGAGCTCTGCTCGGCGGCCTTCTCGGCGGGATGACCGCGGCGGGCGCGGTGTGGGGCTTTAACGCGGGCACCGATCGGAATCACCCCGAGCTGCGCTACTCCGACGAATTCCTGGACTCGCTGCTGGTCACGGGTGTGCTGCGCTACCTGGCCGTCGCCCACTTCGGCCGCGGCCGCGGGCAGTTCGTGGAGGGCGAATCGCCCGCGTTCTGGCAGGGCGCTGTCGAACGGGCTCTTAACAGTGGTTCGGGAGGAGCGGCCTGGTGGCAGAAGGTGCGCGCGAGCGATGCCGCGACGGGAGAAACGCTGCTTTCCGAGCGTTTGGCCAGCGTGTGCCTGGCAGTGCTGGCCGAACTCTATCCGGGCCAGCAGCTGGACTGGATCCGCGGCCCAGATGTGCCACTTCCCGGGAATACCGATCAGAAGTGATACTCCGCTCGGATCATGGGCGTGCTCGCGCGCTGGCCGCGGCCGCCCGTGGTCGCACTGGTGTTCCCGAATTTGTTATTCCAGAACTGATATTCGGCGCCGACGCGGAAGGTGTTTTTCTTCGCGCCCAGCTGTGGGCCAAGGTCGTACATGAGCGTCATGTCGAGGTTCGTCTCTGGCCCGGTCGGGTTGCCGGTCTCGTCGCGGCCCTTGGCGGCGATGACGTTGATATAGCCCTCCCACGACCAGCGCTCTCCCGCCGGGATGGCCCAGCTGGCCGACAGCATGGGATGCGTGCGATACGTGTAGCGGCCGCGCACCTCTGAAATCGGCGGGAACGCGCCGCTGGGCGCATTGCTCTCATGGATGAGCAGCAGGCTCGAATTGAAGAACCCAGGGACATTCCACATCAGGGTCGGCCCCGCCACCAGCATGCGCTTGCGCGAGTTGTAGCCAACGTCGTTCTTGGTATTCCAGTCGAAGCCGAACGTGAGGCCGACACCGCGCACGGCTCCGAAGGTGATGTCCTTGCCGCGCAGCTTGCCGATGTCGAGCGTGTGCCGGTAGACCACATAGGCTTCCTGCGCGCCTTCGGTCTGGCCGAGCGAGGCGGGGTCGTTCTCGTCCGATTGCAGGAAGTCGACGTTGAAGTAGTTGGTCCCATAGGTGTAGCCGCTGGCGTGGGTGAGGGCAAGGACGTGTTTGTGGATGTCCCGATCGTTGAAGGGCTCGCGGAAGCGCGTGCCGTAGCGCCAGCTGACGGCGGTGTCGCTCCAGTCGGCGGCGGCGGCGCTGCCGCAGGTAGCGAAGATGAGGCTGATGAGGGCAAGGCGCCGAGTGAGCGTCACGGTATCTCCTTCGAAGTAATGGCCGCAATTGTCCCTGCTTCCCTTCGCGCGCGGCGCGGCCTTGCGCGGGCGCCGGAGGTGCGCTATAGTTCTGTCCCCGCCGAAAACATCACGTAGTTTTGATGAGTTCGGTGGAAAAAGAAGGGGTTGACGAAACGCAGCAAACGCTTCATACTCTCCCTTCTCTGC
>NZ_SPVF01000062.1 GCF_004614185.1 Zemynaea arenosa | reverse complement strand
CCAGCGTGCCGTCGGGCTGCGCCAGCTTGATAAAGCCGACATCGTCCAGCACTGTGTAGTTGGCCGGCGCCGCGGGCACGCTGGCAAAGCGCCATTCGCTGCCATGCCGCGACCACACCGCGTAGTGCGTGGCCGTGGCCGCCGCCGCCTCGCGCGCCGCATGAAACCTCAGGGCTTGGTACCATAACCTTTTGCTATGTCCTCGCGCGACACTGTCATGCACGCGCCGCGCCGCAGGACGTAAACTTCAACGATGCTTTCACCTGACCCCGCCCCCGGCCTCGGCATCGACGCCGGCGGCACCCAGACCCGCTGGGCGCTCGCGCGTCCGGACGGCACCATCATGGCCGAGGGCGAGGCGCCCGGCCTGTCCGCCCTGCAGATGCGCAGCACCGACGGCCGCGCCATCGTGCGCGCCACCTTGCAGCGCATCGCGCAGGACGTGCTGGCGCATGCCCGGCCAGGCCGCGTCCACGCGGGCATGACGGGCTTCGGCGGCGAGGGCGATGAGCTGGCGCGCTGGATCGCCGAGCCGCTCGGCCTCGCACCGGCCGATGTGGCGATGAGCAGCGATATGGTGATCGCCTACCTGGACAGCTTCGCACCCGGCGAGGGCTACCTCGTCTACGCGGGCACCGGTTCGATTGGCGCCTACATCGACGCGCAGGGTGAGTTCCACCGCGCCGGTGGCCGCGGCGTGATGCTCGACGATGGCGGCGGCGGCTTCTGGATCGCGCGCGAGGCCTTGCGCTACGTGTGGCGCACCGAGGACGAACGCCCCGGTGCCTGGCAGGACTCGGCACTGACACGCGCCGTGTTCGACCATATCGGCGGGTCCGACTGGGCACTGTCGCGCCATTTCATCTACGGGCAGGAACGCGGCGAAATCGGCAAGCTGGCGCTGGTCGTCGCGGCCGTGGCCAATGAGGACCGCATTGCGCGCGACATCCTGCGCGCGGCCGGGGCCGAGCTGGCGCGCCTGGCGCGCGCGCTGGTGACCCGCTTCGGTCCGCGCCCGGTGGTGCTGTCCGGCCGCGCGGCCCAGCTCCATCCCTTGATTTTCGAGTCGGTGCGCGAATCGCTCGCGCCCGAAATCGAGCTCCGCATCGCCACGGCGCAGCCACACCATGCGGCGGCGCGCCTGGCCAGTTCCGCCGGTGCGGCGCGCCCTCTTCCTCCCTCACTTTAACCAGCCAACTGATCGAGCCATGATGAAAAAGCTGTTCGCCGCCGCCTGTCTCCCGGTCCTGCTGGCCGGCTGCGTCACCACGCCGCCCGCGCCCTACCAGGTCGACCACACCTACACGTCGAAGAGCCAGAGCGACCGCGTGAAGTTCGTGATCATCCACTACACGGTGAGCGATACCCCGGGCTCGATCCGCACGCTGACGCAGGAAGTGGTCAGCAGCCATTACCTGCTGACCGACGAGGACCCGCCGAAGCTCTACGGGTTGGTGGACGAGAGCCGCGTCGCGAACCACGCGGGCGTGTCGAACTGGAAGAACTACTCGCTGCTGAATCCCAGCTCGATCGGCATCGAGATCGTCAACCGCGGCTGGGTGGACACGCCGCAGGGCCGCCAGTGGTTCGCCTTCCCGCAGCGGCAGATGGACATCCTGATTCCGCTGTTGAAGGACATCGTCGCGCGCCACCACATCGCGCCCGAGAACATCCTCGGCCATGCGGACATCGCGCCGGGCCGCAAGCAGGATCCGGGCGCGCTGTTCCCGTGGAAGCAGCTGGCCGACGCGGGACTGATTCCGTGGCCGAATCCTCAGTATGTGGCGACCCAGCGGCCGTACTACGAACAGCAGCTGCCGGATGCGGTCTGGTTCCAGAAAAAGCTGGCGGCGTTTGGCTATGCGGTGCCGCAGACGGGCGTCATGGACAAGGCCACGCAGACCGTGATCACCACCTTCCAGATGAAGTACCGGCAGGCGAATATCGACGGGGTGCCGGATGCGGAGACCGCGGCGATCCTGGATGTGATGACGCCGACCACCGTGGTGCCGCTGGTGAATCCGGTGCCGATGCCCGCGTGCTGCATGGGCATGACTCCGGCTGGGACCAGCGCGGCGGCACCCGCCACCGCGCCCGCGCCGGCACCGGCGCCCGCACCGTTGGTTCAACCGGCGCCGCCCGCCGCGCCTGTGCCGGCGGAGCCGCCGAAGCAGTAGCGGAAATGGCAATGGCCAAGGCCTCGCTGTCGCCGCCGTGCGGATTTTTCGCTATGCTGCGATTCTTGGACCAGTTCAAGGACCAGTAAAGGACACACCCATGCGCCTGCGCCACATTGAAGTTTTCCACGCCATCATGCAGGTCGGTACCATCAGCGGCGCCGCCCAGGTTCTGCACATTTCGCAACCGGCGGTGACCAAGGTGCTGCAGCACTGCGAGCTGCAGCTCGGGATGCCGCTGTTCGAGCGCGTGCGCGGCAAGCTGTATCCCAAGCCGGAGGCGCACCGCCTGTTCGCGGAAACCGAAAAGCTGAACCGCGACCTGCAGGGCATCCGGCGCCTGGCTGCGAGCCTGAAGGGGCGGGCGGTGGAAACGGTGCGGCTGGTGTCCACGCCGACCATCGCGATCAGCGTGCTGCCGGCGGCAATGACCAACTGGCGCAAGGACTTTCCGCAGACGCGCTGCGAGCTGGCGACTCACCACACCACCGAAATCGTGAACATGCTGCGGCTGGGCGAGGCCGACCTGGCCCTGTCGCTGCAGGACCCGCGCCATCCCGGCATCGTGGCCGAACCGCTGGCGCAGGGTGTGCTCACGGTGATCGCGCCGGACGGCACCTGGACGCCGGCCCAATTGGCCGAGCCGGTGGCGGCGGAGGGCTTGTCGGGCGAACTGATTGGCCTGGCCGACAACGATCCGCTGGGCGAGATGATGGTGGCGGCCTGCGAGGCGCAGGGCGTGCACCCGGTGTTCCGCACCGTGGTGCAGACTTACCAGATCGCGCGTTCGCTGGTGGAGGCGGGTGGCGGCATGGCGGTGGTCGATCCGTTCACCGCGGCCTCCGCGTCGGCCCGCGTGCAGCGGCGGCCGTGGGCACCGGCCATCACGGTGCAGCTGTACCTGCTGACGGCGAGCCACTCGCCGCTGTCGCACGGGGCGCGCGAGCTGGCCAACAGCATCGGCATGACGGCGCGCTCTTGTCTTGAAAAAGGATGTGCATGACGAGTTCCATCGCCATCGAGGACGTTGAGCGCAGCCCGGATTTCCGGCATCTCTCGCGCATCGAAGGCATCGCTGTCGATTTGCGGTACGCGACGCCCGACAACTTCGTGGGCCGCGACCTGTACTCGCCGTACGACTGCGCGTGGCTGCACGAGAATGCGGCGCGGGCGCTGGAAGCGGCGGTCGCGTGGCTGCGCGAGCGGGCGCCGTCGCACAAGTTCCTGGTGCTCGATGCCCTCAGGCCGCAGCGGGTGCAGCAGCAGCTGTGGGATGCGCTGGACGGCACGGACTTGCGCATGTACCTCGCCGATCCGGCGCGCGGCTCGATTCATTCGTTCGGCATGGCGCTCGATATCACCATTCTCGATGGCGAGGGGCGCGAGCTCGATATGGGGACGGGGTTCGATGACCTCACCGAGCTGTCGCATCCCGTCCTGGAAGCGCAGCATCTGGCGGCGGGGCTGCTCACCCAGCGGCACATCGACAACCGCCAGCTGCTGCGCGCTGCGATGACATTCGCCGGCTTCGTCGGCATCAATTCTGAGTGGTGGCACTTCGACTGCGGCGACCGCGTCCACGTCCGGGCCACCTATCACCGCGTGCTGTGATGCAGCGCGGGCCTGGCCGTATCGTGGTGGTCGTCGGCGTGCTGGCCTGCCTGGCGGCCAGCGGCTGCGCCACGAAAACGCAGTCCGATGCCGCCAGCATTGCCGCCACGCCGTTGCACGACCTGAACCTCGCCCAGACCGAGATTCCACCGCTGCTGCAGGCCGCGCGCGCAGCGCCGTATGCGGCGCCCGCGGAGCAAACCTGCGCGGCGCTGGCGAGCCAGGTGGGCGCCCTGGACGAGATCCTGGGGCCGGACCTGGACGCCCCGGCCAACAAGGACGATGCGAGCCGCGTCCACGCGCTGGCCAGTGACACGGCGACGGGCGCGTTCCGCCGCACCGTCGAAGGCGTGGTGCCGTTCCGCGGCTGGGTGCGCAAGCTGAGTGGCGCCGAGCGCCATGACCGCGACGTGCAGGCGGCAATCACGATCACCATCAGTTTTTTCTTGCCGTTGGCGGCGGGTGCTGCG
>NZ_SPVF01000055.1 GCF_004614185.1 Zemynaea arenosa | reverse complement strand
GGTTCGCTGCGGTCTGCGTGGCCGCGCCCTGCGCCCGCTCGCCCGGCGCGGCGTGCCACACCGCGGCCGCTGCCAGCAGCGCCACCGACAAACCACCGGCCAGGGCAAATGGCCACAGCCTGCGCGCGGCCGGAGCCTGGCCAGGGAACACCTCCTGGGCGGCACGCCGCAAGATCGCCTTGGTGACCACCGGGCTGTTCTCAACATACGCCCCGAGCAGCGCCCGGTCGCACAGCAGGTTAATCCGCCGCGGCACGCCCCCGGTGAGTTTTTGCACCAGCGGGACCACCGGAAACGGAAACGGCGACGGCCCGGTGAGCCCCGCCACCGCCAACCGGTGCTGGATATAGCTCCCCGTTTCCTCTTCCGACAAGGAGCCCAGGTGGAAGCGCGCGATCACGCGCTGCCCCAGCTGCTCCAGTTCCGGCCGCGCCAGCATGTCCCGCAACTCCGGCTGCCCGATCAGGATGATCTGCAGGAGCTTGCGTTCACTAGTCTCCAGGTTGGTCAGCAGGCGCAGTTGTTCCAGCACGTCTGCCGACAGGTTCTGCGCCTCGTCGATGACCAGCACGTTGTTGCGCCCCGCCGCATGGCTGGCCAGCAGGTGCGCGTTGATGCGGTCCACATAGCCCTTCACGCTCGCCCCCGCGGCCGCCGCGATGCCGAATTCGTCGCAGATGGCCTGCAGCAGTTCCTCGACCGTGAGCTTGGGATTGAAGATGTACGCCAGCTGTGTGTCGGCCGGTATCTGCTCGATGAAACAGCGGCACACGGTGGTCTTGCCTGCCCCGATCTCCCCGGTCAGCAGCACGAAACCGCCGCCGCCCCCGACCCCGTACAGCAGGTGCGCCAGCGCCTCGCGATGGCGCTCGCTCATGAACAGGTAGCGCGGATCAGGCGCGATGGAAAACGGCGGTTGCTTGAGCTGGAAGTATTGGGTGTACATCGGGCAGATGATATCCGGGGGCCGCCGTCAGGGCTGTTGCTTGAACTTCGCGCAGTAGATCTTGGACCGCTGCTTGAAGTAGACAATGCGGCTGCCGGGGCTCGATTCCAGCACCGGGAAGGCCGAGAGATCCGCCTGCACATGGCGCACCCCGGCCGCATCATGGATGGACTGCTCCAGCTGCGCGGGCGTCGAGTCGGTGACGGCGGCGATGAAGGTGACGTTGCTGCTGTCGTCGCTCACCATCACGTCCGTGACGTTAGCGCCCCACAGGGAGGCCTCCGCCTTGTACCACCAGGCCCCGCCTTCGTGCTTGTACGGCGGCCCGAAGGCCGCGGTGAGCCAGGACTGGAAGTAGCCGTTATCGAGGTGGCTGCGGCACAGCAGCGCACTGCCGATCACCGGGGCAAAGGTCGAGGGCACGGCTTGCGCGGCCGGTGCCGCAGACAGCGCGAGGACGAGCGTCGCCAGCGCGGCCGAGGCGCGCGGGGGGAGGAAGCAACGTCCCGGCTGGGGCATCCCGGCGGGTCAGAGCTTGGACAGCCAGGCGCGGTTGGCCGCGATCTTGGCCTTGGCCGCCGGGGGCAGCGCCTCATAGCAGCCCGGGTACTGCTTCAGGGCCGCTTCGCGCACTTCCTTCTGCTGCCCATTGATGATGAAGACGTAGACCGTCCCCCCATCCGGGTTGTTCCGGGTACCCATGTACCTGATCATACTGTTCTCCGTACTCTTTTCCATTGGACGCTCGAGCGCCCATACACCACATTATGACACCTGACCAGAGGCTTTCGCTACACGTGGCAGGGTGACAAGCGGGCCTTCGGCCCCCCCCGCCTGTCGCGCTTTTCTGCCGTTGAATCCACGTTTTGCCCCGCTCGTCGGAGAGCGCGGGCGCGGGCCGGGCCGCCGGGCTTACTCTTCAGGCTATCCAAACGGTCAACGCATTTTCGCGACACATCATGCCCACCACGCTCAAACACATCGCCTTTGCCGCCGCCCTCACCTGCGGAGCCATCGCCGCCATGCCCTCGGGCGTAGCCGCTTCGTCCACCACGCCGCCGGCCAATGCGGTCACCGAAAAGCGCCCGGTCAGCGCGTTCCGCGCGATCGAAACCTCCGGCCCCTATCGCGTGATCGTCCACGCCCAGGGCCCGGTCTCGGTGCAGGCTACCGGCACGGCGGCGCAGCTGGCGGACATCGAGACCGTGGTCACCGGCGACACCCTGGTGGTGCGGCCGAAGACGCGCCACATGTTCAGCTTCGGCTTTCGCCACCGCGAGCAGGAGCCCATCATCGTCATTACGGCACCGATGGTGAAAAGCTTGAAGGCGTCTGGTAGCGGAGACGTGGATATCGACCAGGTCAGCGGCGATGCTTTCAGCCTGACGCTCAACGGTCCAGGCGACGTCCAGGCCTCCGGCACCGTGCGCGACCTGCAGGTCGAGAGCCGCGGCGCGGGCGACCTGTCCCTGCGCCAGCTGCGTGCCACCAACGCCACGGTGCGCATGGGCGGGCCGGGCGAAGTCGAAATGGCCGGCCTGTCCGGCGAGCTGACGGCGGAAGTCTCGGGCGCCGGCGACCTGGATGCGACCCAGCTGCGGCTGTCCCGCGTCAGCGTGCAGCAGCGCGGGCCGGGCAATGTGCACTTGGCGGGCAGCGCCCGCGACGGCCGCTTCGAGGTCTCGGGCGCCGGCGACCTGGAAGCGTGCAGCCTGGTGCTGGACGGCCCGGCCTCGGCCAACCTGCGCGGCCCGGGTAACGCCTGCGTCGGCGGCACCATCCGCAAGCTGGACGCGGAAGTCCACGGCGCCGGCGACCTGACGGTGCGCGGCCTGGCTGCCAGCAGCGTGAAGCTGATTTCCGGCGGCCCCGGCGAAACGGAACTGCAGGGCAGCGCGGACGTGCTGTCGGCGGAACTGAGCGGCTCCGGCGACCTCGATGGCCGCCACCTGCAAGTGAAAACCGCCACGGTGCGCGGGCGCGGCCCCGGCGATGTCGAACTGGCCACCGTGAGCGAGTCGCTGGACGCGGACATGCACGGCTCCGGCCAGCTGTCGGGCACCATCAACGGCCGCAAACTGGTCTTGCGCATGGGCGGGCCGGGCGACGTCCACCTGGACGGCCACGTCGACAGTGTGAACGCCGTGCTGACCGGCTCCGGCAACCTGGAAGGACGCGGCCTGTTCGCGGGCAGCAGCGACGTGCAAGTGCGCGGCCCGGGCGTGGCCTACCTGAACACCAAACCGGGGGCCGAGACGCGCACCGCCGCCCGGGCCGTGATGATCGACCGCTCCGGCATCCATCAGCCGTCCGAACGGGACTGAATGTCACACTGAATCCGCCTTTTGGAAACGTTTCCCCCAACGGCCCGCCTTTCCGGCGGGCCGTTTCATTTGCGGCAATACCGGGCGTACCAGCTGCGGCCAAACCAGCGCCAAAGTAATACCATTCGCCGTCTTGGCAGTTCCTTTTGGATTCAATGACTTGCAGAGATAACGCATACCAGTCTGAGCGCCGGTTGTAATACCACTTAAATACCTGTTGACAAGCTGGTTAGCCAACCATATAGTGCGCTGACAACTGGTATTAAGACCTCATTCACATGATCCAATTCCTCATCGGCGCCGACGGCGGCGGAACCGGCACCCGGGTGCGCCTCGCCACGGCCGATGGCACGGAACTGGGCCAGGGCCAGGCCGGCCCCTCCGGGCTGGCCCACGGCATCGGCAAGGCCTGGGCCGCGATCGGCAGCGCTATCGACGCCGCCTGTGCCGCCGCAGGGATCATGCGGCCCGCGAACGCCGCCATGGCGCTCGGCGCCGGTCTCGCGGGTGTCCATAACAAGGAATGGGCCGCGCAGTTCACCGCCGCCAACCCCGGCTTCTCCGCCCTGCGGTTGGCAACCGACGGCTTCACCACCCTGATGGGCGCCCACGGCGGCGCGCCCGGCTGCATCGTGGCGCTCGGCACGGGCAGCGTGGGCGAGGCCTTGCTGGCCGACGGAACGCATATCGAGGTCGGCGGGTGGGGCTTCCCGGCCGGGGATGAAGCCAGCGGCGCATGGCTGGGCCTGCGAGCCATCAACCATGTCGAGCAGGTGCTGGATGGCCGCGTGCCGTCCTCCGACTTTGCGAGCGCCGTGATCGACACCTTGGGCGGGAGCCGGGACGCAATCCAGGTCTGGCTCGGCGGCGCCACGCAGACGGCCTATGCCAGCCTGGCGCCGGTCGTCATCCGCCACGCGCAGACTGATGCCACGGCGCGCAGCTTCCTGGTCGAGGCAGGCCATCAGGTCGCGCTGATGGCCAATGCGCTGGACAAGACGGGCCGGTTGCCGCTGGC
>NZ_SPVF01000151.1 GCF_004614185.1 Zemynaea arenosa | reverse complement strand
CATGAAGAAGGCCGTGCTGGCGATCGAAGACGACCGCTTCTACGAGCACGGCGGCCAGCAACTCCAGGCCGTTCATGCCGCGCATGTTGAGGTCGCTGATCAGCAGGTCGAAGCAGGGACCGCCAGCCAGGACCGCGAGCGCGGCCTCGCCGCCGTCCGCCTCAGCCACCTCCCGTGCGCCGGCATGGCGCAGTGCTGCTGCCAGCAACGCGCGCTGCAGCGGGTCGTCGTCCACCACCAGCACCCGCGGACCGGCCGGGTGCGGCACGGCGCTCCGGCCACCGGTGGCGCGCGCGTGTTCTACTGTCCGACCCATGTCAGAACTCGTCCCATTCGCCGTTCACGGCACGCAAGGCGGGGCGCGAACGAAGCGGCGCGGGCGCGGCCCCCGGCGCGCGCAAAGCTGGCCGCACCGGCATCGCCAGCACCGTGCGCGTCGTCTCCCCGCTCAATTTGAACACGCTCACGCGCTCGCTGAGGGCGGTCGCCTGCTCGCGCAGGGACTGGGCGGCAGCGGCGGCTTCTTCCACCAGGGCAGCATTCTGCTGCGTCACACTGTCCATGGCGCTGACGGCAGCGTTGATCTCGCCGATGCCGGACTCCTGCTCGCGGCTGGCGGCACTGATCTCGTTCATGATGTCCGCCACGCGCTCGATGCCGCTGACGATCTGGCCCATGGTGTCCCCGGCGCGGCCGACCTGCTGCACGCCACTGTCCACCTGCGCTACCGAGTCGTCGATCAGGCCCTTGATCTCTTTGGCCGCTGCGGCCGAACGCTGGGCGAGGTTGCGCACTTCGGAGGCCACCACGGCGAAGCCCCGGCCCTGCTCGCCCGCGCGGGCGGCTTCCACCGCCGCGTTCAGGGCCAGGATGTTGGTCTGGAACGCGATCCCGTCGATGACCGCGATGATGTCGACAATGCGGCGCGAGGCGGCACTGATGGCATCCATCGTCCGCACCACTTCGCCGACCGTCGCTCCGCCCTGCTGCGCCACCTGGGCGGCGCTGGCGGCCATCTGGTTGGCCTGGCGGGCGTTGTCGGCATTTTGCTTGACGGTGGAGGTGAGCTCTTCCATCGAGGAGGCGGTCTCTTCCAGCGCACTGGCCTGTTGCTCGGTGCGCGAGGACAAGTCCAGGTTGCCTTGGGCGATCTCGCCGGAGGCCGTGGTCACCGCGTCGGCACTCTGGCGCACGTCGGCCACGATCGCGATCAGGGCGGCGTTCATGCTGTCCAGCGCTGCCATCAACTGGCCGGTCTCGTCCTGGCCTTCGGCGACGATCACGCTGGTCAGGTCACCCGCCGCGACCGTCCGGGCCACCTCGACCGCCTTGCGCAACGGGACCGCGATCAGGCGCGTCAGCAGGAAGGCGAGACCGGCGCTGATGACGACCGCGACGCCGCACAAGACCGCCATGCTGGTTTGCGCGGCAGTGATCCCACGAGCGGCCTCGGCGGCGGATTCATTCATCAGCTTGCTCTGGAAATCCAGCAGCGCATCGGCTGCGCCCAACTGGGCCTCCATCGCCAGCCGCACCGGGCCAGTCAGGGTCTGGCGCGCCTCTTCCGTCTTTTGGCTGCGCACCTGCTCGAGGAAAGCCGTGCGGGATGCGATCGCCTTGTTGCGCGTATCGAGGAATGCCCGCAGCAGAGTTCGTCCTTCGGCAAGCTGAATCAATGGATCGAGCTGCGCCGTGGTATCGGCCACCACCCGCGCGCTCCGATCGATCTTGGCCAGCAGTTCGGTCTGCTCCGTGGCGCTGCTCAGCAGCAGCAAGTCGCGCTGATAGCGGGCGATTTCTCCGAGCTCGCTCTTGATGGTATTGATCATGACGATTTTCGGGTAGCGGTCGGTGTTGCTGAACAGGACCTTGCCCAGCTGCTGGTGGACTATCCCCGCCAGCAACAGGAACAGCAGGACGACCAGCCCGAAGGCCAGGCTCAGTTTGTGGGCAATTTTCAGGTTACGCAGATTCATGATGGGAATTCGTAGTCGAAGGGGACGTCAGGCGGCCAGCGCGGCCGGGGCGGAATGAGCAGCGGCGTCGAGGTCGGCGCTGCCGTCGACCAGGCCGTGCATGTCGATCAGCTGCAGCAGGCGGGCGCCGCTTTCGCACACGCCCAGCAGCCAGCGCCTGCTGGCAGACTCGGGCAGCGGGTTCGGCTTGATGGCTACGCGCGGCACTTGCATGACGTCGGACACGCCATCCACGACCACGCCGGTGACGCGGCCGTGCAGGCTGACGATGATGACCACCGTGAAGGCGTCGTAGGTGGCCGCCGGCGCCCCGAGACGGATGCGCATGTCGATGACCGGGACGACCAGGCCGCGCAGGTTCATCACGCCGCGCACCCAGGGCGGGGCATTGGCGATCCGTGTGATGGCATCGGGTCCGCGCAGTTCCTGCACGGCCTGGATGTCAATGGCATATTCTTCCGCCCCCAGGCGGAAGGCGAGAATTTCGAGATGGCTGGACGCGGTGGCGGCCGGCGCATCGGACGAGGAAAGTGACATGGGTCGGTCCTGGTTCGTTTTCACAGCGCGCCGCGCAGGCGCGCACGGACCGTGCCAGGACGCCGCGCGCTGGCGCGGGACGGTCGGGGGCACGGCGGGAAAAACGGCGAAGTGGCCGGGTGGTGCGGACGCACGCCTGAGTGGGCGCGCTGGTGAGGCGGTCTGCCGCGGTGCTACGCGAGGTGGGGCGCGGCACACCGGTGGGAGCCACCGGCACGGTCAGACGATGGGGATCAGCTTACGCCAAAAACTTCCCAAAAGCAACTAATATGAACAGAAAATCACTTCTTCCCGTTGCGTTCCGGCAGCGGCAGATTCAGGGTCTCGGCCGCCAGCAGCAGCTCCGCCGCGACGTCGTTCAATTTGCGCTGGGTCGACCGCGCGCGCTCGCGCAGCATGTGGAACGCTGCGCTGCGGTCCAGCCGGTAGCGCTCCATCAGCACGCCGACTGCCATGCCGGTCTCCCGGCCGGTCTTGAGGGCCGTGCTGAGCCGTTCCTCGCTGTCGCGCAGACGGCGCAGCTCGCCGGCCCGGGCCAGCGCCGCCGTGACCGACGGACCGATGCGCGGCGCGTCGATTGGCTTGACGAGGTAGCCGACCGCCCCCGCCGCCGCTGCCCGTTCGACCGTCAGCGCTTCGTCGCTGGCGGACAGGAACATGACCGGCAGCGCGTACTCGGCGCGCAGCTTCTCGGCCAGCGCAATCCCATCCATGCCCGGCATGGCAATGTCCAGCAGCGCCAGGTCCGGCTCACGCGTGCTTTGCGCCAGCAGGTCCAGGGCCATGTCCGCCGAGCTGGCCAGCCGGACATCGTAGCCACCCCGCTGCAGGATCTTGCTCAGCAGGCCGAGCAGCAGCATGTCGTCGTCCACCAGCAGCAGCAGGGGGCGCTCCACTGCGCCGGTCGGGGTCTCGCTCATCGTGTCTCCGCTTCGAATTTGGCCAGGATATCGCCGACCTGGCGCGCGGCATAGGGCTTGACGATGAAGCCACGGGCGCCCGCCTGCACGGCCGCCAGCACGTTCTCAAGGGCGCTGTGGGCGCTGACGATCACGCAAAAGGGCACGGCCTGCGCTGGTAGCATACCCAGCAACTCAAGGCCCGTGAAGCCTGGCATCTGGATGTCAAGGAAGGCCAGATCCACCGGCGCGGCCGGGTCGGACAGCACGTCCAGCGCCTGTTGGCCGTCCGCGGCATAGACGATGCCGGGATAGCCGGCCTGGCGCAGCAAGGACGCCAGCAGCGTCCGCATCACCCCCTCGTCGTCCGCGACCAGCACGCGCAATTCGGCCTGCCGGCTCATGCCCCCTCCTCAGCCACCACGCCATACAGCGCGCGCAGGATTCCGACCTGGCGGGCGGCCTCTGCAGGGTCGCCCGCGCGCAGCGCCACGTCGATGGCTCGCGCCAGTTCGCCGGCCTCGGGGTGGCCGAATGAGGCGGCCGAGCCCTTCAGCATATGGGCCTCGTCCGCGAGGGCCGCCCAGTCGCCCGCCTGCACCGCCGCGGCCATGCGCGCCAGCCGATCGGGCAGGCTGTCCGCAAATAGGCCGCGCAGCGCCTGCATCTCGGCCAGTTCGTCGAGTTCCGTGATGGGTCCGCCGGAGTTGCCCAGCAATTCCGCCAGCATGGCCGCAAGCGCCACGAAATCGATCGGCTTGCCCAGGCAGCGGGTACAGCCGCCCTCCAGGTAGCGCTGCACGTCGTCCGCCATCACGTTGGCGGTGAGCGCCACGATCGGGCGCGCGTATCCCGCCGCCCGCAGCACGGCGGTCGCCTGCAGGCCATCCATCACCGGCATCTGGATATCCATCAGCACCAGGTCGATGTCGGGGGCGCTGTCGAGCTTCTCCAGCGCCTCG
>NZ_SPVF01000002.1 GCF_004614185.1 Zemynaea arenosa | reverse complement strand
CCCCCCCCCCCCCCCCCCCCCCCCCCCCCCCCCCCCCCCCCCCCCCCCCCCCCCGGCAAGGACGCCGGCCATACGCCAGGCGTGGCTGTGTTCCACGCCTGGCCCTTCGCCGATCTGTCAGGACCGGCCCAGCGAAGGCTTGAAGTCCGGGACCATCAGGCCCCATCCAAGCTGGCGGCGAATCTCTTCCGGCGACGGCGGCGGCGTGTTGTCGCGGGTGCGCCGTTCGAGATATTCGCGTACCACCTGTTTCGGTGGGTTGGTGACGTTGTTGTTGGACATCGTGACCTCCGCTGAGGAAATGGTGCCGGTCCTTGAGGCGACCGGCTCACCTGTGGAGTCCGCTAACCAACCTTGCTGATTTTTGTTCGCGAGGCGCGGCAATCACACGGCTTCATCTTAGGCGGTCGAGGTGCCGCGGAACGGTTCGTTGCCGCACAAAGGGTGTCGGAGAAAGATCAAAGAACTGTCCGATTCCCGCGCTTGTTGTTGTCGGAATAATTCCCACTGCATGCCCTCCGATAGCTGTGCAGGCCTCGTCCTACAGGAGTGAACCCTTGAGCTCGCTCAAGTCGGGATCTTGAACACGCGCGTCGAGCGCGCCGCCGCGCCGCCGGTTGGGCACGCGATATGCCTGTGCTGTTTCGACTGGCCACCCGGCCAGCCCGATGAGGAGAAACAGCATGCGTCATTCACTGATCCAATTCGCCCTGGCCAGCACGCTTGGGCTTTTTGCAGCGGCCGCGCAGGCCGACACCGTGGTCTATGACAATGGCAGCCCCGACCACGCCAGCGGCAACAACCTCGGCTTCGCCCTGCAAGCGGAGGACTTCCGCCTGACCGTGCAGGCGCGCCTGACCACGATCGAGTTCTGGACCCTGGAGGCCGCCGACGCCTACCGCGGCAGCATCAGCTACGAGATCCGCTGGAATGCCGGTGGCGCGCTGGGCGCTTCGATCCTGCAGGGCACGGCGGCCGTCACGCGCACTGCCACCGGGACCTACCAGGGCCTCACGGAGTACCACAACAGCTTTGACCTGCCCAGCCCACTGCTGATGGATCCAAATCCGTACTGGCTGATCCTGCATAACGGCGGGCTCGATAACTTCACCGATCCCAACGAGTTCCTGTGGGAGACCGCGGCCATGCAGCCGGGCCAGCTCGGTGGCGCGGAAGCATTCAGCCAGGGCGGCCCGTTCACGCCCAACTTCCAGGAGCACGCCTTCCGCATCAGCGCCGTGCCCGAGCCCTGCCCCGCCTTCGCGCTGGTGGCCGGGCTGGGTGTGCTGGCGGCACTCGGGCGCCGCGGCGCCGCCGCACGCCGCCGTCCGCAATAAGGAGACCACGCCATGATCACCCGCTTCCCCTTTGCCGCCGCGCTGCTTCTGTCTGCCACACTGGCGGGCGGCGCCCAGGCTCAGAACGCGCTGACCACCGTGCCGATTCCGCTGGCCGACGTCAGCCTGCCCCTCAGCGAGATGGCCCAGCAGGCCGCCGCCCAGCCCCCGGTGGTGCGGGCGCCGCGCCTGATCCCCTACCGCCGCGTGACGGCGCAGATGCGCCGCCAGGTGCCGCCGTCGGTACTCCAGAACCGGGCCGCCGACCCGTTCAGCACGTTGGTCGCGTGGCCCGCCAAGCCCGCCATGCCGCACGTGTACACCAACGGCACGCCGGTCAACGTGGAGGGCGTGCCACAGAACAGCGGCGCCCCGTCGGACGCCAACGGGGCGGTCGGCTCGTCCCAGTACGTGCAGTGGGTGAACACGCAGTTCGCCATCTACCGCAAGACCGATGGCACGTTGCTGGTCGGGCCGGTGGACGGCAACATCCTATGGTCCGGCCTGTCCGGCAACCCCGGCTTCGACACCTGCCGCACGGCCAACCAGGGCGACCCGATCGTGCAGTACGACCAGCAGGCCAACCGCTGGGTGTTCACGCAGCTGGCCTTCAATAATCTCAACGGGCCGTTCTTCCAGTGCATCGCCATCTCCACCTCGGCGGACGCCACGGGCAGCTACTACCGCTACGTGCTCAGCAACGTGAGCAGCGCCGGCGCGTCGCTGCTCGGCGATTATCCGAAGATGAGCGTGTGGCCGGATGCCTACTACTTCTCGTTCGTGCTGTTCACGAATGCGACCGGCAATTACCTCGGTCCGCGGGTGTGCGGACTGGACCGCCCGCCCATGCTGAGCGGCGGCGCCACCTCGGCGGCCTGCTACAACTTCGGTCCGTCGTACGGTCCCATCCTCACGGCCGACATCGACGGCAAGACGCCGCCAGCCTCCGACAGCCCGGTCTACCTGATGGCGCTCGATTTCGGCGAGGATGGCAGCGGCGACCACCTGTTCTTCTGGCGCTTTTCCTTCACCGGCCGCTCGGTGACCAATGCGCTGACGGTGCCGGTGGCGCCGTTTACCATCGGCTGCCCGACCACGGGCGCGTGCATCAAGCAGCCGCCACCGGGTGAGCTGCTGGACGCGCTATCGGACCGGCTGATGTACCGCCTGGTCTACCGCAACTTCGGCACGCGCGAGGTCCTGTTGGCCAACCACTCGGTGCAGCAGCCCGGCGCCCCCACCAACGGCCCTGTTGGCGTGCGCTGGTACGAGTTGCGCGACCCGGCCACCAGCCCGTACGTGTACCAGCAGGGCACGATCGCACCGGACGGTGACAGCCGCTGGATGGCCAGCATGGGCAGCGACAAGAGCGGCAACATCGCGGTGGGCTACAGCGTGTCCGGCCCGGCCACCTACCCTGGCATCCGCTACACCGGGCGGCTGCGCACCGAGCCGATGGGGCGCATGGAGGTCGAAGGCGTGATCGTCAACGGCACCGGCGCGCAGGTGAACACCTTCGGCCGCTGGGGCGACTACAGCGGCATGGAGACCGATCCTTTCGACGAGTGCACCTTCTGGTACACCAACCAGTACATCGCCTCGACCGGCACGTTCACCTGGCGCTCGCGCATCGCCAACTTCAAGTTCCGGAACTGCAATTTCACCGGCAGCCCGGGCGCGCCGCCGGAGCCGTGACATACGGTATTGAACGGCGTTGACGCCCGCCTCCGTGCTAGGCTCGCCTGCATCTCGGCAGGACTGAATCTGGCACGGAGGAGACCATGCGTCGAATATTGCTGTCCCTGGTCATGGCGCTGGGTACGTGGGCCGCGCAGGCCGCGCTGGCGCAGGAAGCGTACCGGCTGGAGCTGCCGCCCGGGTCGGCAGCGGTCGATCCGGCCGCGGGCGGCTCGATCCAGTTCATCGGCACGGCCACCGTGCTGATCCGCTACCAGGGCTTCACCATCCTCACCGACCCCAACTTCCTGCACAAAGGCCAGAAGGTCCATCTCGGTTACGGGCTGACCTCGGAGCGGCTGACCAATCCGGCCGTGGAGCTGGCGGACCTTCCACCGATCGACCTGGTGATCCTGTCGCACATGCACGAGGATCACTTCGACCGCGAAGTGCAGGAGAAGCTGGACAAAGCCATTCCCATCGTGACCACCAAGGAGGCTGCGGCCTCGCTCGCCAAGATGGGCTTCCAGAAGCGCTATCCGCTCGGCACCTGGGATGCGCTGGAGGTGACCAAGGGCGCGGCCAGGCTGCGCATCACCTCGGCGCCGGGGCGGCATGGCAAGGGGCTGCTGGCGGCACTGCTGCCGTCGGTGATGGGGTCGGTGCTGGACTTTGGCGATGGCAAGTACCGGATGTACATTACCGGGGACACGCTGGTCTACGACGACCTGAACGAGATTCCGAAGCGCTTTCCGAATATGGACCTGGCGCTGCTGCACCTGGGCGGGACGCGCATTCTTGGGACCTTCAAGGTGACCATGGACGGGCAGGATGGGGTACGCATGATGCAGCTGATTGCGCCCCGCACCGGGGTGCCGATCCACTACAACGACTATGACGTGTTCAAGTCGCCGCTGTCCGATTTCCAGGAGGCGGCGAAGGCGGCGGGGCTGGAGAACAAGGTGGTCTACCTCAAGCATGGTGAGGCCTACACCTTCGTGCCGGGCAAGCCGGAGGCTAGTTCACCTCCTCGATGAGCCTGAGCGTTTCGTCGAAACTCCACACGCGGCGGATTTCGATGACGTCGTAGCGGTCGGCGATATTGGGCGGGAAGGCGGAGTAGCGGGCGTTGATTTTCACGATGTTCAGGATGGCCTGGTCGACGTCGGGGCGGCCGCTGCTGCGCACGAAGCTGATGTCTTCCACGCTGCCATCGCTGCGGATGGCGACGATGACGACGGGGTCAACGCGCACGCTGCGCAGGGAGGACGTGGCAAGGTTGCCGGTGCGCTCGATCTTCTGACGGAAGGATTCCACGTAGAGCTTGACGGGGACGTCGCGGATGGCGCGCATGGCAAGCAGGCGGCGCTGGCCGCTCGGGCGGTCCTGCAGGGCGTGTGGCGGGGCGCCCAGCACGTCGAGGCCGCGCAGGGCGTCGCGGGCGCGGC
>NZ_SPVF01000271.1 GCF_004614185.1 Zemynaea arenosa | reverse complement strand
CTGCTGGGCACGGGCAGCGGCGGCATCGTGCTGTTCAAGCCGGTCAACCAGGCCGATCCCGGCGCCGCCTGGTCCGCCATGATCGGACTCGGCGTGGAAGCGAGCCGCCTGGTCGGGCAGGCGCTGCGCCAGGCCGCATTGACGGAGGGCGTGGCCACCAGCTTCCTCGACACCACCGGCCCGGCGCCGGTGGCGCTGCAGCAAGGCATCGCCGCCGGCTACAGCGGCGAAGACTATCGGCGCGAACTGCGCTTCGGTGGCCGTACCTACGAGCTGCGCTTCGCCCCCACCACCCCGTGGCAGCGCCAGAACGTCGGCTGGGAAAGCTGGACCGTGCTGGCCTGCGGCCTGCTGCTGACCGCGCTGATGGGCGGGCTGATGCTGGTGGTGTCCGGCGAGCAGGCCCAGATCCGCGCCCAGGTCGACGAAAGCACGGCCCGCCTGCGCGAGCGCGAAGCGCGCCTCGATGCCATCCTCAATCACGCGTCCGAAGCCATCATGCCGGTCACGCTGGACGGCACCGTGGTCGCCTGCAACGCCGCCGCCGCGCGCATGTTCGGCTACAGCGAAGAGGCGGTCGAGGGCATGCGCTTCGAACGCCTGGTGCGGGTCGGGCCGGACGGCGCTGCGCAGACGCTGGCATCCATGGCCGAGGCGGGCGAACCGTCCACCGAGCATCTCGGCTGCCACGCGCAGGGCACCAGCTTTCCCATGTTCCTGTCCGTGGCCAAGGTCGCCACCCCGGACGATGTGTTCTTCGTGTGCATGATGCACGACCTCACCGAGCAGTACCGCTCGCGCGAGCGCATCCACCGCCTCGCGCACAACGACCCGCTCACCGGCCTGGAAAACCGCTTCTCGCTGAACCAGCGGCTGGACCAGCTGCTGGCCCAGGCGCGCCGTTCGGGCGAGACCGTCGGCCTGCTGTTCATCGACCTCGACCACTTCAAGAAGATCAACGACTCCTTCGGCCACGCCGCGGGCGACCAGTTCCTCGTCACCGTGGCCGCGCGCCTGAAGGAGCTGCTGCGCGAGGGCGACACCATCGCCCGCTTGGGCGGGGACGAGTTCATCGTCGTCACCAGCGGCCAGCTGGGGCCGGAGAACCTGGCCGTGGTGGCCGAGCGCATCGTGCAGTCGCTGTCCGCGCCCTACGAGGTCGCCGCCACCACCGTGCACAGCGGCGCCAGCGTGGGCGTGGCCCTGTACCCGCAGGACGGCGCGGACGCCGGCGCCCTGCTGCGCAGCGCCGACACCGCCATGTACGCCGCCAAGGCCTCCGGCCGCGGCAACTTCCAGTTCTTCTCCGCCGCCATGAACGCCGCCGCGCACGAACGGCTGCAGCTGGAAAGCCAGCTCTGGAAGGCGCTCGACAACGACGAATTCGAACTCTGGCTGCAGCCGCAGATCGACCTCGCCAGCGGCCGCGTGATCGGCGCCGAGGCCCTGCTGCGCTGGCGCCATCCCGAGCGCGGGCTGGTGCCGCCGGACCGCTTCATTCCGATTGCCGAGGACACCGGCATTATCGTCCCGCTGGGGGAATGGGTGCTCAAGCGCGCGGCCGACATCGTGCTGCGATGGCGCGCGCAGGGGCTCGATCATTTGCGCATGGCCATCAATTTGTCGGCGCGCCAGTGCACCGGCGCCGGGCCGCTGCCGCTGCTGGACCAGATCCTGGCCGCCACCGGCATTTCGCCGTCCTGCCTGGAGCTGGAGATCACCGAGTCCGCCGCCATGCAGGACCCCGAGCATACCCGCATGCTGATCGACGGCATGCGTGCGCGCGGCACCCATGTGGCCATCGATGATTTCGGCACCGGGTATTCGTCGCTGTCGTACCTGAAGCTGTTCGACATCGACCGCATCAAGATCGACCGCGGCTTCGTCAAGGACATCGAGACCGATCCCAACGACGCCGCCATCGTCACCGCCACCATTGGTCTCGCGCATGCGCTCGGCCTGCGCGTGGTGGCCGAAGGCGTCGAGACCGAAGCCCAGCGCGCCTACCTGCGGCGCGAAGGCTGCGACGAAGCCCAGGGCTACCTGTTCGCGCGCCCGCTGCCCGAGCCGGAGTTCCTGGCCTGGGTGCTGGCCCGGCTGGACACGACCGGCGCGGAAAGCCACACCTGGCCGGAGTGACAAGCCGTCGCGGCGCGGCCCCCGCGCACACGGAGAGTCGGCCGAAATTGATCTACGTCATTTTTTAAACATGCCTGGAAAATCTATGATTTTTCCTGTGCGCATGACCTATCGTTAGAAGCAGGACAGTGCACCGCAGCCGCGGGCACCCAGCCGTGCGGACCACAACAACGAGAACCGTCATGATCCGCACCCACCGCCCGCAGGCGCTCCTGCGCGCTCCCCTGGCCCTCGCGCTGGGACTGGCCTTCGCCCTCCCCGCCGCCGCCCGGCAGGAATCCACCGGCATCGACACGCCCGCGCTCACGCTCGGCCGCGTGGTCATCGTCGGCCACGCCAACGGCCCGCTGGCCACCCGCAACGTGCTCACCTCGGTCGACATGCTGCGGGAAGACCAGATCGCCGAGCAGGCCATCTCGCACAACTGGCAGCTGTTCGGCCAGATCCCCGGCGTGATGCTGACCCAGTTCGGCCAGGGCACCACCTCCGGCAAGTTCTCCATGCGCGGCTTCAATGGCGAGGGGGAGATCAACGCCGTCAAGCTGCTGATCGATGGCATCCCCAGCAACAGCAACGACGGCAACATGCCCTACATCGACCTGGCGCCGCTGCTGGACATCCATGCGGTGGAAGTGGTGCGCGGGACGAACGACCCGCGCTATGGCATGCACAACATCGCCGGGAATGCCAACCTGGTGACCAAGATCGGCGGCAACTACCAGCAGGGCCGCATCGGCTACGGCAGCTTCAGCACCCGTGACGCCCAGGGCGCCCTCGGCATCGACGCCAACGGCCTGGCACAGAACTATGCGTTCAGCTGGCAAGGTACGGACGGCTACCGCGACCACGCGGCGGCGCACCGCGGCACCCTGTCCGGCAAGTGGTTCTGGTCGCCCGGAAAGGGCGCGGGCCGCTACGGGCTGATCGTGCGCCACAGCACCGCCGCCGCGGACGAAGCGGGCTACCTCACCGGCGCCCAGGCGGCTGCGGATCCGGAGCTGTCGCCCACCCACAACCGCACCGACCGCGACCACCGCCGCATGACCCAGATGGCGGTGCAGGCCGAGGACGAAATCGCCAAACGCCTGTTCTGGACCGCGCAGATCTACCAGAACGACCTGGACGACCGCCGCTACGTGACCTTCTCGGCCAGCGTGTCGCAGCAAGAGCGCATCGTCGTGGAGCGCCACCGCGGCGCCTCCGGCACGCTGACCTGGCGGCCCGCTGCCACCTCCGCCGGCACCTTCACCGTGGTCGGCGGCATCGATACCGAGCGCCAGGACAACACGAGCGAGCGCTATAACACCAAGGCCCAGGTGCGCACCGCGCAGACGCGCAACCAGCAGTTCGACCTGGATACCACGGGCGGCTTCGTGCAGGTGGTGTACAAGCCGACCACGCAGCTGACCATCACGCCCGCGCTGCGGGTGGACCGGGTGTCCGGCACCTACACCAATCTCCTCAACGGCAAACGGTACGGCGTGAACGGCTACGGCTTGATCGACCAGCCCAAGCTGTCCGCCGTGTACAAGCTGGGCGCCGCGTATTCCGTGTACGGCAACTGGGGCCGGACCTTCCAGACCGGGGTCGGCACTGCGGCCTACAAGGTCAATCAGTCGACCGACCTGGCGCCGTCCGTGAACGAGGGCTGGGAAGCAGGCCTCAAATTCCGGCCGCTGGACTGGGTCGAAGGCCGCGTCGCGCTGTGGCAGCAGACCGCGTCGAACGAAGCGCGCCGCAAGCTGAACGACCCGGCCAACGACGCCGAGAACATCGGCGCCACCCGCCGCCGGGGGCTGGACATCCAGGTCAACGCCCAGCCCACGCAGGAGCTGGGCGCATGGATCGGCGCGGCCGTGCAGCGTTCGCGCATCATGCGCACGGATGCGGCCTCGGTGGCGACCATCGGCAACGAGATCGACCACGTACCGCACCTGCTGTACAACCTGGGCGCGGATTACAAGGTCAACGACCGGCTGCGTTTTTCGGCGTCGATGAACGGGCAAAGCAGCTACTACCTGGAGCGTACCAACAAGAGCGGGCAGTTCGGGAGCTATGCGCTGGTGAACCTGTCGGCCACCTGGTGCGTGAAGGACAACTTCGACATCGAGCTGCAGGCGCGGAACGTGGCCAACCGCTACTACGAGTACGTGTGGCACGACGGCGTGCAGGCGCTGCATGCACCGGGCAGCCCGCGCAGTATCAGCCTGATGGCAACCGCGCACTTCTGAGGCGGCGATGGCCTCTCCCGCACGGCGCTGGGTGCTCGCGTTCCACTTGTGGAGCAGCGTGGTGCTGGGCGGGTGGTTTGCGCTGCTGGGGGTGACCGGCAGTGTGCTGGTGTTCTACACGGACTTCGACCGCATGCTCAATCCCGCGCTGCGGGTGACGCCAGCCGCGGCACATGCGGCCGGGCGCGGCCAGCCGCCAGGGG
>NZ_SPVF01000194.1 GCF_004614185.1 Zemynaea arenosa | reverse complement strand
GTCGCTGGCGGGCTGCGGCGGAGGCGGCGGCGCGGGCGGTGGTGGCACGGGCGGCGGCGGCCAGGGCCATGACAGCGGCAACGGCGGTCAGCAAGCCCAGCTCATCGACCGGTCCGTCACCTCGTATGCCGTCATCAAAGTCCGCACGCGCCCGAGTGGAAGCACCGCCAGCGCCAGCAGCGCGAGCACTGGCAGCTGGATCGCCCTCGCCGAAAAGCCGCAGCGCATGATCGACACCCGCGCCACTGCGCCCGACCGCAAGCTCCTTTTGTCCGGCGGCGCGGAATACCTGCCGCCATCCGGCTGGTCCCTGATCGACGCCGCCCTGCACGCGTCCGGCCAGGTCACCGCCGTCCTCGTCGGCGAGCGCGACATCCGCCTGGTCCGGCTGGACGCCCAAGGCACGGTCCTGCGCACCGACACCTTGGCCGACCCGGCCGCGCTGACCGATCCTTACTACGGCGACCCGCTGCAACTGCGCGACCCGGCGGCAATGCACCCCTACGCCACCCGCGACACCGCCCGCCTCGCCGCCGTCGGTGACGACATCGTGCTGGTGCTGCGCACCGGGCGCAACGCCGTCATCGCCTACCGCTTGAGCCAGCCTGCGCAAGCCGCCGCCGCGCTCGCCCAGCGCTGGCGCACCGTCGTCGAACCTGGCACCACCATCGGCAACGTCTGGCTCACCGGCGGCAGCTACGACCCCTTTGGCGACCTCCAGCACAACTGGCAGGTGTTCATGGACGTCGATGCCAGCGGCCGCGTCGCCGTGGCCGTGCCGCTGAACCGCACCGAACTGTCGATCGACCATGCCGCTCACTTCCACGAGCCTATGCCGGAGACGTTCTCAGGCAGCCTGGTGACGGTGCTCGCCGCCGACGGCCAGCGCCAGACGGCGACCCTGGTGGACCCAGTCAAGAAGTCCCAACTGTCCACCGTCCGCTGGCTCGGTGACGATGAGGTCGCCGTCGCGGGCCGCATCCTCACCACCGTCAAGGACGACGGTACCGGCTGGGACGGCTACGTGGCCCGCGTCCGGCCCAGCACGCGTTCGGTCGCGCCCCTGGCCACCATCGACACAGGCTCCGGCGACCACATCTTCGACCTCGCCCGCCTGCCCGACGGGCGGCTGCTGGCGGCGGGCGTCGCCGGCTACTGGCAGAACCCGGCCGGCGCCAGCATCTCGGAAGGCGCCGCGCCACTGCTGGCCTTGCTGGGCGCGGAGGGCCAGTTCCAGCGCCGTCTTGCCTTCGCGGGCGGCGCGCGGCACAATCAGTTGCGCAGCGTGGCCCCGTGGGGTGCCCGCTGGCTGGTGGGCGGCATGGCGGACGGCCCCGGCACGCACACCGGCGATGCCGACGACAGCCTGATCCGCGCCAATGGCGTGCTGCGCGAGGTAGCCGCCGAGTAAGCCCGGCGGCTGACCCGGCCGCGTGAGTCAGCGAACAGACTGGCTGCCGCCCCGCTCTTTAGCATGCAGGCTTCGAGATCAGGAGGTTGTATGTCTTACGAACAACGCGACACCTACGGCATGTACGCGAACCACGGCCGCAAGGGCCCGGGCCCCGAGCTGATGGGCGCTGATACCCTGATTGGCGACCACGTCCACAACCTCCAGGGCGAGCACCTCGGAGAAATCAAGGAGATCATGCTCGACATGCGCACCGGCACCATCGCCTACGCGGTGATGTCGCGCGGCGGCGTGCTGAGCCTGGGCGAAAAGCTGTTCGCCGTGCCGTGGGAATCGCTGCGGCTGGACACGGTGAAAAAAGGGTTCGTGATGGACGTGCCCAAGGAGCGCTTTGAAAACGCTCCCGGTTTCGACACCGACCACTGGCCCGACATGGCCGACCCCAGCTGGCAGCTCGACATCCAGCGCCACTACGGCCTCTCGGGCGACGACAACGACGACCTGTTCGGTGATGCCAAGGATGGGGGAATGCTGCTGTCCTGATTAGTGCGCCGAAGCGGATGCTTCGTGCCTGACCGCTTCCGACAGCAGGCGCTCGACTTTCGCCAGGTCGACTGGCTTGGTGAGGTGCATATCGAAACCGGCGGCACGGCTGCGCGCTTGATCGGATTGGCTGCCCCAGCCGGTCAACGCCACCAGCGTGCAGCCCTGCGCGCCCGGCAGCGCCCGTAGCCGCGCCGCCGTCTCGTAGCCATTCATGCCCGGCATCCCGATATCGAGGAACACCACCGCCGGGGCATGTAACGCCGCCATCTCGACGGCAGACGGACCGTCGTGAGCGACCAGCACCTCGTGTCCATTCAGATCCAGCAGCATGGCGAAGGTCTCGGCGGCGTCCCGGTTGTCGTCTACCACCAGGACCCGATGCCGGCCTGCACCGGCCGCCGGCGCCGGTGGCGCAACCGCGGCAGGGACAGGCGCTTCCACACGCGGCAGCCAGATACGGAACAGGCTGCCCGTGCCCGACCCCGCGCTCTCAGCGGTGACGCGGCCACCGTGCATCTCGACCAGACCTTTGACGACACTCAGTCCGATACCCAGCCCGCCCTGGGCGCGGTCCACATGCTGCGGCACCTGGGCGAAGCGATCGAATACGTGTTCGAGCATGTCGGGCGGGATGCCGATACCGGTGTCCTGCACCTCGATGCACAGCATGCCCGCGTCACTCGCCGCGCCAGCACGCAGCGTGACCGTGCCGCCGCGCGGCGTGTACTTCGCGGCGTTGTTGAGCAAATTCCCCACCACCTGCACCAGCCGGGTCGGATCGCCCAGCACCCGCAGCGCCGGGTCCACGCTGGGCCGCACGACCTGCAGGGCCTGCGCGTCCAGCAGCGTCTGCACGCCTTCCATTGCCTGATCGAGCATGGCCTGCAGGGACACCGGCTCCTGGCGCAGCAGGATCTTGCCCTGCCGGATGCGGGCAATGTCGAGCAGATCGTCGACCAGGTGCACCATGTGATCGAGCTGGCGCTGCATGATTCCCAGCACCTGGGCCGCCTCCCCCGCCGCGGCGGAATGGAAGCTTTGCAGCAGATGCAGCCCGGTGCGCAGCGGCGCGAGCGGATTGCGCAGCTCGTGCGCGAGCGTGGCCAGGAAGTCGTCCTTCTGGCGGTCCGCCAGCTTGAGCGCTTCGCGCACGCGCACAAATTCGGTGATGTCGACACAGGCGCCGGTCATCGTCTTGGCCTGCCCGGACGGATCGAGGAAGGTGCGGCCACGGTCGTACAGCCAGTGGATCGAACCGTCCGGATAAATGACCCGGAACTCCATCTCGAAATCGTCGCCGGCATCGCGGCAGCGTTCGCAGCGGCGGATCACCTCGGCCCGGTCGTCCGGATGCACCAGGGCGATGAACTGGTCCAGGCTGCGCACCGCCTGGCCCGGCCGCAGGCCGAACAGGCGGTCGAGCGCACCATCCCAGGTGAGCTGGTTGCCGTGGATGTCCCAGTGGAAGGTGCCGGTACGGCTGGCTTCCAGGGCGACCTCCAGCGCCAGTTCGACGGTCTTGCGGCTGGTGATGTCCATCGCCGTGCCGTTGGCGCGCACGCAGCGGCCGGTCGCATCGAACAGCCCGCGCCCCTTGGCCGCGACCCAGCGCACCTGGCCGTCGTCGCGGCCAATGGTGCGGTACTCAATGTTGTAGAGCTCGCGCCGCTGCGGGTCGCAGGCCGCGTCGAACGCCTGTGCCACCGCCGCGCGGTCGTCCGGGTGCAGGCCCGCGAAGAAGTCATCCATCGACAGTGCTTCATCCGTCGTGATGCCGAACATGGTGCGCAGCCGGGGTTGCCAGATCAGGTTGCCGTCGAGCACATTCACGTCCCAGAACGCGATCTCGGCCGCGTCCACGGCCAGCCGCAGGCGTTCCTCGCTCACCGCCAGCGCCTGCTGGGCCGCCTGGGCGACCTGCGCCTCCTGCGCCAGCCGCACCGTGGCGGTGGTTTCGATGGCGGCGCAAAAGATGCCCGCGACCTCCCCGGCGTCATCGAGCAGCGGCGTGTAGGTGAACGTGAAATAGTGCGGCCCCGGAGTCTCGCGCCCGGTCAGCTGGAACGGCTGGTTCTCGAACGACAGCGACTCGCCGCGCATGACGGCCTCGTTCAGCGGCTGCAACTCGGCCCAGATGTCGCTCCAGACGTCGGCCATCGACTGGCCGAGCGCGCGCGGATGCTTGTCGCCCAGGATGGCGATGTAGCCGTCGTTGTAGAGCGAAATGTAGTCCGCGCCCCAGCCAATGAACATCGGCTGGCGCGCGCGCAGGACCAGGCTCACGGCCGTTTTCAGCGACTGCGGCCACGAGGCCAAGGCGCCCAGCGGCGTCGCCGACCAGTCGAAGGCACTGATCAAGGCGCCCATGGCGCCGCCTTCGCGCAGGTAGGGCTGGTCGGCGGGAGCGGTCGTAGGCATGCTGCATTATAGGGCGACTTTCCCAAGGGGGCCGACTTGATTAGCCGAAATTCCCGCCGCGGGGGGCAAGGGCCCTGGGGTTGACTGGGCTGCCCCATGTCAGCGGGGGCAGGCGCGATCCCGGCGCGGTCGGACCTGCGGCGGGCTCGGTTCGGTCCGTCCAGTTCCGGCCCCGGTGCGGCTCGGCCCGGCCAGCAGC
>NZ_SPVF01000158.1 GCF_004614185.1 Zemynaea arenosa | reverse complement strand
ACAGCGCTCCGGTGCCCGCCCCCCGCGCGCCCGCCGCCGCCGTCGAGACCGCCGCCGCCGTGGAACGCCCGGCCCAGCAGCAACCCTCGCCGCAGCAAGTGCACGAGGCCGTCGACAAGCTCAACAAGTCGCTCAAGCAGAGCAGCTCGGACCTGCTGTTCTCGGTCGATTCCGACACCGACAAGGTGATCGTGAAACTGGTCGACCAGAACACCAAGGAAGTCATCCGCCAGATCCCGTCGCCGGAAGCGCTGGAACTGGCCAAGTCGCTCGACAGCGCCCAGGGCCGCCTGATCAAGCAGGTCGCCTGACACCGGGCGCGCCGCGCCCCCCTCTGCTCCCGGCCGCCGGCGTTCTGCCCGCAGCCTCGGCCGCGCTCATCCCGCCGCTGCCGCGCCACGCCTTTTCCCCCGGCGTTCGTGTCCCTTCCCCAACAGGCTGAACTAAGCCGGATTTCCCCCTCTCAAGTCATCTTTGGCGCTGCCGATAATGACCTATGATGTGATTTCCTTTGGAGAACAACGTGGCTGGCACCATCTCTTCGTCCGGTATCGGATCCAACCTTCCCGTCGATGACATCATCAGCAAGCTGATGGCGGTCGAGGCGCAGCCGCTCACCCAGATGGCGGCCAAGGTAACCGCGCTGCAGACCAAGGTCAAAGCCTTCGGCACCCTGACCAGCGCCGTGTCCAGCTTCCAGGCCGCCCTGTCCGGCCTGACCAAGGCCGCCTCGTTCCAGTCGCTGACGGCACTCTCCACCAACACCGACGTGCTGGTCGGCTCGGCCAGCGCCAAGGCGGTGCCGGGCAACTACAGCATCAACGTCAACCAGATCGCGCAGGCCCAGACCCTGACCTCGGGCGGGCGCAGCAGCCTGACCGCGGCCATCGGCGGCGGTGCGGCCACCCGCATCACCTTCCAGTTCGGCGCCGCCAGCGGCAACTTCGGCGTGCTGGCCGGAGCGCTCCCCGCCAGCGTCGCCACCGGCGGCATCACGCCCGGCGCGCTGACCCTGAACGGCACCGTGATCGACACCGATGCCACCACCACCGACCCCGCCAAGCTGGTCAATGCGATCAACGCCAAGGCCACCACCACCGGCGTCAACGCCGCCCAGGTGGCGACCAGCTCCGCCACCCTGTTCGGCAGCGGCGGCGCCAGCACCTTCGGGGCCGTCGACACCAGCGGCACCGGCACCTATGCGCTGACCGTGGGCGGCGTGGAGATCGCGGCCCAGGCGGACGGCATCGCGGCCGGCGCGGGCGTGACCGCCGCCTCGATCGACGACGCGCTGGCCAACGATGCCACCCTGCAGGCCAACCTGAACGCGGCCGGCATCAGCTTCACCGGCAAGGCCGCCGACGGCACCCTGCGGTTCACCCGCAAGGACGGCACCGGCCTGGCCATCGACGAAACCGTGACCGGCGCGGTCCAGGGCGGCATCGGCACCGATTCGGCCACCGTGAATAGCGGTTCCAGCGTCACCGCGGCCGCCAGCCTGACCCTGCTGTCCCAAAGCGGCGCGCCGATCGTGATCGGTGGCAGCAACCCGTCCCTGGCGGGCCTGACGGCCGGCTCGGCGGGCAGCTTCCTGGATGCCGCTTTCAGCCAGGACAACACCCGAATCAGCGGCTCGGTGGTGATCGATGCCACCAACAACAACCTGCAGGGCATCCGCGACGCCATCAACAAGGCCAACATCGGCGTCACCGCCACCATCGTCTCGGACGGCAGCGCCAACCCCTACCACCTGGTGCTGAGCTCGAGCTCGACCGGGGCCAAGTCGACCATGCGCATCGTGGCCGAAGGCAAGGACGGCGGCCCGGTGGATGCGGACGTCCAGTCCCTGCTGGCCTACGACCCGGCCGGCACCCAGAACCTGACCCAGAACACCGCCGCGCAAAGCACCAAGCTGACCGTGAACGGCATCGCCGTCACCAGCGAAACGACCAGCGTGTCCGAGGCGATCCAGGGCGTGAACCTGACCATCGGCACCACCGGCAAGGCCAACCTGAACGTGGCCAAGGACACCGCCGCCGTCAAGGCCAACGTGACCGCCTTCGTCAAGGCCTACAACGACCTGAACACGGCGATCAACCAGGCCACCAGCTACGACGCCTCCACCAAGGCCGCCGGCCCGCTGCTGGGCGACGCCTCGGTGCGCAACCTGGAGACCTCGCTGCGGCGCCAGCTGGGCGTGTCGATCACCGGGCTGGAAAACAGTGCGCTGACCACCCTGTCCCAGGTCGGCATCCAGTTCCAGAAGGACGGCTCGCTGACCCTCGACAGCTCCAAGCTGGACAAGGCGATCGCCGACCACTTCGACGACATCGCCGGCCTGTTCGGCGCGGTCGGCAAGGCCACCGACAGCCTGGTGCAATTCTCCAGCTCGACCAGCAAGACCATTCCGGGCGACTACGCCGTGAACATCACCGCGCTGGCCAGGCAGGGCAGCGTGCAAAGCGAGAACGCGCTCGCGGCCAGCATCGTCATCCAGCCGAACACCAGCTGGATCGTGACCCTGAACCAGACCGACCCGGCCACCGCCAACCGCACCCAGACCGTGCAGCTGACCGCCGGCACCTACACGCCGGAGCAACTGGCCACCCTGATCCAGACCTCGATCAACGGCATCTCGGCCTATTCGTCCAACAGCCTGCAGGTCAACGCCAACATCGATGCGGACGGCAAGCTGAACCTGGTATCGACGCAGTTCGGCTCGGTCTCCAAGATCGCCGTCTCGTCCTCCACCGGCACCGCGGTCTCCGACATTTTCGGCAGCGCCCCGGTCCTCGTGGATGGCCAGGACGTGGCCGGTACGCTGGGCGGCAAGCCCGCCAAGGGCTCGGGCCAGTTCCTGACCGACGACTTCGGCCTGAAGGTGCAGATCACCGGCGGCGCCACAGGCGACCGCGGCACCGTCGGCTTCTCGCAGGGCTACGCCTACCAGCTGAACAACCTGGCCAACTCCTATATCGGGACGGACGGCCTGCTGGGCAGCCGCACCACCGGGCTGAACGCATCGATCAAGGATATCCAGAAGCAGCAGGACCGGTTCAGCGACCGCCTCACCGATATTGAAAAGCGCTACCGCGCCCAGTACACCGCGCTCGACTCGCTCATCTCGAGCATGTCGGCGACCCAAAGCTACCTGACGCAGCAACTGGCGGCGCTGAACGCCAACAGCAAGAGCTAACACCCAGAACCAACGCATTTGACGCACGAATGCACCACAGCGGGCCCACGGCCCCCGCAGGAATAAGGAGAGCAGACCATGTTTGGAAGTATGAAGAGTGGCGCCAACGCCTATGCCAAGGTCGGCATGGAAACGGGCGTAACGTCTGCCAGCCCGCACAAACTGATCGTGATGCTGTTCGATGGCGCCCTGGTCTCGGTGGCCAATGCCATCAACCACATGAAATCGAAGAACGTGGCCGAAAAAGGGGCCGCCATTTCGAAGGCCATCCTGATCATCGACAGCGGGCTGCGCGCGGCACTCGACAAGAAGGCCGGCGGCGAGATCGCCAACGGCCTGGACGGTCTGTATGAATACATGGGCGGCCGCCTGCTGCAGGCCAACCTGAAGAACGAACTGGAACCGCTCGAAGAGGTGCAGAAGCTGCTGACCGATCTGCGCGGGGCCTGGAACGCCATCGGCGACACTCCGGCCGCGCGCGAAGCGCAGGGCCTGGCGCCGTCCGTCCCGGCGCAGCCGCCGGCCACCTCCACTTTCGCCAGTGCCTGACAGACGGGTTCGTGCAACGTGAGCAACATGAGCAACAACATGATGACGAGTGAAGAAGTGGCCTCGGTCTACGAAGCGATGGTGGCGCTGACCGACCAGATGGTGCAGGCTGCCGAGAGCAGCGACTGGGACCGGCTGGTGCTGCTGGAGCAGCAGTGCGCCGTGCATGTGCTGCGCCTGAAGGATAACGAACCGGTGGGACCGCTGCAGGCGGCCGACCGCACCCGCAAGGTCACGGCCATCCGCAAGATGCTGGACGACGACCGCCGCATCCGCGACCTCACCATGCCGTGGATGGCCAAGCTGTCCGCGCTGATCAACAAGACCGGGACCGAACGCCGCCTCGCGCGCGCCTACGGCAGCGTCTGATTCACGCCTGAGGCACCGCCGTGCTGCGGCCGGATTTCCCCACAGTGAAACCGGTCGCCGGCGCGGACGCGGTGCGCCCGGCGGTGCCCGTCAGCGACGCCCGCCAGGAAGCCTTTGACCGTTCCATGTCCAGCCTGCTTGGCCAGTCGGTCAAGGGCGAAGTGCTGGCCAAATTGAACGACGGCACCTCGCTGGTGCGGGTGGCCGGCAATTCGGTGCGCATGCCGCTGCCCGAAGGCGCGCAGGTGGGCGCCCATGTGCCGCTGACCCTGGTGTCGCTGAGCCCGCGTCCCACGTTCGAGGTGGGCGGCCAGCCAGGCGGCGTGGAAGCACACATCGCCTACAGCGCGGCGGGGCTGCCGGACGGTGCCGCCCACGAGCCGCTGGTCTATCTCGACACCCACGGCGTGCCCACGCGCGCCGGCCAGGCCACCACCGGCACGCCGATCCAGGCCGCCCTCCCCACCGC
>NZ_SPVF01000199.1 GCF_004614185.1 Zemynaea arenosa | reverse complement strand
GACCGCTGCGTCGACGAGGAAATCAGCCTCGGCGACTTCGTGCTGTCCGGCGGCGGTTCGGACATCAGCGGCAGCACCACGCCGCGCGCCAGCTGGCGTTCGATGGTGCGCGACAGGCAGTGGTGCAGCGCTTCCTCGTCGAGCGGCTTGGTCAGGAATTCGTCCATGCCCGCGCTGATGTAGCGGTGGCGGTCCTCCTCGCTGGCGTTGGCGGTCAGCGCCACGATGGTCAGGCCGCGGTCCAGCACCGGCGCGTCCTCGGTGCCGCCGGCGCGGATCAGGCGCGCGGCCGTGGCCCCGTCCATCTCCGGCATGCGGCCGTCCATCAGGATCACGTCGTAGTGGTGCTGCGAGCACGCGGCCACCGCCTGGGCGCCGTTCTCCACGATGTCCACGCGATGGCCAAAATCCTCCAGCATCATGCGGATGATGATCTGGTTGGTCGGGAAGTCCTCGGCGCACAGCACTCGCAGGCGGTGGGTGTGCGGCTGGCGCGGCACCTGCACCACCAGCGGCGGTTCCACGCCATCGGCCAGCGGCACGGTGAAGGTGAACAGGCTGCCCACGCCTAGCTTGCTGTCCACGGTGATCTCGCCGCCCATCAGCTGCACCAGCTGGCGGCAGATCGCCAGGCCCAGGCCCGTGCCGCCGTAGCGGCGCGTGGTGGTGCTGTCGGCCTGCTCGAATTTCTGGAACAGGCGCGCGATCGCATCCGGCGCAATGCCGATGCCGGTGTCCTGCACCGAAAACCGGATCAGGCTCACGGTGCCCGCACCCGGCAGGCGCTCCACCTGCAGCCGCACGAAGCCGTCGTTGGTGAACTTGAACGCATTGCCGACCAGGTTGACCAGCACCTGGCGCAGGCGTGTCGGGTCGCCGACCACGAAGCGCGGCAGGTCCGGCGCCAGCCCGATGTCGAAGTCCACGCTGTGCGCGCCCGCCTGCTCCTCGAACAGCGCACTGACGTTGCCGATGGTGTCCAGCAGGTCGAAGTCGATGTTCTCGATGGTCAGCTTGCCCGCCTCGATCTTGGAGAAGTCCAGCAGGTCGTTGATGATGGTGAGCAGCGCCTGCGCGTTGGCCTGCCCGCGCAGGATCTGGCCGCGCGTGGTCTCCTGCAGCAGCGGATCGCGCAGCGCGAAGGACAGCATGCCGATCACGCCCGCCAGCGGGGTGCGCATCTCGTGGCTCATGTTGGCCAGGAACTCGGACTTCTGCCGCGTCGCATCCTCGGCGCGCTGCTTGGCGAGCCACAGCCGCTCCTCGTTTTCCTGCAGCGCGGTGTTGGCCCGGGCCAGCTCGTCGGTCTGGCGCCGCACCTGGCGCTCCTGCTCCACCAGGCGTGCCTGGGTATCTTCCAGCTCGCGATAGGCGCGCGCGTTGTCGAAGGCGACCGCAGCATGCGCGGCCAGGGTGCGCAGCATGTCCAGGTGCACCTGCTCGTAGGCGTTCTTGCGCGGGCTTTGCACACAGATGATGCCGATCAGCCGGTCCTTGACCGCCAGCGGCACGTACATCAGCGACTGCTCGTGCGCTGTCGGCAGGCCGTCCACGCGCACCGTCGGCAAGTGGCTGACCGCATCGCGCGACTCCAGGTAGCGGCCATATTCCGCATCCAGGTCGTTGATGAAGACTTCGCGCCGCCAGGTCAGGCACCACACCGCGAACTGGTTTTGGTCCGAGCACAGGCGGCGGTATGGCAGCACCCGCACGTTGTGGTCGATCGAGAACGGGAAGTCGATGGTCTCGGACTGCGCATCGTAGAAGCCGATGCCGAACATGGTCGCATCCATCAGCTGCTGCACATGGCGGTAGACGGTGGACATGATGGTGTTCAGGTCCAGCGACGCGGTCAGCTCGCGCCCGATCTCGGACAGCGTCGAGATATGGCGGTGCGCCAGCTCGGCCTCGGCGCGCTGGCCCTCGGCCTCTTCGCGGCGCTGGCGCAGTTCCTCCGCCTGGCGCTCCAGCTGGCGGTTCTGCTGGCCGATCTCCTCGGTGCGTTCGTCCACCTGGCGCGCCAGCAGGTCCTTCTGGCGCCGCAGGCCGGACAGGCGCAGGCGGTAGCCCGCCCCCACCGCGCCCAGCGCCAGCAGCGCCGCGCCGGTGCGGAACCACCAGGTCTTCCACACCGGCGGCAGGATCTCGATGGTCAGCGGCGCGCTGACCGGCCCCCACACGCCGTCCTTGTTGGCGGCGCGCACCCGGAATACGTAGGTGGCCGGATCGAGGTTGGTGTAGGTGGCGAAGCGGCGCGACGCATCGGCGTACACCCAGTCGCGGTCGAACCCTTCCAGCTTGTAGGCGAAGCGGTTGCGCGCCGGCGCGGCGTAATGCAGGGCCGAGAACTCCAGCGAGAACACCGAGTCGTCAGCCTGCAGCGTGATCGCACGGGCGTCCTCGATCGGTCCGGTGAGCAGGCCGGGACGGGCCGCGGCCACCGGGCGGTTGAAGATCTGCAGGTCGGTGAGCACGGCGCGCGGCGCGATCAGGTTGTCCTCGATGGCGCTCGGCTGGAAGGCGGTGATGCCGTTCTTGAAGCCGCCGAAGTACAGGGCTCCGTCGCGCCCCCGCACCGCCGAGCCGTCGAGGTATCCGCCTTCCACGGTGCCGTCGGAGGCGCCGTAGTTGCGGAAGCGGCCCGTCTTCACATCCAGGCGCGAGACTCCGGAATTGGTGCTGACCCAGATGTTCCCGGCCAGATCCTCCAGGATCGCCGAAATCGAGGTGTCGGCCAGGCCATCGGCGGACGAGTAGCGCCGGAACACGGCCGTGCCGTCGGCCTTGATGCTCATGCGGTTCAGGCCATCGGCGGTGCCGACCCAGATGTTGCCCGCGTGGTCTTCCAGCAGGTAGTGGACCTCGTCGTGCGACAGGCTGTCCGCGCGCGCCGGGTCGTTGCGGAAGTGGCGGAAGCTGGTGCCGTCGCGCTGCTCCAGCAGGTCCAGGCCATTGAAGTTGCCGACCCAGATGCGGCCCTGCCGGTCCTCCAGGAGGGGGCGCGCGTTGTTGTCCGCCAGGCTGGCCGGATCGGCCGGATCGTGGCGCCAGGCGTGCCAGCTGCGCGTGACCGGATCGACCGCGTACAGGCCGCCGCGCGTGGTCACCCACAGCGTGCCGGCGCGGTCGAAGCGCAGGTAGCGGATATTGTCCGAGTCGGCATCGCCAAAGGACTTGGTGACGTGGCGGCCGGTGGCCGGGTCGTAGCTGCTCAGGCCATAGTGGGTGCCGTACCAGATCACGCCGTTGCGGTCCAGTTCCGCCACCGTCACCACCGGGTCGGAGGCGAGGCCGCGCACCGCCGGGTCGAGCGGCAGGCGGGTGGCGTCGCCAGTGGCCGGGTTGATCCGCAACAGGCCCGCGTGGGTCGCCGCGATCAGGTAGTTCTGGGCGTCGACCGCGACGGAGCGCGTCTTGTTGAGAGCCTGCGCGGTACCGGTATCCCCCTGCTGCACCAGGCGCGAGAAGCCGCCGCTGACCATGTCCGCGCGGCTCACGCCTCCAAACCAGGTGCCGATCCAGAAGGTGCCCACGCGGTCCCGGTACAGGGACGCGATCTGGTTGTCGGCCAGGCTGTGGGGATCGTTGGGCAGGTGGCGGAAGTGGACAAAGCGCTTCTGGTCGCGCTGCCAGCGGTACAGCCCTCCGCCCTGGGAGCCGATCCACACGTCGCCGTCCGGGTCCTCGTACAGGACCGTCAGGAAGGGCTGGTCCAGTCCATCGGCGGGGCCGTAGCGGCGCGGGGCCGCGTGCGGGTCGGCGAGCTGGCGCGTCTCGAGCCCCGAGCGGCTGGTGATCCACAGCGTGCCGTGGCTATCGGCCATCACGCGCTGGATCTCGCTGGCGGCGGGGGCACCCGGGCCGGTGCTGCGGTAATGCTCGAAGCGGCCGGTGGCCGTGTCCAGGCTGTCCACGCCCGCGCCGGTGGCGATGAACAGGCGACCATCCGGCACCAGCGCGAGAGAACTGATCCGGTCGTCGGCCAGCGAATTGGGGTCCATGGTGTGGTGCCAGAAGCGGAACTTGCCGGTCTCCGGGTCCAGGTACTGCAGGCCGTCGCCGGTCCCGATCCAGAGTCCGCCCTTGCGGTCCTCGGCGATCGCGTGGATGTGCAGGTTGCCATTTCCGCGCTTGACCGTTTCCTCGGCCACGAAATGGCGGAAGCTGCGGGTGGCCGGCTCCCACAGGTCCAGGCCACCGTCGCTGCCAACCCACAGCCGGCCCTTGCGGTCCACATGGAGCGCGCGCACGAAGTTGTTCAGCAGGCTGCGCGGGTTATCCAGCTCGCGGTGGTAGCTGGTGACGCGATAGCCGTCGTAACGCGCCAGGCCGCCCTGGGTGCCGAACCACATGAAGCCCTGCGCGTCCTGCGCGATCGCCATCACGCTTTCCTGCACCAGGCCCTGCTCCACGCTGAGCTGTTCGAAGCGCAGCGTGCGTACCGGGGGTGTTTCGGCGGCCGGCGCGGGCCCCCCGGTCCCCACCAGCACGAGCGCCAGCGCCAGCGCCAGCACGGTGCCGCGGAAGCGGGAGGAGCGCAGGCGCCGCATGGTCAGGCCGCCGCGGTGTCGATGGCCACGCCCAGCCG
>NZ_SPVF01000249.1 GCF_004614185.1 Zemynaea arenosa | reverse complement strand
AGGCCCACCTCACGCGCGTCTTCACGCGGGCCTACGGAGTTGCGCCCAGCCAGTATGCCCGGCGCGCCCGCGCGTCATGAGACGGCGGCGCGCGCGGGCTGCCGCGCCAGCATCAGGATGGCGGCCAGGACGCAGCCGATGCCGGCCAGCTGACGCAGCTGCGGCTGCTCGTGCAGCACCAGCATCGCCGCCAGCAGCGCGCTGACCGGCGCCACCGCCGTGAACACCGCTGCTTCCGCCGCACTGACCAGGCGCGCGCCCGCGTACCACAGCAGGAAGCCCGCGACGGTCGGCACCAGCGCGTAATAAGCCACGGCCGCGCCGGCGGGCGCCAGGAGGGACCAGGTGGCAGCCGGTTCCCACCACGCACCGGCGAGCGCACCGGCCAGGCCGATGGCGGTCATCAGGGTGGACAAGGCCAGCGGCGCAACCTCCACCCTCAGGGCCCGGTTCAGCAGGATGAACAGCGCCTCGCAGACCACGGCGCCCAGCACCAGCGCATTGCCAAGCATCCCGCCTGTCTCCGGCGCGGCGCCGGCACCGGGCGGCGCCAGCACCAGCAGGCCGCCCGCCACGAGGCCGATGGTGGCCAGCAGTGCGCCACTGAGGCGCTCCTTCAGCAGCACGGCCGCGCACAGCGCTGCCACCACCGGCAGCGTGCCGAGGATGACACCCGCATCGGTGGCGCTGGTGTGGCGCATGCCGAGCATGAGCAGGGTGGTGTAGCCGATGCTCCCCGCCAGCGCCTGCGCCAGCAGCAGCGCGGCGTCGCGCGGACCCACGCGCGGCCATGGCGTGCGGGTCCACCACATCAGCAGCAGGAAGCAGGGCAAGGCCAGCGCGAAGCGCGCAGCGGTGGCGGTCAAGGGCGGGATGGCCGCCGCCGTGACCTTGCTGGCGACGACGGTCGTGCCGACCAGAGCCATCGCGGCGGTGAGATACGCATAACCTCGGGTTCGTTCATGCATGGCGCAGATCCTTTCGGGACCCACGATAGCGGGGGGCGCGGGGCGCAGTCTTGAAGAAAATTGCGGTGCCGCGGGCGCTGCGCTCAGGCCCGGGCTGGGCGCAGGGTGGTGCGGGCTGGGGCGCGGCCCAGCGCCAGCAGGGCGCCGCACAGGACCAGCATCCGCACTGCATCGGCGCTGTCGGCGGCCGCGTCGCCATTGTGCAGGTGGGTGCCGATCGCGCCCAGCATGATCACGCCCAGCAGGCCTGCCGCCGCGGTACGCCGCCATCCGCACAGCAGGGCCAGGGCTGCCAGGCTCTCGGCCAGCATCACGGTGTACATCAGCGCGAGCGGCAGGCCGGACACGAGAAAGAACTCCCGCATCTCGGTGTCATGCGCCGCCTTGCCCACTTCGAATCCGAGGAAGGCCAGGCCGACATACCAGGCCAGCGCGCGCGCCGTGGCCTGGCGCACTGCACCGCCGGGCGGGGCATGGCCTGCGCGCCCGGACAGCACCACGGACCACCCGAGCCCGGCCACTGCCGGCGCGCAGGCGGTCAGCCAGGCGCGCAGGGGCCGGGTCACTGGCGCCGCGTCCGCACCCAGCCAGGTAGACGCACTGACAGCGGCCAGGCCAGCCACGCCCAGGACGATGCAGACGACAGCGGCGCCGCTGCCGAGATGCGCGGCGCTCTGGACTGGTATTGCGCGCAGCGCGACCAGAAAGCCAATGGTCCAGAGCGCGGTCCAGGTCAGGAAGACGGTCGGTTCAGTCATGGCAGGCGGAGGTGGTCAGTAGGGACGTAGCGTAACCGGCGCCGCCTTAAGACTGGCCAAAGACCGCTCTCAGTCCAGCGAGCGCAGCTGGTCGGCGATGCTGCGCGTGTAGGCATTGGCCTCGTTGCCGCTGTGGGTGGTCTGCTTTTGTTCGATCAGCAGGATCACGCATTCCTGATCCGCGACGGGCGTGTGGCGCACCCCCTTGGGCACCACATACAACTCGCCGGCCTCCAGCTGCACGCTGCCGTGCTCCGTGTCGATGCGCAGGCGGCCCTGGATCACCATGAACAGTTCGTCCTCGTGCTCGTGCGCATGCCAGCCGAAAGTCCCTTTCAGCTTGGCCAGCTTGACGTAGTTGTTGTCCAGTTCCGCAATGACGCGCGGCGAAAAGTACTCGTCGATCCTGGCCGCGAGGGCCAGCGGGGATACCGCCTGCAACATGGTGTGCTCCTGGTTGGGGTCGAATGAGCGGCCAGTCTGGCGCGCCGCCGGCGGGCCGTCTTGAACGATCGTGCGCGTGGAAGCCGGGCAGCTAGCGGCCCAGGGCCAGCCAGCGGGCCGGCGGCAGCCCGAAGGCGCGGGTGAACTGGCGCGTCATGTGGCTCTGGTCTGCAAAACCCGCGTTGAGCGCCGCTGCGGCCAGCGGCAGGCCCTGGCGCAGCTGGGCGCGGACCAGGTCGAGCCGCCGAAGGCTGAGGTAGCGGTACGGGCTGGTGCCGTACAGGACGCGGAAGTCGCGCGACAGGCTCCAGCGGTCACGCCCGCAGGCGCGCTCCAGCTCGTCGAGCGTGATGCCGGTGGCCAGAGAGGCCTCCAGCAGCTGGCGGGCGCGGTCCGCCGCGTGCAGGTCGGGCGAGCGGACCCGTGGCCGGGCCCCTGCCGCCCGCTGCAGCGCCATGGCCAAGTCGAACAGCGCGTCGTCTTCCTCGAGGCCAGCGAGCGGCTCGGACACCGTGGCCACCAGCGGATGTATGGCGCGCAGCAGCCGGGGATCGGCCGACAGCCCGGCGCGCAGGAAGGGCAGCGGCTGGCCGCCGAGGATGGCCTGCAGGCGGGCCGGTGGCACGTAGGCTATGCGGTAGCGGAAGCCCGCGTCCGTGCCCGCTTCGCCATCATGCACTTCGTCCGGATGCAGGACGATGCACCCGCCTGCCACGCTGTTGCGCCGCTCGCCGCGGTAGTGGAACGACTGCACGCCGTGCAGCGTGAGGCCGATGGCATAGGTGTCGTGCCGGTGCGGCGCATAGCCGTGCCCGGCGAAGAAGGCTTCGATGCGCTGGACGCCGTCGCTGGCGGGAGCGTGGCGCACCCAGTCGTGCTGGCGGATCGGGGAGGAAGGCATGGCGGAGCGGCGGGCCAGGTCAATGGTGTCATTGAACCACATCTTGCGGCGCGGAGTGCGCCGGCGGACGCGCGGCGCTGGCCCGCCCGGCCGGGCACAGCGCCAGGAGCAGCGCTGTGCCGCCGTACAGCCCTGCGCGCAGGCCCTTAGTCGCCGGGAACAAACGCGCAGCGCGGCAGGGTGCACATCAGGACCAGCCGCCGGGCATCGCCGACGTTCACCACGCCGTCCCGGTTGAGGTCGAACGGATCTTCCAGGCTCATGGCGGGACGGCTGGGCCCCAGCAGGTACTGCACGTCGCGATAGTCGATGCCGCCGGTGTTGTCGAAGTCGCCGGGCTGGTGCACCAGGATGGGCCGTCCGCCCGTTGGGGCGGCGAAGCCGGTGTTCACGAAGATCTGCGGATCGATCTCGCCCGCCAGCACGAAGCGGCCATCGCCCAGCCCCCGGTACACCACCAGCCGGGCCGGTGTGACCACGTCGGTGACGGGCCCCGTGAGCGCCGGGCTGGCGACGGCGTCCAGCACCCCGTCGCCCGTGATGTCGACCAGCTGGAACTTGCCGCCGCCCGGCTGGTCCGAGCCGGACTCGGTGGGATTGGTGTCGAACGCCTCGTACGGGGTCTGGAAGAAGGTGCCGTCCCCCTTCCCGAAGAAGACATACACCTGTCCCGGATCGCCGTCGTCGTCCATGCCCACCAGGGCATCCACCGTGCCGGTGTTGTTCACGTCGCCCAGGCTGATGAAGGTGGCCGGGTGCGGCGCGGTGAACACATACTCGGGCGGCCCGAACCTGCCATCGCCCAGGCCGCGCAGCAGATACACGCGCGAGGGCTGGTCGCCGCCGCTGGACTGTTCGCTGGCCAGCATGTCGGGGATGTGGTCGCCATCGATGTCGCCCAGGGTGATGCTCATGCCGAGCGTCCAGTCGGTGAAGATGGAACCGGGCAGGGAGCCTGCGGGGTCGGCGAAATCGAAGGCATGCGGGACCTGGGTGAAGTGGCCGGTGCCATCGTTGAGCCAGGCATCGCCGGTTGCGATCCAGAACAGGCCGGGCCCGAATTCCTTGTTGCGGGCATCGAGGAAGTCCATGTCGCCGTCGTTGTCGAGGTCGGCAGGAATGATGCCCAGGCCGTAGTCGGGCGCCAGCGCCCGCTGGTTGCGGGCATTGTAATAGTCCCGTTTCGGGTCGGTGGCGAGCGCGCCGATGCCGGATGGCTGGAAGCTGGTCGGTCCGGTGCGCAGGTACAGGTGCAGGGCGGTGGTCTCGTTATCGAGGGCCAGGAAGTCCAGCAGGCCGTCACCGTTGAAGTCGGCAACGGCCATGTCGCCGTAGCGGGTCTCGGCCTGGTCCGCCACCTTCAGCGGCGCCATATAGTGGATGCCGTCAGTGGTGAAGTAGGCGTCGAGCGTGCCCTGTTCCGTGGCCGCCAGCACAAACGGCGAGCTGGCCGTGACCTGGGCCAGCGCCGGCCCGGCCGCGCCGAGGGCCACGGCAGCCAGCGCCGCCTTCCAGCAGCGGGGGGG
>NZ_SPVF01000113.1 GCF_004614185.1 Zemynaea arenosa | reverse complement strand
CGCCATAATGGTTGACATTAGCAACCATCCGCGTCCGCCATGCTACGCCATTCCGAAGACGAGACCTTGCTCGACCGTATCGAAAGCGCCGCCGACGCCCTGCGCAGTCATCTGCGCAGCGGACTCGACGGCGCCGGAATTTTGCTGGCGCCGCTGGAAGCGCGCGCCCTGCTCTATCTGCAAGCCCACCCCGGCTGTAGCCAGGCCGACTTCGTGCATGCGGCCGGGCGCGACAAGGGCCAGGTGGCCCGGCTGGTGAAACTGCTGGGGGAGCGCGGTCTGCTGGTGGCCCTGCCGGACCGGGACGACCGCCGCATCGGACGGCTGTGGCTGACCGATGCCGGGCAGGCGCTCGGCACCCAGGTGCGCGCCGCGCGGCTCGAGGGAGGACGGGAATTGCTGGCCGGGCTGGACGCGCGCGAGCGGGCGCGGCTGGCGACGCTGCTGGGCAAAATCGGCGCTGCTACGCCGCCCGGGTCCGCGAGCGACGACATGCCGGGCGCGGCCGACTGAGCGCGAGATGGTTGAGTTACTCAACCATTGAGGGCCGGACCCCTATGCCGGGCGAGGCCGCTGCGTCCGCCTGCGCCTGCTCGGCGAGCCGCAACCACCAGCGCCACGACACCACCGCATTGACCCAGTAGAACGCGTACAGCGCCGCAGTCAGGTACAGCCCGCGGGTTGCGTACAGCGGCACCGCGATCGAATTGACCACCAGCCAGAAGGCCCAGTTCTCGATCCGCCGCCGCATCATCAAAATCTGCGCGATGATGCTGAACACCAGCACGGCCGAGTCCAGGAACGGCGCGTAAGCATTGGTCCAGTGCTTGAGCAGCAGCCCGTAGGCCGCGGTGGCGGCCACGCCCACCGGCAGCGTCCATAGCAGGCTGCGGAAACGGGCGTGCGTCACCGCCAGCGGCTGGCCGGCATTCCCGCGCAGCCACTGCCACCAGCCGAGCAGGCTGGTACCGACGAAAAACGCCTGCAGCACCACGTCCGCGTACAGCCGCGATTCGTAGAACACCAGGCCGAACAGGCTGCAACCGACAATCCCGGTCCACCAGGTGTGCACGTTGTTGCGGCCGGCCAGGACGATGGCCAAGGCGGTCAGGACGTTGGCGGCGAGTTCGAGCGGAGAGGTCATCCCGCCACTGTACGTGAGCCCGCCCCGTTGCCGCAAGGACTTAGTTCAGGCGCATCGTCCCGTGTTCGCCCTGGTCCATCTTGGGCGGATGGCCGGTCACGGCGGCCACGGCCATGCGCCACATCTGCACCATGCGGCCGCCGTGGGCGTCCCAGTACTCGGCGGTGTGGGCGTGCACCCGGATCAGGGCCAGCTTCGGATCGTCCACGCCCTGCGGGAACCAGGCCGCGACCATCGGGTTCCACAGCTCCTTCATCTTGGCGCGGTCCTCGACCTGCTCGGCATGGCCGCTGACCGACACGTACACGCTTGAATCGATGTCGCCGAAGCTGACGTTCACGTGCTTGTTCGCGGCGATGTTGTGCCACAGCGGGCTGTCGTTGGAGGTGAAGAAGTACAGGTAGGAGTCGGCGTCGATGTCCTGGTTGGTCATCGGATGCGCGACCAGGTGGCCATGCGCGTCGATGGAGGTGACCATCGCGATGCGGATGTGCTTGATCTTGGCCGACAGGTCGGCCGGGGTGTTGGTGATGCCGTCGGTGGGCGAAATGCTTGCGGTCATGGCGGTTCCTTGTTTGGTGAGTGCCAGGACATCCTAGCGGCCTGTCCTGGACACATCTGTGCGCCGCCATACATACGCTTCGGCAAGCGCCGCTGCCGGGCGGGCTTTGCGGTGGCTCAAAGGCGCTGTGGAGGCTTGTCTCTAACCTGTCCCCACCGCCCGTCAGGAGACCGCCATGCCCCGTTCCGTCCGTACGCCGCTCGCTCTCGCCCTCAGCACCGCCATCACCGCCCTGCTCGCCTCCGCCACCCTCGGCGGCTGCCAGCGCACCCAGGAACCGTCCACCTACCTCGCCTCGGCCCGCCAGTTCGAACAAAAAGGCGACCACAAGGCGGCCATCATCCAGCTCAAGAACGCGCTGCAGCAGAATCCGGACCTGCGCGAGGCGCGGGTGCAGCTGGGCCAGGTGTACCTGAACCAGGGCGATGCGATCAGTGCCGAAAAGGAGCTGCGCCGCGCACTGGACTTGCACGCGCCGGAGGCCACCGTGCGCCCGCTGCTGGGCCGGGCGATGCTGCGGCAAGGGAAGTTCCAGGACGTGCTCGATGCCTTTCCGGAGACCTCCGATCCGGAGCTGGGGCCGCCCATCCTCGCGCTGCGCGCCGAAGCCCTGCTCGGCCAGAACAAGCCGGACGAGGCCCGCGAGCTGTTCAACCAGGCCGTGCACCTCAAGCCGGACTACGCCCCTGCCCTGCTGGGCCTGGCGCGGCTGGCGGCCATGAACAAGCTGCCGCAGCAGGCGCGCGAGATGGTCGACCGCGCCCTGGCCGGCGCGCCGGACGACGTCGAGAGCCTGCGCTTCAAGGCCGACCTGCTGCGCAGCGCGGGCCGGACCGAGGAGGCGCTGCAGATCTATCGCCGCGTGCTGGGCTTGAAGCCGGGCTATGCGCCGGTGCACATCGACATCGCCAACATCCTGATCGACGGTGGCCACTTCAGTGATGCGCGCGCCGAACTGGCCCAGGCGCGCAAGGCCTCGGCAGGCACGCTGGCGATCTTCTATTCGCAGGCGATGCTGGATTACCGCGAGGGCAAATACGGCGCGGCGCTGGAATCGCTGCAGCAGATCCTGCGCGTGGCGCCGGATCACCAGCCCAGCATTCTCCTGATCGGCGCGGTCGAGCTGGCGCTGAATTCCCTGCAGCTGGCCGAGCAGCACCTGGGCCGCTACCTGGCCGCCAATGCACACGATCCCTACGGCACCAAGCTGATGGCCACGCTGCAGCTGCGCAACGGCAAACCCGAGGCCGCCCTGGAATTGCTCGGCCCGCTGCTCGAGGAGCATGGTGACGATGTCGAGGCCCTGGCGCTCGCGGGCGAAGCCAACCTGCGCGCGCGCCGCTTCAGCAAAGCCTCGGACTACTTCGAAAAGGCCAGTGCGCTGCAGCCCGACCAGCCGCTGCTGCGGGCCGCCGCCGGCCTCAGCCACTTCAACGAGGGCGACACCGCGCGCGCCGCCGCCGAGCTCGAACACGCAGCCAAGCTGGGCGGCAAGACCAACCGGGCCGGCACCCTGCTGGTGCTGACCTATTTGCGCGCCAAGAACTGGGACAAGGCCATGGCCACCGTCGCCGAGATGGAGAAGTCCGCCAACTCGCCGGATGTGCAGAACCTCAAGGGCGGCGTGTTTCTGGCCAAGCAGGATCTGGCCAGCGCCCGCGCCAGCTTCGAGGCCGGGCTGGCGCTCGATCCCCTGTATATGCCGAGCCTGGCCAATCTGGCCGAGCTGGACCTGATGCAGAAGCAGCCCGAGCAGGCCCGCCAGCGCTATCTGAAGGCGCTGGACAAGGCGCCCAAGAACCCCGAACTGATGGAAGCGCTGGCCAGGCTCGCCACGCGCCAGGGCCAGACCGGGGAAGCCGGCGGCTGGCTGGAGCGGGCCTACCGCGACAACCCGGATTCGCTGGCACGCGGCTTGCGCCTGGTCGACTTCTACATCCGCACCGGCGCCAAGACCAAGGCCCTGAGCCTGGCCGAGAAGCTCCAGGGCAGCAACCCCGGCAACGCGGACGCGCTCGGCATGCTAGCGCGCGCCCAAGGCGCGGCCGGCGACAGCCAGGGCATGGCCGACAGCTACGGCAAGCTGGCCGCCCTGCTCCCGAGCTCGCCGATCCCGCTGATGCGCCAGGCCCGCAACCAGCTGGCCGCGGGCGACGCCAGCGGGACGGTCGCGTCGCTGCGCAAGGCGCTGGCGCTCGACCCGAAGCTGGCCGAGGCGCACCGCATCCTGGTCGGAGTGCTGATCACGCAGAAAAAGTACGCCGAGGCGCTGGCCGACGCCCGCATGGTCCAGAAGGTGCTGCCCGCCAATGCGCTCGGCTGGCGCCTGGAGGGCGACGTCGCCGCGGCCGAGGGGCAGAACGAGGCCGCCCTGCGCGCGTACGACAAGGCCTTCGCGACCGGCCCCTCCGGCGCGGGTGTGGTGCTGGTGCACACCACGCTCGACCGGATGGGCCGACGCGCGGAGGCCGACCGCCGCCTCGGCGACTGGCTCAAGGAGCACCAGGACGATCTGGCGACCCGCCTGTACTGGTCCAGCAACCGCATGATGCACAAGGAATACAAAGCGGCGCTGGAACAGCTGGACGTGGTGCTGAAGGCGGATCCGAACAATGTGGTGGCGCTCAACGACAGCGCCTGGGCCTGCCAGCAGCTGCACTATCCGCGCGCCCGCTCGCTGGCCGAGCGCGCCTACAAGCTGGCACCGGACAGCCCGGTGGTGCTCGATACGCTGGGCTGGATCTACCAGGACGAAGGGGACGCCGCCAAGGCGCTGCCGCTGCTGCGCAAGGCCAGTGCGCTGGCGCCGGACGGCGGCAATTTCCGCTTCCACTACGCGCTGGCGCTGGCGCGCAGCGGCGACAAGGCCGCGGCCAAGCGCGAGCTCGAGCAGCTGGCCAGCGCCGGCA
>NZ_SPVF01000054.1 GCF_004614185.1 Zemynaea arenosa | reverse complement strand
GGCGCCGCATCCTCCACAGCCGCAGGCTTCTGCTGTGCCGCCACCAGCGGCCGCGCCGCGCGCAACTGGTCCGCGAGGCTCAGCGCCCCCTGTCCGCGCGCGCCCGCGCCGCCTTGCGGCGAAGTGGACGACGAGCCAGCGGAGGAAGCGTTGCGGGAAGAGGAAGCGGACGGGGATCGGTCGGGCGAAGCCGAAGAAGGCTTCTTGCTCTGGTCGGACATTGTTTTTTACAAAGGTTTGGGCGCGTCAAGCGCGCAGCGAATTATAATCCCGCAGATGGAAAACCCGATCCAATTCGTCCAGTGGCTGCGCTCCGTCGCCCCCTACGTCCACGCCTTCCGCGGCAAGACCTTCGTGGTCGCCTTCCCGGGTGAACTGGTGAGCGCCGGCGCCCTGCCGGTGCTGGCCCACGATCTCTCGCTGCTGCAGGCCCTCGACATCAACGTCGTCATCGTGCACGGCTCGCGCCCGCAGGTCGCCGAGCAGCTCGGGCTGCGGAACGTCGAAGGCCGCTTCCACAACGGCGTACGTATCACCGACCCCGCCGCCATGGAGTGCGCCAAGGAGGCCGCCGGCGAACTGCGCCTGGACATCGAGGCCGCCTTCAGCCAGGGCTTGCCCAACACGCCGATGGCGCACGCCGCGATCCAGATTATCTCGGGTAACTTCGTCACGGCGCGCCCGCTAGGCGTGATCGACGGTGTCGACCACGAGTTGACCGGCATGGTCCGCAAGATCGCCGCCGAAACCATCCACCGCATCCTGGCCAGCGACTCGCTGGTGCTGCTCTCGCCGCTCGGGTTCTCGGCCACCGGCGAGATCTTCAACCTGACCATGGAAGACGTGGCCGCATCGGCCGCCGTCGAGCTGCACGCCGATAAGCTGATCTTCATCACCGAGACCAATATGATGAAGGACGCCGGCGGCACCGAGATCCGCGAGCTGTCCAGCCACCAGGCCGAAGCCGTCCTGCAGGCGGGCTTCCTGCCCGATGCCGCCGCGTTCTACCTCAAGCACGCGATCAAGGCCACCAACGCGGGCGTGGACCGCGCCCATATCGTGCCGTTCGCGATGGACGGCTCCACCCTGCTGGAGCTGTTCACCCACGACGGTGTGGGCACCATGATCTCGCACGAGAACCTGGAGTCGCTGCGCCAGGCCACCATCGACGACGTGGGCGGCATCATCAAGCTGATCGAACCGCTGGAAGCCGACGGCACGCTGGTCAAGCGCGGCCGCGAACTGATCGAGCGCGAGATCGGCAACTTCAGCGTGATCGACCACGACGGCGTGATCTTCGGCTGCGCCGCCCTGTATGGCTTCCCGCAGGAGAAGATGGCGGAAATGGCCTGCCTGACCGTGAATCCCGAAGTGCAGGGCCAGGGCGACGGGGACCGCATCCTCAAGCACATGGAAAACCGCGCCCGCGCGGCCGGCTTCAAGAAGCTGTTCGTGCTCACCACCCGCACCTCGCATTGGTTCCAGAAGCGCGGCTTCGTGCCGGCCCCGGTGGACGCGCTGCCCAAGGACCGCCAGAAGATGTACAACTGGCAGCGCAAATCCCAGGTCCTCGTCAAGACCTTATAATTCTGCTTTCACGGAAAGGATTCGCACCATGGCACGCACTGTCCACTGCATTAAACTCAACAAGGAAGCCGAAGGCCTGGACTTCCCGCCGTACCCGGGTGAACTGGGCAAAAAGATCTACGAAAACGTGTCCAAGGAAGCCTGGGGCGCGTGGCTCAAGCACCAGACCATGCTGGTCAACGAAAACCGCCTGAACCTGGCCGACCAGCGCGCCCGCAAGTACCTCGCGGCCCAGATGGAAAAGCATTTCTTCGGCGAAGGCGCCGACCAGGCAGCCGGCTACGTCCCGCCGAGCGCCTGAGCACCCGCTAGACTCCTCCGCGGCGCGCCACTCCGGCGCGCCCGCCTGCTGTCCCAAACCGTGCTGGGGAACAGCCGCCTTCCGCCGAATCGTGGCACCATACCACTGTAAGTACGCTGCACCCATCCTTTGCGCATCTGGCGGAGGTCCCCCATGGCAGGCAAACGCAGTGGCAGTCCCGCGGACGACAGCACCCGTCTGGCCGTGTCGCCGCGCGCGGTCGACATGTTCGCCGACCGGGACCGGCTGCGGGACCTGCTCGACCATGTCCCCGCCGGCATCGTGATCCACGAGCCGGATGGCAGCGTCGATGCTGCCAACGGCCCGGCTTCCACGCTCCTGCAGCGCACCTGGGCCCAGCTGTTCCGAGCCCCGGCGACGGACGCGTTCTGGAAATTCGTGCGTCCGGACGGCAGCCCGATGCCCGCCGAGGAATTCCCCGTCAATCAGGTGATGGCGCGCTGCGCCCCGGTGGCGGACGTGGTGGTCGGGGTGCCGGTGGCGGATGGGGTGCGCTGGATGCTCTGCAATGCCTACCCGGTGTTCCACGAGGACCACCGCATTCGCCACGTGGTGGTCTGCTTCACCGATTGCACCAAGCTAGTGGAGGCCGAGCACTCGCTACGCACCTCCGAGGAACGCCTGCGGCTCGTCCTGCAGGGCACCACCGATGCCGCCTGGGACCTGGACCTGCGCAGCGGCCGCGCCTACCTCTCGCAGCGCTGGTGGGCCATGCTGGGCGAAACCGGCCAGAGCGAGGACGCGACCATCGACACCATGTGGGGCCGCATGCCGCCCGCCGAGAGGGAGCGGGTGCAGGAAGCCCTGGCGGCCTTCCTGGCCACCGACCGCACCAGCTTCCAGATCGAATACTCGATGTTCCACCACGACGGCCACCTGATCCCGGTACTCGCGCGCGGCTACGCGCTGCGCGATACGCAGGGTTCGGCTCTGCGCCTGTCCGGCACCAACACCGATCTCACCGCGCAGAAGGAGACCGAGCGCCGCATCTACGAGCTGGCCTTCCTCGATCACCTGACGGCGCTGCCCAACCGCCGCCTGCTGGTCGAGCGGCTGGAGCTGGCGCTGGACCGCGCCAGCCGTACCGGTGCGGCGGGGGCACTGCTGGTTATCGACCTGGACAACTTCAAGCTGCTCAACGAATCGCTCGGCCACGAGACCGGCGATGCGCTGCTGCGCGAGGTCGCCGCGCGCCTCAAGCACGCGGTGCGCAGCAGCGACCAGCTGGCCCGCCTGGGCGGCGACGAGTTCGTGGTGCTGCTGGAGGATCTGGGCCGCGACCAGGAAACCGCCGCGCTGGAGGCCAACGTGGTGGCGCACCAGGTCATTGATGCGCTGAGCCGCCCGTTCGACCTGGCCGGCCGCTCGGTCTACACCTCGCCCAGCATCGGCATCGCCACCTTCGCACGCGGCGATGGCAGCGTGGACGAAGTGCTGCGCCAGGCCGACATGGCGATGTACCAGGCCAAGCGCGAAGGCCGCAACACCAGCCGCTTCTTCAGCGACCAGCTGCAGCGCACCGTGGCCCGGCGCGGAGGACTGGAGCACGACCTGCGCGAGGCGCTGGCCAACCACGAGCTGGTGCTCTACTGCCAGCCGCAGGTCGATCTGTACGGCCGCGTGCTGGGCGGCGAGCTGCTGCTGCGCTGGCACAACCAGCAGCGTGGCTGGGTCGAGCCGAGCGACTTCATTCCGCTGGCCGAGTCGCTGGGCCTGATCCGTCCCATCGGACGCGATGTGCTGTGGCAGGGCTGCGAGCTGCTGGCGCGCTGGGCGCACGATCCCCGTTTGGCGGAGATGAGCCTCGCGGTCAACGTCAGCGTGCAGCAGCAGCGCGAGCCGGACTTCGTGCAGGAGGTGCGCGATGCGCTGGTCGGCACGGGCGCCAATCCGGAGCGGCTGGTGCTGGAGCTGACCGAGACGGTGTTTGCGGAAGACTTGCGCGACACGGTGGCCAAGATGTGGGCCGTGCGCGAACTGGGTGTGCGCTTTGCGCTGGACGATTTCGGGACCGGCTATTCGTCGCTCAGCTATCTCACGCGGCTGCCGATCGATTTGCTGAAGATCGACCGCTCCTTCGTGCACGCGGCGCCGGACGACCCGACGGCGGCCGTGATCGTGGATGCCATCACGGCGATGGCCAACAAGCTGGGGCTGGAATTGCTGGCCGAGGGCGTGGAGACCGAGGAACAGCGAGCGCTGCTGGCCGCATCGGGCTGCCGCAAGTTCCAGGGCTTTTTGTTCGACACCGCCCTCCCCGTCGACCAGTTTGCGGCGCGCTACGGGATGTAAGGGTGAGGGTGCGCGCAGGGCGCGGCCGCGCTCACGCGGCCACGCACGCCGACGCAGGGACGCAGCGCCGCGCGCGCGGTCAGCGCAGTCAGCGCGTTCAGCGCGCGTAGCGCTGGCACTGGCGCAGTTCGCAGCGCGCCATGAACACCTGGCCGTTGTCGCAGGCGATACGGTAGATCTCCACCGGGCCGGGCTCGGACACCAGCGCGGCGCCGACCTGCGTCGTGCACTGCGCCGTCTCGCGCGCCAGCTTTTCAACCGTGGACGAGGACACACCGAGGCGGAACTGCACGCGCTCGATCGCCACGCCGTCGACGGTGGCCAGCGGCTGCCCATCGGCACCAACCGCGGGGCGCGCCTTCTGCACCACCGGCGCCGGTTCGGCGACCGCAGGCTTGTGCAGCGATGCGTAGGCCGCGCAGCCGCCC
>NZ_SPVF01000093.1 GCF_004614185.1 Zemynaea arenosa | reverse complement strand
GTCTCCACCTTGAACACGCTGACCAGCTCCGACAGCGTCCCCGCCTGCTCCTGCATCGACGCCGCGGCCGCCGCCGCCTCCTCGACCAGCGCCGCGTTCTGCTGCGTCACCTGGTCCATCTGCACGATCGCGGAATTGACCTGCTCGATGCCCACGGTCTGCTCGGCGCTGGCGGATGCGATCTCGGACATGATGTCGGTCACGCGCGTGATCGACGTGACGATCTCTTCCATGGTGCGGCCCGCCTCGCCCACCAGCTTGCTGCCGGCCTCGACCTGTTCGGACGAAGCGCCGATCAGCGCCTTGATCTCCTTGGCCGCGCCGGCCGAGCGCTGCGCCAGGCTGCGCACTTCGCTCGCCACCACCGCGAAGCCGCGGCCCTGCTCGCCTGCGCGGGCCGCTTCCACGGCCGCGTTCAACGCCAGGATGTTGGTCTGGAACGCGATCCCGTCGATCACGCCGATGATGTCGTTCACCTTGTGCGCCGAGGCGCTGATCGATTCCATGGTGGCCACCACGGCGCCCACCACGCTGCCGCCGCGCTTGGCCACCTCGGACGCGGACGCGGCCAGCACATTGGCCTGGCGCGCATTGTCCGCGTTCTGCTTGACCGTGCTGGTCAGCTCTTCCATCGACGACGCGGTCTCCTCCAGCGAGCTGGCCTGCTCCTCGGTGCGCGAGGACAGGTCCAGGTTGCCCTGCGCAATCTCGGTGGAGGCGGTGGCGATGGTGTCGGTGCTGCCGCGCACGGCTGTGACGATGCCTGCCAGGCTGACGCGCATTTGCTCCATCGCGGCCAGCAGGCTGGACTCGTCGCCGGCGCGCAGCGCGACTGGATGCGCCAGCTCGCCCCGCGCGATCTGCGCCGCCACCTCGGCCGCATAGTCCGGCTCGCCGCCCAGCTGGCGCGTCAGCGACCGCGTGATCCACATACCCAGGCCGATGCCGCCCCCTAGCGCCAGCAGCACCAGCCCGATCATCCAGCCGCGGCCCGCATGATAGGCGGCCTCGTTCTCGCGGTCCGATTCCAGCGCCGCCTGCTCCTTCAGCGCCGCAAGCCGGTTGAGCTGTTCGTCGACATGGTCGGCACGGCCCGCGTACTCGGTGAACATGAACGCCGCCGCGGCCTGCTTGCCCTCGGGGCTGGCGTCGGCGGCCTGGCGGCGCAGCTGCGCCAGCGCGGCTTTCCAGCCCGCCACGCTCGCTTCCGCTTCGGCGAACGCGGCCTGCGCCGCAGGCCGGTCGTACAGCGGCTTGGCCTGAACCAGCGCGCGGTCGAGCCCCTGGATCGCCTTGTCCAGCCGGCCATTCTGCGCGCTCACGTCCGCCTCATCGCGGGCCAGAATCACGCCGCGCACGGCGCGTCCTGCCTTGATGAGGCTGATATTCGCGTCCTTCGTATAGGCCACCCCCAGGGTGTCGAAGCGGTAGGCCTGGTCGGCCCGCGAATTCATCTCCGCCATGATGGCGATGCCGATCGCGGCCGCGACGACGCCCAGCAGGGCCACCGCGAAAAAGCTGGCCTGCAACCGCGCCCGTACGGTCAAATTGTTAAACATGCTAGGAAGGGGGAATGTGTTGAGGGAGCCTTGATGTTACGTGGCGCCGCCGCAACTAGCGATGGAATATGGGCAACGCAGAGCGAATCGTTGCCGAATTCCAACAATCAGAGAACGTGAATTTAACGTTTGTGATCAGCGCGTCAAGGACTTCTGCTCGACCCAGGTTTCGTACTGTTTGTCGATCCTGCGGGTGGTGCCGTCGCGCTGCATGGCATCCATGGCAGCGTTCATGCGGGTGATGAGTTCGTCCGGAACGCTGGGGTTGCAGGCCAGGTAAACCTTGACCTTGTTGAAGATCAGCACCGGCACGATCGAGTCGGCGAGCCCCTTCTGCTTGAGCACGGCAATCCCGCGCAGGCTGGCGGCCCACAGGTCGATCCGACCCAGCAGCAGCTTCTGCGGGTTGATGACGTCAGTGTGCGCCTGGTCCACCAGGAAGCCGCGCGAGCGCAGATACTCGTCGCGCGCATCGCCCCAGTAGGTACCGATGCGCAAGTGGCGTGCATCGTCCAGCGTGTGCAGGTTGTACTGGCGGTCCGCCCGCCCCATCAGCACCCACTCGCCCTGGTCGGTCGGCCCCACCCATTTGAACAGGTGCTCGCGTTCCGGCGTGCGGGTGGTGGAATAGACGCAGGTGTGCGCATGTGACAGGGCCGCCGCATAGGCCCGCTTCCACGGGTAGCTGTCGATGGTGTAGTCCACCCCCACGCGCGCCATGATCTCGCGCACCCGGTCGGTGGCGGTGCCGACTACGCGGCCGTCCTCCACCATGCTGGTGGGCGGCGAGTATTCCGTGGTGATGGTGAGCTTGGGAGCGGCCCCGGCCGCGGTGCCCACGGCCAGGAGCAGCGCCAGCCCTGAACCTCGTAGGGACATGCGCGGATCCTGAACACAACCGGCCCCAAGCGGGCTGGTCCTCGCTGAAGAATAGCAGCAAGCCATCAACTGCCGCAACCAGGCAACAAAAGTCGCATAAAGGAAACAGACTTTCTATGAAGAAACAGGCATACTGGCGGTTGACTTCGCATTCACTCCCCGCTTCATGTCCACTTACCCGCTCTGGCAGCTGTTTGCTGCCCCGGCCGATACGTCGATGCTCGCGTACGGCCAGTACGACCCCGTCCTGGTCGTGCTCTCGCTGCTGATTGCGATCTTTGCATCCTGGATGGGCCTGCAAATGGCGGGGCTGGCCAACGACCGCCGCGTGCCGCGCGCGATCGTGCTGCTGAGCGGCAGCCTGGCACTGGGCAGCGGCGTGTGGGCCATGCACTTCATCGGCATGCTGGCCTTCAACTTGTGCACCCGGGTCGAATACGACCCGCTGATCACGCTCGGCTCCGGCCTGCCCAGCGTGGCCGCCTCGTTCGTGGCCCTGAACCTGATCGGGCGCGACCAGCTCTCGCGCTGGCAGCTGCTGGCGGGCGGCGTACTGGTGGGCGCGGGCATCGGCGCCATGCATTACACCGGCATGGCGGCGATGCGCATGTCGCTGGTGCTGCACTACGATCCATACGTCTTCGGCCTGTCGATCGTGGTGGCAGTGGTGCTGGCCACGCTCGCGCTGTGGGTGCGCTACGGCCTGCGCGGCTTCGCGGCCCGCCTGGGCCAGGGCCGCATCCTGCTGCTGGCGGCCATTGTGATGGGCTGCGCCATCGCCGGCATGCATTACACCGGCATGGCGGCCGCGCGCTTTGCGGGCACCGTGGACCAGACCTCCAGCGGTACTGCCAACGCCAATTTCCTGGCCCTGTCGATCACCTGCATCACGGTCGCCTTCACGGCCTTCGTGCTGGCGGTGAACGGCCTGCTGCGCTACCGCGCCATCTTCATCGAACTGCGCCAGACGCAGGACTGGACCCAGGAGATGCTGTCCACCACCGTGGACGGCGTCATCACCGTCAACGGGGACGGCATGATCGAGGGCTTCAACACCTCGGCCGAACGGATCTACCGCTGGCGCGCGCAGGATGCGATCGGCCAGCACATTTCGGCGCTGATCGCCGAACCGGCCCAGGACAACCTGCTGGACGTGCTGCGCGCGGGCCGGCCCGGCATCGCCCAGCAGACCAGCGAGGTGCTGGGCCTGCGCCGTGACGGCACCGTGGTTCCGGTGCGCCGCACCCTGGGCCATGCGCGCCTGGGCGAACGCGAACGCTTCGTGTGCTTCATCACCGACATCAGCGAACGGCGCGCCATGGAACAGGCGCTGCGCGACAGCGAGCGCCAGTTCCGCTCCCTGATCGGCAACCTGCCCGGCATCTCCTACCGCAGCCTGGCCCAGGACTGCCGTCCGATGGTGTTCGTGTCCGATGCGGTCGAACGCATCACCGGCTACCCGGCCGCCGATTTCACCGGCGCCGCGCCGCTGCGCAGCATCGATGGCCTGGTCGAGCCGCACGACCGGGCCCGCGTGGCCGCGGCCGTGGCGGGCGCCCTGCGCACGCGCCAGCCCTACCTGGTCGAATACGCGCTGCGCCACGCCGACGGCAGCTTGCGCTGGCTGTGGGAAAACGGCACCCCGGTGGCGGACGACGATGGCGCCGTGCGCTGGCTCGATGGCGTGATCCTCGACATGACCGAGCGCCGCGCGATGGAGGAAGCGCTGCGCGAGGCGAAGGAAAAGGCCGAGCAGGCCGCCGCCGCGCGCGCGGCCTTCGTGGCCAACATGAGCCACGAGATCCGCACGCCGATGAACTCCATCCTCGGCTTCACCGACGTGCTGCTCGACAGCCCGCTGTCGCCCGAGCAGCGCCACCAGCTGGACACTGTGCGCAATGCGGGCCGCTCCCTGCTGCGCCTGCTGAACGAGATCCTCGACACGGCCAAGCTGGACAAGGGCGCGGTGGAGCTGGAGATCACCGACTTCAACCTGCTGACGCTGATCGAGGAGCTGTCCTCGACGCTCTCCCCCAACGCGCACGCCAAGGGCCTGCAGCTGGACATGCAGTACGACCCGCAGCTGCCCGCCTGGATCCGCGGCGACGAGCTGCGCGTGCGCCAGGTGCTGACCAACATCCTCGATAACGCGATCAAGTTCACGGAACACGGCAGCGTGACGCTCAAGGCGCGCGCGGTCCAGGGCCAGCTGCACTTCACCATCCAGGACAGCGGCATCGGCATCGCAGCGGACCGGCTGCACGCCATCTTCGACCCGTTCACCCAGGCCGACGCCTCGATGACGCGCCGCTACGGCGGCACCGGCCTGGGCACCACCATCAGCCGCCAGCTGGTGGAGCTGATGGGCGGGACCATCCGCGTCGAGAGCACACTGGGCCAGGGCACCACCTTCCACATCCAGCTGCCGCTGGTGCCGGGCCGCGCGGCCCAGGTGCGCCCGGGCCTGCGCGGCGAAGCCCAGTGTACCATGGCGCGGGCGTGTTCGTGTTCCCCTCGCTGTACGAGGGCTTCGGCA
>NZ_SPVF01000168.1 GCF_004614185.1 Zemynaea arenosa | reverse complement strand
AGCCGACCGTGGCCGAGTGCCTGGCCACCCCGAGCGCGGCCGGCTGCGGCGACATCATCGCCAAGGCCAAGCAGGCCTGTATCGCCGACCCGTCCGGTCCGAATTGCGGCGCGCTGCTGCCGCCGCTGTCGCTGTGCAAGGAACAGCCGTCGACGGAAGGCTGCTCGGCCGTGCTGCCGAAGCTGGCCGAATGTATCGCCACCCCGTCCCGGGATGGCTGCTCGGTGGTGCTGCCATCGGCCGCCGTCTGCGCCGCGCATCCGACCACCGAGGGCTGCTCGGTCGTGAACCAGTGCCTGGCCGATCCGAAGGCCCCGGGCTGCGGTCCGCTGCTGCCGACCATCGGCGCCTGTATCGCCGACAAGTCCCTGCCAGGCTGCGACGCCGTGCTGCCGAAAGTGGCCGAGTGCCGCGCCAACACCACCCAGCCGGGCTGCGAGGTGATCCTGCCGTCGCTGGCGATCTGCAAACTGGCGCCGAACACGCCGAACTGCGACGTGGTGCTGCCGAATATCGACCTGTGTATCGCCGACAAGACCCGCGACGGCTGCCTGGCCGTGCTGCCGTCCATCGGCCAGTGCACGACCGACCGCACGCAGAAGGGTTGCGAAGTGGTGCTGCCGCCGCTGTCCGCCTGCGTCGTGAACCCAAACGCGGAAGGCTGCATCGCGGTGCTGCCGACCATCGACCAGTGCGTGGCCACACCGTCACTCCCCGGCTGTGGAGTGCGTCTGCCTTCGATGCAGGTGTGTATCGACCAGCCCTCGACCCCAGGCTGCCTGGGCGTGCTGCCGAGGATCGAGGCCTGCGTGACCGATCCGACCAGGGCAGGCTGTGTTGCGGTGCTGCCGAAGCTGGACGCCTGTATCGCCGACAAGACCCGCCTGGGCTGTACAGTGGTGCTGCCGACCCTGGCCGAGTGCATTGGCTCCCCGTCGCTGAACGGCTGCGCGGTGATCCTGCCGAAGATCGAGCAGTGCGCGGTCAATCCGAGCCTGCAGGGTTGCGAGGCCGTGCTGCCGAAGCCCGACTTCTGCTCTACTCATCCGGCCGATCCAACCTGCCGCATCTTTGGCGGCAATACCGGCACCAGTGGCGACCAGAAAGTCCAACCCGTGAACCAGGTGGTGGCGCTGCTCCAGGGCCAGGGCGTGGGCGTCGGCTCCAAGCCGGGCAGCACGGGCACGGCAACCGATCCGAACGATAAACCGACCGGCAAGCCCGGTTCGAGCCCAACCGGCGGCAACGCATCGCCGGAGAAAACCGAAGGAGCCAAGAATGTCCCGGCCACCAAAACCTACTGCAACTGATATGGGGGCGCGCATGTTCAAGGCTGTCTTCCTCTGCGCGCTGCTGCTGGGCGGCTCGGTGGCCTGGGCCGCGCAGGTCGCGGGCACCGTCGTCCAGCTGTCCGGCCCGCTGGTCGCGCGCAAGCCCGACGGCAAGATCAAGGTGCTGGCGCAGAAATCCGAAGTGGAATCGGGCGACACGCTGGTGACGGAGAAGAACACCTTCGCCATGATCCGCTTCATCGACAACAGCGAAATCACGCTGCGCCCGGCCACCACGTTCACGATCGAGAACTTCGCGTTCGAGTCGGACAAGCCGGAGAACGACAGCGCGGCCTACAACCTGGTCAAGGGCGGCCTGCGCTCGGTGACCGGCGCGCTGGGCAAGCGCAACAAGGAAAAGTTCGCGATGAAGACGCCGGCGGCGACCATCGGTATCCGCGGCACCACTTTCATTATCCAGTATGTGCCGCCGACGGGGGCGGGTGGCTTGCCCGTAGTGGGAGTCGGCCAGCTGAACGGGCTGCCGCAGGGCGGGACTGGCGAGAAGTTGCCGGCCGATCCGCTGGGCGGCAAGGGCAAGACCCCGGTCACGCCGGGCATGGGCGCGCTGCCGCCGGAAATCGGAGCGGTCAATCCGGCCCCGCCGGGTGGCACGGCGCCGACGGCGCCACCGCCGCTGGCACCGGGCCTGCACCTGTCGGTGACCGATGGCGCGATCGTCGTCACCAACAACGGCGGTTCGCTGGGCTTCCAGGCTGGCCAGTTCGGCTATGTGCCGAGCGTGAGCCAGCCGCCGATCATCGTGCCGTCCAATCCGAACATCCAGTTTGTGCCGCCGCCGTCATTCAACTCCGGCTCTGGCGGTCCGACGGCTTCCAACGGTCCGGGCCAGGGCCAGGCGGTGGACTGCATCGTGCGCTGAACGCGCCTGACAGCGGTCATAAAAAAGGGGACGTACCCGAGCGGGACGTCCCTTTCTTGTTGTGGCGGCCACTATGCGGCGCTCAACCCTGCCGCATGCGCTCCCACGCGCAGGTGGATCGGCTGAAGCCCACGTGTTGGAAGAAGTCGACGCTTTCGCCCCGCCCCGCGCGTAGCACCCATGTGATCCCGGGATCGCCGGCCGTAATGGCTTCCACCAGCCGCCGGCCCAGCCCGCGTCCTCGGTGCACCGGGTCGACCGCCAGCATGGAAAGATATCCATTCGAGATCTCGTCCGTGATGGCGCGGGCGAAGCCCACCACCTCTCCGTCGCACGCCACCAGCAGCTTGCGCTGCGAGTTGTCGAGCAAGGCCGCGAAGCGCGCGGCGTCACCGACGCGGTGCGACCATCCAGCCGCGGACAGGAATGCGCGGACAGCTTCGTAATCGCTGCGGTCGGCAGTGCGGATCGTGTACTGCGCCGTGTCGTCGGCAGTGTGCATGCGGGTCTCCTGCAAAGGTGTCCAATGAAAAAGGGGCGCCCCCGGACCCCCGGTGGCGCCCCTCGCGGGAACCCCTATCTTACTTGGTCGGCTTGTAAGTGGCGCGCATCAGCTGGATGTTGGCCTGCTGCTCCTTGGTGTACGACTTGTACAGGTCGGCGGCGCCCTTCTTGTCCATCGCCGATTCCATCATCACGTAGAAACCTGCGTGGAACGAGGCCATGGTTGCCATGGCGAATTCCTTGGTGGTCATGCCGTGCTTGGTGATCAGGGCCTTGGCGCGCGGATCGGCGTCCAGCTTCTTGATCATGCCTTCAATCGACTCGTCCTTCTTGCCGTCGTCGCTGTCGTCGTCTTTGTCATCGTCCTTGAGTTTCAGCTTCTTGCCTTCGGCTTCCATGGCTTTCATCTTGGCCAGCACGGCCGGGGTCAGCTGGTAGTGCGAGGCGTCCAGCGGGGCGGCCATGGCCGGGGAGGCGAGGGCCAGGGCCAGGGCGGCGGCGGCCGCGATGCGAGTCAGAGTCATGATGAGCAATCCTGAGTGAAAAGAAACGGCCATTATAGCGGCGCTGCCCAGCCGGAAACTTACCCCCAGCTGGGGTTGATTCGCCATCTGGCGGGCGCAAAAAAGGCGCACCCGCGGGTGCGCCTTGGCATGGGGAAGCGGCGGCGTCAGAGCACGTCGGTCGCGTGGTCGGCCAGGCGCGAACGCTCGCCTCGGGCCAGTGTCACGTGCCCGCTGTGGCTCCAGCCCTTGAAGCGGTCGACCACGTAGGTCAGGCCGCTCGACCCTTCGGTCAGGTAAGGCGTATCGATCTGGGCGATGTTGCCCAGGCAGACGATTTTGGTGCCCGGACCCGCGCGCGTGACCAGCGTCTTCATCTGCTTGGGCGTCAGGTTTTGCGCCTCGTCGATGATGAGGAACTTGTTCACGAAGGTGCGGCCGCGCATGAAGTTGAGCGACTTGATCTTGATCTTCGAGCGGATCAGATCCTGCGTCGCCGCGCGGCCCCAGTCGCCACCCTCGGAGTCGGACTTGTTCAGCACCTCCAGGTTGTCGTCGAAGGCGCCCATCCACGGGCCCATCTTCTCTTCCTCGGTGCCGGGCAGGAAGCCGATGTCCTCGCCCACCGGCACCGTGACGCGGGTGACGATGATCTCGTTGTACATCTTCGTCTCGAGCACCTGCGCCAGGCCGGACGCCAGGGCCAGCAGGGTTTTACCCGTACCAGCCTGGCCGAGCAGGGTGACGAAGTCGCAGTCCGGATTCATCAAGAGGTTGAGCGCGAAGTTCTGCTCGCGGTTGCGCGCGGTGACGCCCCACACGCTGTTCTTGCTGTGGCTGAAGTCGCGCAGGGTCTGGATCACCGCGGTCTTGCCGTTGATCTGCTTGACCTGGCCGTACAGCGGCGCTTCGCCACTCTTCGGCTCCAGGAACACGAACTGGCTCACCAGCAGCGAGGGAATCAGCGGGCCGGTCACGCGGTAGAACGTGGTCGACATGCCGTTCTTGTTCTCTTGCCAGGACTCGACATCCTTGCCGTGCTTGTTCCAGAAGTCGTCCGGCAGCTGGACGATGCCCGAATACAGCAGGTCGGTGTCTTCCAGCACGTGGTCGTTGAAGTAGTCCTCGGCCGGCAGACCCAGCGCGCGGGCCTTGACGCGCATGTTGATGTCCTTGGACACCAGCACGATGGCGCGGCCCGGATACTCCTGCTCCAGCGCGCGCACCACACCGAGGATCTGGTTGTCGGCCTTGCCCTGCGGCAGACCTTCCGGCAGCGCCGGGCCGTTCTGCAGCTTGGTCTGGAAAAACAGACAGCCCTTGGCGTCCTTGTTGCCCAGCTTGCTGAGCGGGATGCCGCGTTCGATGGCTTCGTCATCCATCGACCCGAGCAGGGCGTCCAGCGAGCGCGACACCTGGCGGGCGTTGCGTGCGACTTCGGACATGCCCTTCTTGTGGTTGTCCAGCTCCTCCAGCGTCATCATCGGGAGGTAGACGTCGTGTTCCTCGAAACGGAACAGCGAGGTCGGGTCGTGCATCAGCACGTTGGTGTCGAGCACGAACAGCTTGGGCTGGCCGGCCTGGTCCGCGTTGCGGCTGGCCTTGGATTTGACCACCACCTCGACCGGCTTGTGCTTGGCCGGGTGGGGCGCGACGGCGCGGTCGTCGTCGGCATCGGTCTTGCCCTTGGCGCGGGCGGGTGTCTGGGCGGGTGGCGGCAGGGCGGCTTCTGGCGCCACGGCGGGGACGGCGGATGTCTTGGC
>NZ_SPVF01000069.1 GCF_004614185.1 Zemynaea arenosa | reverse complement strand
TGGCGACGCTGCCCGACAGCGCGACCGCCTTCCCGGGCGAGACGCGCTTTTCGCTGGCCGCGCTGCTGGAACCGGCGCGCGATGTCGGCGGCGACCTGTACGACTTCTTCATGCTCGATCGCGACCGGCTCTTCTTCGTCATCGGGGATGTGTCGGGCAAGGGCCTTCCGGCGAGCCTGTTCATGGTTGTCGCGAAAGCGCTTTCAAAGAGCATTGCGCTGCGCGGGGGCGAGGATATCGCACGCATCGTGGCCCAGGCCAACGAGGAGCTGGCGCGCGAGAACCCTGAGATGCTGTTTGTGACGGGCGTGTACGGAATTCTGGATGCGGCCAGTGGCGAGGTGGCGCTGTGCAATGCGGGACACGACGCGCCGCGCAGGATTGCTACCGATGGCAGTGTGGCGACGCTGCCCGAGGCTGATGGCCCGCCATTGTGCGTGCTTGATGGATTCGAATATCCGGTGCAGCGTTATCGCTTGTCGGCTGGGGAGAGTCTGTGCCTGCTGACCGACGGCGTGACCGAGGCGATGGACGAGCAGGGCGCGCTGTATGGCCATGACCGGCTCGACGCACTGCTCGCGCAGCAGGGCGGGGCGGCGCCAGCGAACATCGTGTGGGCCATTCGCGAAGACGTCCGCAAGTTCGTCGGCACAGCCGAAGCCTCCGACGATCTCACCCTGCTGGTCCTGCGCTACAACGGCCCCTGAGCACGCGCTCGATCCGGCGATGCGCTCGCGTTGGAGCGAGCACCGCCCGGCGCGCGCATTGCAGGCATCCCGCGCGGGCTCGCGTCGGCGCCAGTCACGCATGCGCCCGGCCCAAGCACACAGCCTGCCGCTGCCACGCACCAGCTCCAGGCCGGTGCGTGGCAGCGTGCGGTGTCAGCGGATGCGGATTTCGGCGCGGCGGTTGCGCCAGTCGCCCGGGATCGGCGAGAAGGGCTCGCGCGCACCGCGGTTATCAACGGTGATGCGCTGCGCATCCACGCCAGCCGCCACGAGCATCGTCCGCACCGCCTCCGCGCGCTGCAGCCCAATCACATCCCCGTTGCCGGCCAAGTCCATCCGGTCCGCATACGTGGTGATCGTGACCTCAGGCCACGAACGGTCTTTTGCTTCCGCCAGCAGCTCGCGCACCACCTGCGCCGATTCCGCCGCCAGCGCCGCGCTGCCAGCGCCAAAGTAGACGATCCGGCTACCCGCCCGCTGCGGCATCGCGGATAGCGTGGACGCATACCGCGCCCGCACCTGGTCCTGCGCCTCCTGCTGCTGCGCCACGGCGCCTGTGCTGTTCACGGTCGCGCTGAGGTAAGGCTGGTCGATCACCGCTTCCCCTTTGGCCGACTTGACGATGACGGCGCTCGGCCGCCCGTCCTGATTCGGTAGCAGCACGATGCGCTCGCGCACCGGCGGCGGTGGCGGGGGCGTCATTGCATCCTTCACCACCGCACCTATGCCAGCGATGAAGAAGAAGGTGATCAAGTCCATTACTTCGCCTCCTCGCTGCCCTGGCCCGCATCGATGACGAACTCCGTGCCGCGCACCCCGAGGATTGCGCTGGGCGTCGAGAACTTTACGGCGTCCGGCGACTTCTTCGACAGCTTGCCCGAGATGACCGCCATCGTCCCGCGCTTGACGGACGCATTCAGCACACCATCGTGCGTGGCCGGGTCGAACGCGAACTTGTCCAGCGAGACGGAGCTGTTCGGGCCAACCGAGAGCATGGTCTCGTCGCGCAGCATGATGCCCACGCTGCCGTCGCCCGCCGTCACGATGCGGTCACTCGCCAGCACCTCCATGCCCGCGCGCACTGGCAGCTTGCCGCTGCTGCGCTCCACCGTCGCCGTCCCCTTTGCGTTCTTGATCAGCCCCGCCGCCGAATCGGCCGCGAAGGCGCTGGACAAGCATCCGAACATTGCAACTGCGCAAGCAATCCTGTTTAATGAAGGCATTTTTCCGGCTCCGGCTTGACTGCATAACAATACAAAACGCTGATCATCGTTGATATGACGCAAAAAGTGAACAGCTTGGCCATCGAAAGTTGCGAAAACAGCACGATTCTGGAAGGGCGGCTGGACAATGTGCCAGTGGCTCAGGGATTCGTCGTGTCGGCCCTGACCGCGAGCGGCATTGGGGAGGAGCGCATCTGCCGCGCGGAGCTGATCCTCGAAGAGTTGTTCCGGAACGTGGTCTTGCATGGCTACGGCGGCGATTGCGCCCGGCCGGTCTGGCTGCATGTGCATGGAGACGGCTTCACGCTGGAGGACGAAGCCCCGGCTTTCGATCCCCTGCACGGCGACATCGTCGAAGACCTGGACCGCATCGGCGGCGCGGGCTTGCCACTGATCCGCAATCTCGGGCGCGCGGTGAGCTACGTTCGCAGCGCTGGCCGCAACCGCATCTCGGTTCTCGTCTGATCGCCGAGGCGCAGCCCGCCGTGCTGCCGCGCCCGCGCAGGCTCAATGCGCGTCCTTGAGCTCCTGCACCAGCGCGCGCACCAAGTCCGCCGCCGGCATCTCGCGCGCCAGCGGGAATCCCTGGCCCGCCCAGTTCACCGAATAGTCCATGTTCCCGGCCTTGGCCGCCGCCGCATGCAGCGCCTTGGCCGCGTCGTACGCGATCGAGTACTCAGGCACGGGCGGCCGTCCCGCCGTCTCCTGGAACAAGCGATTGGGCAGCCCGCGTGCATCGCGGCCCGAGACGGCCGCGGTGACTTCGGTGAGGTGCACGTTGCCTTCCTTGATCAGCCGCCGGTGATACTGGCTGGCCGATGACTCGGGGCACAGGATGAAAGCGGTCCCCATCTGCGCCCCGCTGGCACCGAGTTGCATCGCTGCCGCGATGCCCTGGCCGTCCATGATGCCGCCCGCAGCGACGATCGGAATGCGCACGGTCTGCGCCAGCAGGCGCACGAGGGCGAAGGTGCCGATCGCCGGATCCTTGCCGACGCCATCGAACACGCCGCGGTGGCCGCCCGCTTCATAACCTTGCGCGACGACGATGTCGACGCCTGCCGCCTCCACTTGGCGGGCTTCGTCCGGCGACGTGGCGCTGGCCAGCAGCACGATGCCCGCATTCTTGAGTTGCGCGATGACGTCCGCGGTGGGCAGGCCGAAATGAAAGCTCACGGCGTGCGGACGGGTTTCCAGCAGCATGGCCAGCATGTCCGGGTCGTCCAGGAAGCTGCGGTACGTCTCGCGCAGCGTGGTCGGCGGAGTGGCGTTGAACGCTTCGAAGTGCGGCTTCAGGTAGGCCAGCCACGCGGCTTCGCGTGCGGCGTCGCCTTGCGCGGGGCGGTGACAGAAGACGTTGATGCAGAAAGGCTTGTTCGTCCGGGTGCGAATTTCGCCGATCAGCGCGCGCATCTGCTCCGCAGTGCTCACTCCGACGGCCAGCGAGCCAAGCGCGCCCGCGTTGCTGGTTTCGATGACCAGGCGCGGTGTGGAGACGCCCGCCATCGGCGCCTGGATGATCGGGTGGTCGATCTGAAGCAGGGTTTTCAGGTCGGGGCGCATGGCTGGTCTCCTTCCGCACGTGTGTCAGCGCGATCCGGACGACTATAGCGCAGCCTCGCAATCGGCGCTAAAGAGAGTCCGTTTTCCCCGTCTCCGGTGCCCGTGATCGCAGTGGACAGCCTGCTGGAGCCATTCCAGCGGAAGTTAATTATCGTGTGCGGCGGCGTGACGGCGACGGTGGCGCAGCTGCAGGCTTGGGGCGCCGGGCTCGCACGCCAGGTGCGGCGCCGTCGCCGCAGACGTCCAGCACGCAGGTGCGCAGCCAGCGGTGGGCGAGGTCGCCGTCCATGCGCGGGTGCCAGAGCATGGAGACTGTGATCTCGGGGACGTCCACCGGGAGCGGGAAGGTGTGCAGGCCGGTGCGCAGGTTGCCGGTGTGCCGCTCGGGGACGGTGGCGACGAGATCCGTACTCCTTGCGAGCGACAGTGCGGCGGCAAAGCCACCGACGATGGTGGCGATATCCCTCTTCAGTTTCAGTTGATCCAGCGCGTCGTCGATGGCGCTGGTGGCCTGGCCGCGCCGCGAGACCACGACGTGGCTGGCCGCGGCGTAGCGCTTGGCGGTGACGCGGCCATCAGCCAGTGGATGGTCTGCGCGGACGACGCCGACGAAACGGTCCGTGAACAGGGCGCGGGTGCGGATTTCGGGGCTGGCGGTGCCGCTGACGACGCCCGTGTCGAGGTCCACGCGGCCGTCCCTCAGTGGTGCGCTGTCCTTGTCGGCCTTGTGGACGAAGCGCAGGCGCACGTGCGGGGCGTCCTTCCGGACGCGGGCGAGGAGGGCGGGGCCGAAGTTTTCGACGAAGCCGTCGGTGGTGCGCAGCGTGAAGGTGCGCTCCAGGGTGGGGAGGTCCAGCTTATCCGCCGGGCGGAGGGCCGCTTGCGCGGCTGCGACAATGGCGCCGACCTGTTCGCGCAGCTCCAGGGCGCGAGGCGTGGGGACGAGGCCTCGGCCCGCGCGGACCAGGAGCGGGTCATTGGTCGCTTCGCGTAGGCGGGCGAGGGAGCGGCTCATCGCGGACTGGCTCAGATGCAGGCGCTCGGCGGCGCGCACGACGCTGCCTTCCGCGAGCAGGACGTCGAGGGTCAGAAGCAAATTCAGGTCCGGGGCCGTCATACGGGCAACGATAGCACAACGTGGGATGGCGTTAGGTGCATGTATTTCATGCAGATAGCGCGTCTTCCGCTATGTATCGCCACCGACTACGCTGTTCTCATGAGCGATCAGGAGGGCAGCATGGAAGCAGCGAGCAAGGCGCAAGCCACATTCGGCGACGGCGACATCGGCGCGCCGGGCGGAGACGATGGGCAGGTCGGCGGCGCTGCGCAGGCCTGGGCTGGGCGTGGTGAATCGGGGGTAGGCGTACGGGCCGACGGCGTGGCACAAGCCGCAGCGGGGCGTGGCGAAGCGGTGGTGGGCACGAGAGCAGAGGGCGCGGCGCAGGCAGGGGCGGCGCGTGGTGAAGCGGGGG
>NZ_SPVF01000179.1 GCF_004614185.1 Zemynaea arenosa | reverse complement strand
GCTGCCGATTTGCCGCCTGCGGCCTCCCCATCCCCCGATTCGCTCACGCCAGCCGGCGAGGTCGTCGCTGGCACGCCACCCACCTCAGCCGCAGCCACTGGCCTCACTGCCCGTGCCCTGGCGGCCGCCGGCGCCGCCGACCGCGCTGAACGCAAGGGCAAGGCGGCACCGCTCTCTGCCGCGTCCTCTCCGCGCCAGAAGCTGGCGCACGCCATCGAAGCCGCCACCGCCGGTCCGCGCCTGTGGGAGGCGCCGCGCATCACCCAGCTCAAGGACAACACCGGCTACGGCCGCCAGATCTACAAGGTCGAGACCGGACTGAGCACCTATTGCCTCGTGGTCGAGTCCAACCACGCGCTCGACGGCCGCGACGTGATCCGCGACGGCATCAACAAGAAAACCGTCAGCTGCCCCATCGAATTCTGAGGAGCCCTGAGCTGATCCGTTAGGTACGCTACCGCACACTGCGCGCGCGGGCCGGGACGTACACTGGGACTTTGCAAATTGCCAAGTCTCGATGACTTCCCTCATCGCCGTCCTCGACCGCATCGACCCTGACAGCGCCCGCGTCGACACGCTGGTCTCGCTGGTGGACGCGCTGCGTCCGCGCCGCGCGTCCGATGTGGCCAGAGCCGCCGCCAACGTCCGCACCTTGACCCAGCTGCTGCGCGGGGATCCGCGGCGTGCCGCGGACCTGCGCCAGTACCTGACCAACCTGCTGGTCCACCGCCGCCACACCAGCCTGTACACCGACATCGGCATCCTCTCCAACGACGGCTTCTTTACCGAGCTGCGGCGCCGCCTGTCCTACCGCGCGCTGCCGCCCGCGCTCAACGACCTGTACCTTTCGGACACGGTGGACCAGGTCCTGAGCCGCCACGACGACCACGTGTGGATCAGCGGCGTGCCGGCGGCCGACTGGTACGACCTGTTCGACGTGATCGCCAGCGCCGAGGGCCCGCGCGGCGAAGCCAGCAAGGCCACTTTGCTCGGCCTGCTCGACGCGATCCGCACCCTCTCCTGCCGCGTCTGCGCGCTGGGCCTGGAGCCGCGCCTGATCCGCAGCCACCTGGAGATCGAAGACTTCGATTCGCCCTTCCTGATGCAGAACATCGAGGTCAACAAGTACCTCGACGACTACGGCCGCCTGCTGACCGGCGAGACCGAGCAGATCGAAGACGCGCGCCATCTGCTGGTCATGCTCGACCAGTGCATCGAGGTGGTGAACAAGGTGCGCAAGAACGCCCTCAAGCACGGCACCAGCATCCCGCTCACCTATCTATTGGTGGCGCTGGACCAGAGCATCGACCGCCTGCGCAAGCTGCTGTTCCTGGTCGATATCTCCGGCGAGCTGCCGCAGCCGCCCACGGTGGACCTGCAGGAGGTCGCCAGCGAAGTCCAGCCCGCCGCCAACGAGGAGCGCCCGGTCAGCCTGCACCAGGCGGCCGCCATCGCGCTGGCGCTGGAACTGATCGAAGCGCACAACCAGCGCTACGCGGTGCGCGACCTGTTCCGCGACAACATCAACCTGCTGGCCCGCAACGTGACGGAGAACGCCAGCCGCACCGGCGAACACTACGTGGCCGACACCCGGCGCGAGCTGCGCCACATGTTCGGCTCGTCCGCCGGCGCCGGGCTGGTGGTCGGCTTCATGGCGCTGTTCAAGATTTTGCTGTCCAAGCTGCGCATGGCGCCGCTGGTCGAAGGCCTGGTCTACGGCCTCAACTATGGGCTCGGCTTCGTGTTGATCCATGTGCTGCACTGGACGGTGGCGACCAAGCAGCCCGCCATGACGGCCTCGCGCATCGCCGCCGAACTGCACAGCACGGACCAGCGCACCATCGATGTCGAGGCGCTGGCCGAGCTGATCAACAAGGTGATCCGCACCCAGTTCGTGGCGGTGCTCGGCAACCTGATCACCTGCATCCCGACCGCCTACATCATCGCGGTGGGCTGGAAGCTGGCCACCGGGCACCACTTGGTCGCGCCCGAGAAGGCCATGCATCTGTTGCAGGATGTCGACCCGATCCACACCCCGGCCCTGTTCTACGCGGCCATTGCGGGCGTGTGGCTGTTCGTGGCCGGGCTGATCTCCGGCTACTACGACAACAAGGCTGTCTACACGCAGATGGCGCAGCGCGTGGAGCAGCTGCGCTGGCTGCGCCGCCTGCTGGGCGAGAAGCGGCGGCGGCGCCTGGCGCTCTATCTCGAAGACAATCTCGGCGGCCTGATGGGGAACTTCTACTTCGGCATGCTGCTCGGGCTCACGGGCGCGATCGGCTACGGGCTGGGACTGCCGCTGGACATCCGCCACATCACTTTTTCCTCGGCCAATTTCGCCACCGCATTCGTCGGTCTCAATCATGAGATGAGCCCGGAGCTGGCCGCGACTTCCATCGCGGGCTTTCTGGCCATTGGCCTCGTCAACCTGATCGTCAGTTTCGGGCTCGCGCTGTGGGTGGCGCTGCGGGCGCGGCGGGTCAGGTTCCGGCACGGCGGCAACGTCGTGCGCGCACTCGGGCGGCGCTTCATTACCACGCCGCTGCAATTCTTCATCGGACCGCCCAGCCGGGCACAAGGAGAGTCGTCATGAAACGGATTCATGCCTGGGCGCGCCTGGGCGCGTGGGTTGGTGCGCTGGTGCTCGCCGGCGGCTGCCGCACCCTGCCCGAAGTGCCGGACCTCTCCGACCAGGCCCGCGCCACACCCACGGTGGCGACCTCCAAGGGCGCCATGGCCCCGTCACGCGCCAAAGCCCTGCTGCAGAAGCGCTGGGCGCACGCGGCGCCGGACCTGAAGACGCTGGCCGCGCAGGAGGAAGCCGCGACCGGCGTGCCCCTCATCGCGGGCAACAAGGTGACGCTGCTGTTCGACGGTCCGCAGACCATGCAAGCGATGATGGACGCGGTGGCGGCCGCCAAGGACACCATCAACCTGGAGACCTACATCTTCGACCAGGACGAGATCGGCCTCAAGTTCGCGGACCTCCTGATCGAGCGCCAGCGCGCGGGCGTGAACGTGAACATCATGTACGACAGCGTGGGCACGCTCACCGTACCGCAGGCCTTCTTCGACCGCATGCGGGCGGCTGGCATTCATCTGCTGGCGTTCAACCCCGTCAATCCGGCCAAGGCGCGCGGCAAATGGGAGGTCAACAACCGCGACCACCGCAAGCTGATGGTGGTCGATGGAAAGGTGGCATTCACGGGCGGCATCAATATCAGTAGCGACTATGCGAACAGCTCGCTGTTCCGCAGCCGCAGCAAGCCGGCGGACGAAAAGGACGTCGGCTGGCGCGACACCCATATCCGCATCGAAGGGCCGGCGGTGGCGGCGCTGCAGTACAGCTTCATCGACAACTGGGTCAGCCAGGAGGCGGGCGAGCTGCCGGAGCGGAACTACTTTCCACCGCTGGCGCCGGCCGGCGACAAGATCGTGCGGGTGCTGGCGACGCGGCCGGACCGCGGCTTCGAGATCTACAAGGCCTTCCTGGTGTCGATCCAGGAGGCCAAGAAATCGATCCACATCACCTCGGCCTACTTTGTGCCGGACCGGCAGATCATCGAGGCGCTGTGCGCGGCGGCCAAGCGTGGGGTGGATGTGCAGCTGATCCTGCCGGGGGTGTCGGACCACGGACTGGTGTTCCACGCGGGGCGGGCGTTCTATGATGAGCTGCTGTCCAATGGCGTCAAGATCTACCAGCTGCAAGTGGCGGTGCTGCATGCCAAGACGGCGGTGATCGACGGCGCGTGGTCGACGGTGGGCTCGGCGAACCTGGACCGGCGCAGCTTCATGCACAACTATGAGCTGAATGTGGTGGTGCTCGATCCGGGGTTCGGGAACGATATGGAGGCGGCGTTCCGGGAGGACCTGCGCAACTCCAAGCAGATGACGCTGGAGGAATGGCGCAAGCGGCCGCTGTCCGACCGCTTGAAAGAGATGTCGACCAAGTTCCTCGACTACTGGCTGTAGCCGAAGTCAGGGGGTCTGTCCCCGCATGGGGACTGACCCCGGTGTTTTCAGCGCGGCGCCACGCGCCAGATGGTGTTGCTGCCGTCATCCACCACCAGCAACGCGCCATCCGCCGCGACCGTCACAGCGGCCGGGCGGCCCCACACCTCATTATCGTTCAGCACCATGCCGGTCATGAAATCCTCGTACTGGCCCGCCGGTTTGCCGTCCTTCATGCGCACGCGCACCACCTTGTAGCCAGTACGCAGGCCGCGATTCCAGGAGCCGTGCAGCGCGAGGAAGATGTCGCCGTCGTAGTCTTTCGGGAAGGCGTGCTGCGCGCCCTGCGGGGCGTGGTAGACGGTCAGGCCCAGCGGGGCCGAGTGGGCCTGGATCAGCAAGTCCGGCGTGGTCACCTTGTCCTTCAGGTCCGGGCGGACGCCGGCCAGGCGTGGGTCTTCGTGGCCGCCGATGTAGTACCACGGCCAGCCGTAGAACGCGCCCTGGCGCACCGTGGTCAGGTATTCGAACGGGATGTTGTCGCCGAGGGCGTCGCGCTCGTTGACGCCGCAGAACAGGTCGCCGGTGTCCGGATGCACGAGCAGGCCGACGCAGTTGCGCAGGCCGGTGGCGAAGGTGCGCTTGTGTTTGCCGTCTGGGTCGAAGGCGAGGACCAGGGCGCGGTCTTCCTCGTCGCCCCAGGCGGCGCCAAGGCCGTGCTGGCGCTCCCATTGCGCGAGCGGGACGTCCGGCTTGCGCGGGATCTCTTCCGCCACGTTGCTGGCGGAGCCGACGGAGACGAACATGGTCTTGCCGTCCTTCGAGAACTGCAGCGAGCGGGTGGTGTGGCCGCCGGAGGTGCCGGCCAGCTTGTCGACTACGGTTTCGGCGGCGGTGCGGGCCTTGGTGTCGCCCTTGGTGTACGGGATGCGGACGACGGAGTTGACGTTGGCGACGTACAGGTAGCGCGGGTTCGGGCCGGCCGGGTAGAAGGCCATGCCGTAGGGGCGGGTCAGGCCGGTGGCGAAGACGGTCGTGGTGCCGTCGGGGCGGACCTGGCGGATTTCGCCGGTGGCGGGGATGGACAGGAACAGGTCGCCGTTCGGGGCGCGGATCAGCAGGCGGCCGCGGGCGGGCAGCTTGGCGTAGGCGGTCACGCTGAAGTTATCGGGGACCTTGGGCAGCGCATTGTCCGGGCGGGCGGCGAGTTTGGGGCCGTTGCCCGCGCTGGCGGACGAGAACGGCTGCGGAAGGTCAGCCACTGTGAAGCGGTGGACTTTGCCAGGCGCGTCTTCGCTCCAGCTGCCGGCGCGGGCCGGGGTGGCGG
>NZ_SPVF01000224.1 GCF_004614185.1 Zemynaea arenosa | reverse complement strand
GCGCCACGCCGACGGCCTGTGCGCGCCGACCCGCGCCGCGCTGGCCTGCCTGCGCGCCCGCATTCACCGCATGCCGGGGGCCGTCATCCCCGCCGCCTATGAAGCCTCGCTCGATTCACCGGTGCCGCCCTACCGTGGCGACATCCCGGCCGCCCGCGGCCCGGCGCTCGTCTGGGGCGGAACGCTCGGCCCCGAGCAGGGCATCGACCTTCTGCTGAACGCCCTCCCCCGCGTGACCATGTTCCACCCTGGCCTGACCCTGCACCTGGCCGCCACCGGCATCATCCCGCCCGAGTTGCGCGAGCTGGTCCGCGCGCGCCGCCTGGATGCGCATGTCAGTTTTGCCGAGCACGTCCCGGTGCCCGAGCTGGCCCTCCACCTGGCCCGCGCCGACCTGGCCGTCTTCCCCCGTCTGCGCAGCCGCCACGCCGACCTCTACTCGCCCTTCGTCGTGCTGGAAGCGCTGGCGCACGGCGTCCCGGTGGCCGCGTCCAACGTCGGCGGGCACCGCGACCTGATCGAGCACGGGCGTACCGGCATCCTGTTCGAGGCCGGCAGCAGCACCGCCCTCGGCGACACTCTGCTGGCTCTGCTGAGCGAACGCGGCTGCCTGACGCCGCTGGGCCACGCCGCCCGCAGCTGGGTGACCATGCATCGCCACTGGCAGGCCAGCGCAGCCTGCTATGTGCCCGTTTACACCCGGCTGCTCGGCCGGCGCCGCATCTGACGCCAACAAGGAGATCCATCATGCTCGTGTACCTCGGTGCGCTGTTCCATCTGATTGCCCTGGCCCTGCTGCTCGACCTGGTCCACAAGGTACGGCGCCTGCAGCGGGTGGTGGTCGGCATGTACGACCTCTCGCAGGAAGAGTCGGCCACGCTGTTCCGCCAGATCGAGGCGCTGCAAGGCCTCTACATCGATCTTGGCTTCAAGAAGAGCCTGCCGACTACGCGCGGCTGGGCCGCCTCGCCCGACTTCCTGATGGAGCTGGCCCGCCACGCCCTCGACGAGAAGCCGCAAGTGGTGGTGGAATGCAGCAGCGGCACCTCGACCCTGGTGCTGGCGCGCTGCATGCAACTGAATGGCGGCGGCATGGTCTACAGCCTGGAGCACGACGCCCGCTACGCCCAGGAGACCCGGGCCCAGCTCGAACGCCACGGCCTGCAGGACTACGCGCAGGTGCTGTTCGCCCCCCTGAACAACTACACGGTGGGCTCCGACACCTGGCAGTGGTACGTGCACGACGTGCTGCCGCCGCTCGCCCAGATCGACATGATCGCCATCGACGGCCCGCCCAAGGACACCGGCCGCCTGGCGCGCTACCCGGCCGGCCCGGCGCTGTTCCCGCGGCTGGCCCCGTTCGGCACCGTGTTCCTGGACGACGCCAAGCGCGAGGACGAACGCGCCATCCTGGAGCGCTGGCAGAAGGAATTTCCGCGCCTGACCCAGAGCAAACGCAACTGCGAAAAGGGCTGCGTGGTGCTGCGCCTCAGCGGCGCTGCGTAAGCTGCGCGCGACGCGCGGCGGCGGCTTCGCTCTCCGCCACCGCGCGCGCCAGCGCCGCTTCCACCGGATGGGCGCGGCGGTACTCATCCCGGGCGGTGCGCTGGACGGCTTGAAACCGGTCCAGCATCGGCAGGCTAAGTTCGATACCGAAGTCGGTCGGCACGGCGCTCGTATCCCCGCCGAACATGCTGGCGAGGATCATCCGCCCCACATTGTCCCGGTAGTGGGACGGCTCCCAGTAGTAAATCATCTCCTTGGCGCCACTGGCCTGCGGCAGCGGTTCGGTCGTCACACTGTTGTAGCCGGAAAAATCATACAGCCGCGCGTTGCAGCCGCCCGCCCGTGCCTGGTCGATGGCCGCCGTCAGCCCGCGCTGCCACTGTTCGAGCGCCGCCCATTTGCCGCGCTGGTAGAGCGCCTCGTGCATCGAGGCATGGGTCGGGTTGAGATAGATGCGCAGCTGCGCGCCGGTGCCGCACAGCAGTGTGACCGTGTCGATGAAGGCCTGCAGCGCGTCCGGTGTCGGACCTTCGCCGCGCACGAATTCATGCAGGCGCGGCAGCACCGCGGCCGCCGTGCCGCCCCAGCCGTGCATGTGGTCGAGGATGCAGGACGTATCCCGCTGCCCGTGGAACGCCAGATTGGACCGGCACACGGACCCGAAAGTTCCGCGCAGGACGCGCAGCGTATCCTCCGTCATGTCGTACGACACGGCCCGCCGCAGGTCCAGCAGCGCGCGACGCGGAAAGTAATCGGGCGACGTGGCCACCAGCTGGCGGTCGAAGTCCTGCGTCCCCAGCACCAGCGAGAACGACGGCGCGTCTACGCCCCACACCACGGTGCGCGGCCGGCTGACCATCAGCGCATGCTGCGCCATCGCCACCGCATCGCCCAGCGAGGCGCCAGACAGTGCCGCATTGAACACCGGCGCCTTGCCAAACGCCGGCAGTGGCGCAGGCAGGCCCAGTTCGGTGCGCGAATTGCCCAGGTACAGCACGCTGGGGCGGTAGGCCGCTACCGCATAGGTCTTGCCCCAGGCGCTCATCTTCTCGCGCGCCGGGCGCAGCCGCTGCACGGTATCGTTGTCCCACTGGTGCGTCACGTAGGGGTCGACCACGTAGTTGGCGACGGCCGCGCCGCCCACCGCCAGCGCACTCAGTCCGCAAACGGTCCACAGGTAGCTGCGCATGGCGCCTCCTTGTTCAGAACGGATCAGAACTGGAAATACAGGAAATCGGTGGGCCGGTTGATGTTGAAGATGGCCACCACCAGCAAGGCCGTGCACGCCAGGCTCCATCCGGGCGATGGCCGCCAGCGCCGCGCAACGATCTCCTGCGTGGTCGGCGCGCCGAAGGCCAGCACCGCGGCCAGGGCCAGCGCCGGCAAACCGGCGCCCTCCAGCTCGATCCAGCGCACCCCGTCGAAGCTGGCACCCGACAGCCACGACGCCCATGCCTGCAGGCCATGCGGCAGCGCGATGCCGTTGCCGCCGACCAGTCCCTGGAGGACATCCCCGGCCGTTGCGAAGTCCGGCGCGCGGAAGAAGATCCAGGCGACCACGACTGCTGCAAAGGTCAGCGCATGCGCCGCGCCGCGCGGCAACGGCCGCCCCTGTTGCTGCCACAGACGGTGGACGACCAGGTACGCGCCGTGCAACCCGCCCCAGGCCACGAACGTCCAGCCCGCGCCATGCCAGTGCCCGCCCAGCAGCATGGTCAGCATCAGGTTCCGGTAGCGCATCAGTTCGCCGCCGCGGTTGCCGCCGAGCGGGATGTACAGGTAGTCGCGCAGGAAGCGCGACAGGGTCATGTGCCAGCGCCGCCAGAACTCGGCGATGTCGCATGCCTTGTAGGGCGCATCGAAGTTCAGCGGCAACTGCACGCGGAACATGCGCGACAGCCCGATCGCCATGTCCGAGTAGCCGGAAAAGTCGAAATACAGCTGGAAGGTGTAGGCCAGCACGCCCACCCAGGCTTCGATCAGGGCTGGATCGGCCCCGGCCGCGAACACTGGATTGGCCAGTGGTGCCAGGTTGTCCGCGATCAGGACCTTCTTGCCGAGGCCAATGGCGAAGGTGGTCAGCCCGATCGCCAGGTCCGCCGCCCGCGGGCGCGCATTGGCCGGGTCGGCAAACTGCGGCATCATCTCCTTGTGATGCAGCACCGGCCCCGCCACCAGGTGCGGGAAGTAACTGACGAACAGTGCGTAATGCGTCAGTCGGCATTCGCTCACCTCGCGCCGGTAGCTGTCCACCAGGAAGGCGATCTGCGTGAAGGTAAAAAACGAGATCCCAATCGGCAGCACGATCTGCAGCGGCGCCAGCCCCATTGTCTGCAGCAGGAAGTCAGCGTACTTGAACCAGGCCAGCAGCCCCAGATCGGCCGCGATTGCCGCCACCAGCACCCGCTTGCGCTGCGCGGACGGCACCCATGCCATGGTGCGCGCCGCCGCATAATTGAACAGGATCGATCCAAGCAGCAGCGGCAAGAACCGCACGTCCCACCAGCCATAGAAGAACAGCGAAGCCAGCGCGAGCCAGGCAATTGCCAGTTTGTGGCTCAAGCGTCCGGCCAGGAAATACCCGCCCAGCACCACCGGCAGGTAGAAGAACAGGAAGCCGAACGAGTTAAACAGCATCGCGCGCCCGCTCCGAGGCCGCCGGCTGGCCCAGCAGCTCGCGATACAGACCCGCCAGTTGCATCGCGACGCGTTCCCAAGTGTAGTCCTGCACCAGCGCCCGCACGCGCGCGCGCTCCGGTGGCGCTTCCACGTGGGCGAGGACGGCGCGCTGCTGTGCCGCATTGTCATTCCACCGCACGCGGGTGATGGCGAAGGCGTCATCCACCAGGTGCAGCGCACTCTGGTCGGTCATCACCACGGGCGTGCCCGCCGCCAGCGCCTCCATGACGGACAGGGGTGCCACCTCGCCTTGGCTGGGCAGCGCGAACACGCTGGCGGCGGCATAGGCACTGGCCAGCAGCGGGTCGGTGTGCGCGATGGGCCCCATACACACCACCCCTCGCACCTTGCGCAGCGCCTGCAGGTAGCTCTGGTCGCGCTCCTGCGCCTCGCCGATCAGGACCAGCGGCAGGGCCAGCTCGGACAGCGCCTCGGCCAGCCCAAGCTGATTCTTGTACGGCGAAATCGACGCCACCATCAGCACGAACGGCCCACGCAGGCCGGTGCGCTCGCGGAACAGGCTCGGCGCCGCGCCGAAGAACTGGTGGCTGATCCCATTGGGCAGCACGCGCACCTTCGTGACGTCGACCAGGAACGCCTCCTCGATGGCGCGGCGCTCCTCGTCCCCCAGCGCAATCACGCGGTTGGCCTGCTCCAGCGCGCTGCGCATCTGCGCGTAGCTGCTTTGCACGTTCCAGCGCGTGAGGTTCCCCAGCACCCGGTCCGCCACGCGCGCCCGCACGCCAGTGGTGCGGGTCCAGCCGGGCGAAACCAGCGGCGACAGCACCGTCGGCACGCCCGCCTCCGTGGCCGCCTCGATGATCCGGTGGTTGCCATTGATGGCCGCGAACACGTGCACCACGTCAAAGTGTGCCAGGCGCATGTGCACCGGGTCAGCCAGCTCCGCGTGCACCGCGTGTTCGGCGGGCAGCCGGTTCAGCGCGCGCACCGTTTCGCGCACCTGCACCTGCAGGCCGCCGTCGCGCTCGAACAGCATGGGATAGGACAGGATTCCGACGCGCATGGTGTCCTCCGTTGAAGTTTTGCTTGATCAGGCGAAGAGCAGATTGCGGGCGCGCCTGCACAAGGCTTGCAGGTCGCGCCGCAGTGGGTGCCGCAGCAGCATCAGCCCGGCCAGCCAGGCGCCACCTGCCGCCGAACCCGCCGCCAGCAGGGCGACCAGCGCGCCTTGCCCTGGCCGCAGGGCCAGCGACGCGG
>NZ_SPVF01000116.1 GCF_004614185.1 Zemynaea arenosa | reverse complement strand
GTCCGCCACCGCGCCGGCGGCGGCACCCGCACCTGCGCCGGCGCCTGTGGCCACGTGGGCCCTGGACTGGAGCGATGAATTCGATGGCGGCACGCTCGATCACACCAAGTGGGTCGAGGAGACCGGACCGAAATGGTTCAACAACGAGCTGCAGTACTACAGCAGCCGGCCGGAGAACCTGCGCGTCAGCGGCGGGAACCTGGTGATCGAGGCGCGCAAGGAAGCCTTCGGTGGCCGCGAGTACACCTCCGCGCGCATCAAGAGCCAAGGGCTGAAGGAGCGCCAGTACGGCAAGTACGAAGCGCGCATCAAGATCCCGCGCGGGCAGGGCATCTGGCCCGCCTTCTGGCTGCTGGGCGCGAACTGCGGCGCGGTGGCGTGGCCGGAGTGCGGCGAGATCGACATCATGGAAAACATCGGCAAGGAGCCGAACATCGTGCACGCCACGGTGCACGGCCCAGGGTACTCGGGGGATAACGGTTTCGGCAGCCCGTCGAAGCTGGCCAGCGGCGGGTATGCGGACGACTACCACGTGTACGCGCTGGAATGGGAGCCTCAGGAGATGCGCTTTTACCGCGACGGGATCCTGTACCACACGGTCAAGCCGGCGCTGGTCAAGGGCACGTGGGTGTTCGAGCATCCGTTCTACGTGATCCTGAATCTTGCGGTGGGCGGAGACTGGCCGGGCAATCCGGATGCGGGGACGGTGTTCCCGCAGCAGATGCTGGTGGATTACGTGCGCGTGTACAAGCGGACCAATTAACCGGTCCGCTGGGGGCGCGGACGGCCGGGCGAGCCATGCGCACTCCCTGCCATGGCGTCGCTTCGCCGCGGCAATCCGGCCAAGCCGCTTCATGGCCGCAGGTCCCGTCCCCCCGGCCGCACGGCCGTGCCGCCGCGTGGTGCAAGGGCGTGGGCGGCCGCGCGCGCGCCTTCGCGGCGCCGCGGGTTTCAGCTGAGGCGGTGAGGGGACTAGGCGTGAACGGCGCGCGCCTTGGCGGCGCCGACCCGCTCCGCCACGGCGGGCGTGTGCAGGTAGGCGTCCACGGCCTCCGCGACTTCCGGATCGTGCACTGCATTGCGCAGTGCCTCGATCATCACCGCGACCGCCTCGGCCACCTGGCCGGAAGCGGGATTGGCATCCCCGATCTCCAGCAGGTCCTCGACGATATTCACACAGCGCTGCGCGGACATGTCGCGCAGGGGCTGGTACAGCTGCTTCGCTTGGCTGGCCATACGTGTCTCCGGTGGTCGGACGACGTGATTGTATGCAAGATCCGGCACCGCTTGTCAATCTGCGCCGCCGCAAACCCTCACCGGCGGAAAGTAGCGCCCCCCGCCACCGGGGTCAGGCACCCGGTTCCCATCCCGAAAAATCTCCCTCTGCCGCTTTGCGCCCCCTCAAAACCAGGCCAGACCCCGGTATCAAAAACAGCCGAATTTAATACCGGGGTCAGGCACCTGGTTCCCGTCCCGAAAAATCTCCCTCTCCCGCTTTGCGCTCTCTCAAAACCAGGCCAGACCCCGGTATCAAAAACGGCCGAATTTAATACCGGGGTCAGGCACCTGGTTCCCATCCCGAAAAATCTCTCTCTGCCGCTTTGCGCTCTCTCAAAACCAGGCCAGACCCCGGTATCAAAAACAGCCGAATTTAATACCGGGGTCAGGCACCGAGTTCCTGTACCGAAAAATGTCCCTCTGCCGGTTTGCGAATTCTCAAAAACAGGCCTGACCCCGGTAGCGGGAGGTGATACCAAAGCAGGGGCTCAGGCGCGGCGGCGGTCGTGGGCGGTGCTCGAAAGCAGGCGGGTGCGGCGAGTCTGGCCGAGCGGGCGGGCCAGGACGTCGTGGGCGAGCGTGTCCGGCACGCCGGCAATGCTGAGGAAGCGGCGCGCGGTGTGCTCGTCGAACGCGCGCAAGGTCTGCAGCGCCATGTCGATGCGCTCGGCCGTGGCGTTGTCCTGCCGGCGCTCGGCGTGCCGGCGGATCTGTTCGGTATGCGTCATGCATTGATGTTCTGTTATCGTTGCGTGAATAGCAAGCGTGCGCGGAACATTTTCTTTGTGGCGCCATGCTAGAGTGCGCCCGAGGAGACACTTCATGAACATAGTGAAACGGTTGTGGCTGGTTGGCATGTGCGTGCTGCTGGCGTCCTGCGCCAGCGTGCTCGGTCCGCGCGAGGTGGAAGTCTCGCAGCAGCGCCTGCAGACCTCGCTCGAGCGCAAGTTCCCGCTGCACCAGCGGGTGCTGGAACTGTTCGAGGTCACCCTGACCCAGCCGCAAGTGCAGGTGGTGCCGGAACTGGACCGCGTCGCGCTCACCATGGATGCGGCCCTGCAGAACCGCTTCGGCGGCGGCACGCCGCGGCTGGGCCGGCTGACCCTGTCCGGCCGCCTGGCGCTCGACCAGCCCAACCACGCCCTGCTGCTGCGCGACATCCGCATCGACAACTTCCGCCTGGACGGCATGGACAGCGGCCGCCAGTCCCAGCTCACGGCCATCGCCAACGTGCTGCTGGACCGCGTGGCCAGCGGCATTACCGTCTACACCTTCCAGCCGGACGACCTGCGCCGCGCCGGGGTGCAGTTCGCGCCGACGCGGATCGTGACCCGGCCGCGCGCCGTGGTGGTCACGCTGGAACCGGTCCGGGAATCATCCGACCGATAACTTCTCGTCCACATTTTTCTCGACTTCCGCCGCGCGCAGGCATACCCTTCCGCGCGGCGGGAATTTATTTTCTGGGGCAGTGTCGAAAGCGCATCGCCCGGTTCGTCGTAGGGATGTAGCACCTCACAACTAACCAGAACAGGAGATTCACATGGACAAGAAAGTGCAGGCGGTTCCGGAAGGCTTCCACAGCATCACCCCGCACCTGGTGTGCGAGAACGCCGCGGCAGCCATCGATTTCTACGTGAAGGCCTTCGGCGCCGTCGAACTGAGCCGCATGCCCGGCCCGGACGGCAAGCTGATGCACGCCGAGCTGCGCATCGGCGATTCGCGCCTGATGCTGGCCGACGCCTTCCCCGACTACGGGGCCCCCGGCGCGCTGGCGCTCAAGGGCTCGCCGGTGTTCATCCACCTCTACGTGCCGGATGCGGACGCCATCTTCAACCAGGCCGTGCAGGCCGGCGCCACCCCGACTATGCCGATGGCGGACATGTTCTGGGGCGACCGTTACGGCCAGCTGCAGGACCCGTTCGGCCACCGCTGGTCGGTCGCCACCCATCTGCAGGACCTCACGCCCGAGCAGATGCAGGAAGGCATGAAAAACATGATGCCGGAATGCGGAGGTCAGCAATGAAGTTCATGGTCATGGTGAAGGCGACCGCCGCGTCGGAAGCCGGGGAAATGCCGAGCGAGAAACTGCTCACCGAAATGGGGCAGTTCAATGAGGAGCTGGTGCGCGCGGGCGTGATGCTGGCCGGCGAGGGCCTGCACCCGAGCCGCAAGGGCGCGCGCATCCGCTTCAACGGCAGCCAGCGCACGGTGATCGACGGTCCGTTCGCGGAAACCAAGGAACTGGTGGCCGGCTTCTGGCTGATCGAGGTGAACTCGAAGGAAGAAGCGATCGAGTGGATGAAGCGCTGCCCGAATCCATTCGAAGAAGGAGAGAGCGAAATCGAGATCCGCCAGGTGATGACTGCGGATGACTTCGGCCCCGAATTCACGGCCGAGGCGCGCGCCCAGGAAGACCGCCTGCGCGAGCAGATCGCCAAGCAACACTAAAACATCGACAGGAGACCGGCCATGCAGAATTCCCGCCGCGGTTACATGATCCTCCGGCAGGCCGACGCGGCCACCGAAGCCGGCGCCCGCCCCACCCCCGCCGCGCTGGCGGACATGGACGAGTTCAACCGGCAGCTCGAGGCGGGCGGCGCGCTCGGCCTGGCCCTGGGCCTGCGTCCCACGCGCCGCGCCGTGCGGCTCAAGATGTGGCCAGGCGGCGAGAGCATCACGGATGGGCCTTTCACCGAAAGCAAGGAGCTGGTGGCCGGCTTCACGATCTTCCAGGCCGAGTCGCGCGCGGCGGCCATCGAGCAGCTCAAGCGCTGGCCCGTGAGCGATGGGGACGTCACCCTGGAGCTGCGCGAGACGGGCTGCCCCGGTGGCTGCGCCTCCGTGCCGCCGGGTGAGGCGGGCGACGAGGCGCGCTACGTGATCCTGCTGCGCTCGGATGCCGGCACGGAGCGCGACGACATTCCCGCCCAGCACCTGCTGGATACGCTCAACACCTTCAACGCGGTGCAGGCCGCCGAGGGCCGCCTGCTGGCCGGAGACGGCCTGATGTCCACCGCGCGCGGCGCCCGCGTCAAGCTGGCATCCGGCCGCGCCTCGGTGATCGACGGTCCGTTCACCGAGGCCAAGGAACTGGTGGCGGGGTTCTGGATGGTGCGCGCCAGGTCGATGCTGGACGCGATCGAGTTCGCGCGCAGCATCCCCTACCCGACCGGGCCGCGGGTGGAAGTCGAGATCCGCGAAGTGATGACGGCGGCCGACCTCATGCCCGCGCTGTCCGCCGAGCAGGAGCGTGCCGACTTCGGCCTGCGCGCCGAGCAGCTGGACGCGGCCCTGCGCGCCCACCTGGCCGCGCGGCCCAGCCTGATGCAGGGCTGACCGCGCGTGGCGGCACAGGACGTCGGCCGGGTTGTCGAGGCCGTATGGCGGATGGAGTCGGCGCGCATCATCGGCGCGCTGGCCCGCATGCTGCGCGACGTCGGCCTGGCCGAGGAGCTGGCGCAGGACGCCGTGGTGCAGGCCTTCGAAAGCTGGCCGGTCAGCGGCACGCCGGACAAGCCCGCCGCCTGGCTGATGCAGGTGGCCAAGAACCGGGCGCTCGATCACCTGCGCCACCAGGCGCTGCACCGGAACAAGGAGGGCGAGCTCACCTGGGAAATCGAAACGCAGCTGCAGGATAACCAGCCGGACCTGGACGAGCTGGTCGACCGCGACATCGGCGACGACGTGCTGCGCCTGATGTTCGTGTCCTGCCACCCGGTGCTGTCCACCGAGGCGCGCGCCGCGCTCTCGCTCAAGGTGCTGGGCGGCCTGACCACGGGCGAGATCGGGCGCGCCTTCCTGGTGTCCGAGTCCACCGTGGCGCAGCGCATCGTGCGCGCCAAACGCACGCTGGCGGAGGCGCGCGTGCCGTTCGAGGTGCCGCGCGGCGCCGACCTCAAGCCGCGCCTGGCCTCCGTGCTGCAGGTGATTTATCTGATCTACAACGAAGGCTATTCCGCCAGCGCCGGCAGCGACTGGCTGCGGCCGGGCCTGTGCCGCGAGGCGCTGCGCCTGGGCCGCGTACTGGCCGAGCTGATGCCGGAGGAGGGCGAGGTGCACGGGCTGGTGGCGCTGATGGAGATCCAGTCCTCGCGCGAGCGTGCCCGCCTGAAACCGGACGGCGAACCGGTGCTGTTGATGGACCAGGACCGCAGCCGCTGGGACCAGCTGCTGATCCGGCGCGGCCTGGCGGCACTGGAGCGGGCCGCGCAGTGCGGCGCCTTCGGCCCGTATGCGATCCAGGCCGCGATCGCCGCCTGCCACGCGCG
>NZ_SPVF01000170.1 GCF_004614185.1 Zemynaea arenosa | reverse complement strand
GCCAGGAGCGGGTGGCTGGCGGGCGGGGTCGGGGGTGGCGGGGCCGGGTTGGCCGTGGCCGCGCACTCCTGTGTTGATGGTGGCGACCACCGACATGCCAGGCCGCAGCCGCTGGGCCAGCGGCTGGTTGGCGTCGATCGCCACGCGCACCGGTATCCGCTGCGCGATCTTCACGAAATTCCCGGTCGCGTTATCCGGCTGCAGCACCGCAAACTCGGACCCCGTGGCCGGCGCAATCCGCTCCACATGCCCGCGAATCTCCGCATGGTCCAGCGCATCGACCGTCATGGTCACCGGCTGCCCCACCTCCACGTGCGCCATCTGGGTCTCCTTCAGATTCGCGATGACCCACATCTGATCCGGCACAATGGCCGTCACCTGCGTGCCCGCGTTCACGTACGCACCCTGCCGCACCGCCACCTGCCCCAGTTGCCCATCGCGCGGCGCCAGCACCAGCGTATTGGACAAGTCGATCTCCGCCAGCTGCACCGCCGCCTGCGCGTTCGCCACCGCCGCCTGCAGCGAGGCACGATTGACGCCCACCGACTTCTCATTCTGCCGTGCGATGTCCAGCGCGGCCCGCGCCTGCTCCACTGCGGCCACGGCCTGCGCCCGCGCCGCCCGCGCCGCATCGCGCTCGCGCGCCGACAGGGACCCATCCGCGGCCAATTCTTCCACCCGCCGCAGATCCGCCGCCGTGCGATTCGCCAGCGCCTGCGCATTCGCCACTGCCGCCCGATTCTGTTCGATGGCCGCCGCCGCACTGCCCCGCTGCTGCACTTGATTGGACAGCGCCGTGCGCTGCACCTCCAGCTGCGCGCGTGCCTGCTCCAGCCGCTGGCGGTAGATGCGGTCATCGATGCGCACCAGCAGATCGCCGCGATGCACGCGCTGGAAGTCCTGCACCGCCACCTCCACCACATAACCTGACAGCTGCGGGCTGATGATCGTCACCTGCCCGCGCACCATCGCGTTCTCCGTCGACTCCACCGAAGTGCGAAACGGCGGCAGGTTCCACGCATACAGCACAACGAGCACCCCGAGCAGCGCAATCACCGCAAACGCCACTGCGGGCAAAATCACGCTGCGCCGCGATGGCGGCGGCGGAGGAGGCGAATCCGTTGATGGCGAAGTATCAGCAGTACTCATGTCTTGACCGGAGAAGAAGAAGCCGCAGAAGGCGCCACCGGCGGCGGTGGCTGCAACTGGCGGTACAGGTAGATCGCAAACACATACAGCGCCGTCAGCACCGCCACCACGCCGATGACGGTGAACACATCGTTATAAGCCAGCACATTGGCCTCGCGCGCCGTCACCTGGGAGAGCGTGGCAAGCCCCTCGACATTGCGCAGCGACGGGTCCACCGTAGTGCGCCCATACGCGCCCGCATACTGCTGCACGCGCGCGGCCACCTGCGGGTCCATAAGCGAAAGATGCTCCACCAGCACGCTGGAATGGTATTTTTCTCGCGCCGTCTGCAGCGTGCCGAGAGCCGCGGCCCCCAGCAGCCCACCCATGGTCTGCGAAAGCCCCAGCATCACCGCAAAGCTCACGATGTTCTTGGGGTTGGCCAGCACCTTCCCCATCCCAAACACGACCGATGGCCCCATGAACATCACACCGCCGAAGGCCAGCAGGAACTGGCTCACATACATCTGCTCTGGGCGCGTGAGAGTGGTCGAATTGGCATCCATGAAGGCGCCGGTCGCCATGATCAGGAGCGCCACGATCACCGGCTCGTGCAGGTGCTGGGGATTGAGCGTGAGCGCGGAAAAGACAATCGCCAGCACCGTCGCCGACACCACCACGATGAACAAGGTGGTCAGCTGCTCATTGTTCATCCCCAGCCCGCGCATGAAGTTCACCGCGCCCACGCCCTGCTCCGACAGCACCAGCCGCACCAGCGCCATCACGAGAAAGAGCCGCAGCAGCGAGCCACTGGCCAGCCAGCGCAGATTCAGGAGCGGGCGCGCGCGATAGTGTTCGATCGCCATCGCCGCCGTAAGCAGAATGATCGCCCCCACCAGCGCCCAGCCTATCCAGGCCTGTTCATACCACCACTGGACGCGCCCCAGAGAAACCGCGGCACACAGCAGCGCAGCACCCGGCGCAAACAGGGCGAAGGTGACGAAGTCCATCTTCTCAAAAGACTTCATGCGCTCACTCGGCGGCAGCGGCAATCCAATCACGCAGGCCAGCGACACCAAGGCCAGGCCAAGCTCGAAGAGATAGAGTCCGCGCCATTCGCCCAGCTGCAGAAGCTCGTTGGAAAACAGGTACGCGATGGGGATGCCGAGCTGGGAACAGCCCAGCGAAATGGCAATACCCTTGATGCGCCACTCGCGCTTGAAGGCCTGCAGCGTGTAGTAGAGGCCCAGCGTGGTCAGCGCCGCACCCACGACGCCCGCCACCGCGCGGATCGCGATCGCCGAGCGCAGGTCGTTCACGAACAGGTGCGCGAAGGTGGTGAGCGCGTACAGCACCAGGAAGCCTTCCGTGAACAGCCGCAGCCCGAACTGCTGGCGGAACTTCACCAGCAGCAGATTCATGGACACATTGGTCATCGCATACGCGGCCGGCAGCCACGCGATCTCGGTGGTGAAGGCACCGAGCGTGCCCTGCAAATTGATGAGATTCACGGACACCAACGCGTTGCCCAAGGCGCCCGTGATATTGATGACCACTCCGACCAGAAAGAACAGCACGCGGTCCCGCAGCGGATGGTCCGGAGTGGCCGGGGAGCCCGGAATGACGGGCTTTTCGTGCGGCAGCAGCTCGCGCGCCTCGTAGCGTGACATCGCCCTTGGTCTCCCCCACCGACGCAAAAAAGCGTCAGTTCTGCGTTATTCCCTCAAAATTGCCAATCGTCCATTGCTCGCAGTCATTCACCTGCATAGAATCAATTCGAAATTCCACCCGGCAAGTGAGTAGTGGAGCCATGTTCGATACTGCCGCATTCCTCAAGCGATCATCTGTTCGCCACCTGACATCCGCACTGCTTTTCTCGGTCTGCATGACGCCTCTGTTGGCAACCGAGCAAGAGCTACCGCTGGATTACCGCCTCAATGAGCACATCGTGCTGATCCCGGCGGGCCCCAACCACCGCGCAATGATGGAGACCACCGTGTTCCAGCCCAACGGGCCGGGGCCGTTCCCGCTCCTGATCATCAATCACGGCAAGGACATGGGCCTGCCCAGCGACCAGCCGCGCGACCGCTTCATCGTGATGGCCACCGCATTCGTCAAGCGTGGCTACGCGGTGATCGTGCCGATGCGCGAAGGCTTTGCCGCGTCCACCGGGCGCTATGTGGACCATGGCTGCAACATGAAGGCCAATGGCTACCAGCAGGCGCGCGACATCAAGGACGCGGTGGAATGGGCGCGCCAGCAGAACTGGGTCGATGGGGACCGCATCGTCGTCGCGGGCCAGTCGTACGGCGGCATGGCGACCATGGCGCTTGGGACGCAGGAGGTGCCGGGTGTGCGCGGCCTGCTGAACTTTGCGGGCGGCCTGCGCGACAGCGACACGCGCTGCGACTGGCGCAATGAACTGGTGCGCGCGTTCACTGACTACGGTTCGAAGAACAAGGTGCGCAGCCTGTGGATGTATGGCGTGAATGATTCGCTGTTCGCACCGGACCTGGTGGCGCGCATGCATGACGCGTTTGTCAACGCGGGCGGGCAGGCACGCTGGATCGAATACGGGGCCTTCAAGCGGGACTCGCACGGGATGCTGGCCTCGCGCGATGGCGAGAAGGTGTGGTGGGGCGAGACGGAGCGCTTCCTCAAGCAGGTCGGCATGCCGACCGAGATCAAGTACGCGGTCACGCCGCCGCCGGCCATTCCGGCCACCGATTTTGCGGAGCTGGGGGATATCGACGCGGTGCCGTTCATTTCCGACAAGGGCCGGGCGGCCTATCGCGAGTATCTGTCCAAGGACACGCCGCGGGCCTTCGCCATTTCGGAGAGCGGGGCGTGGTGCTGGGCTGAAGAAGGCGAGGATCCCGATGGGAGAGCCCTCAAGACCTGTCAGGCGACCAGTGACAAGCCTTGCCGGTTGTACTCTGTCGATAACGACGTGGTGTGGGCCGGAGGCGCGGACGCGGGGCAGGAGCTCGCGGCGGGCAGCTCGGCGGGCACTGGCGCTACGGCTGGTGCAAGTGGCATGAGCGGGACGGCGGGATCGGTCACGGCGAGCCGCTAAGGCTGGCTTTCGTGCTCACGCTGCGGCGCCTCCGGGGTGCGGGCGGCGAGCAGCAGGGCGCAGGCGATCAGCGCGGCGGCGGCGGCGAACGTGAGTTGCGTGCCGCTGGCGATGGCGGGTGCGGTGGCGTGGACGATGTCCCTGGTGCCGACACCATAGGCAAACACCGCGCCCATCGCGGAGGCTCCGGCCAGCAAGCCGATATTTCTCGACAGGGTGAGCATGCCGGAGACGACGCCGCGGCGGTCAGCGGGGACGGCCGACATCACGCTGGTGTTGTTCGCGGCCTGGAACAGCGCATACCCTGCGGTCAGCACGACCAAAGGCAGCACGTAGGCTGCGACGCCAATCATTAACGACAATCTCTGCGCACTGGCGAGGCGGGTGGCCAATGGGTTCATCGCCAAGCCGGCAGCGCCGATCAGCATGCTGATCAGGCCCGCGCGCATGGCACGCCGCGCGCCCCAGCGGTCCACGAGGCGGCCACCGGGCACGCTAGTCAGCGCCGACACGATGGGCCCGCAGGACATCGCCAGCCCGACGCCCACCGCGCTCAAGCCCACCGCCCCGGCCAGGTGAAACGGCCCGACCACCAGCGTCGCCATCATCACCGTCATCACCATGCAGCTCATCGCACCCGCCATCGCCAGCGAGCGGTCGCGCAGCAGCGCCAGGCCGCGCCCCGCCCGCGGGCGATCTGACGGCGTTGCGGAGGCAGCGGGCAGCGCCGATGCGGCGGGCAGCGCAGATGCGGCGGTAGGCGCCGATGCGGCGGTAGGCGCCGATGCGGCGGGGAGTGCGCGCCAGGCAATCAGCAGCGCCGTCACGCCGAGGGGTACGTTCAGCAAGAAGATGCCGCGCCAGCCGCTCGCCGCGAGCACGAACCCGCCGACCGTCGGGCCGAGCGCGGTGCCGACGGCGGACATCGTACCCAGCAAACCCATGGCGCTGCCGGTGCGGCCGCGCGGCACGGCATCGGCGACGAAGGCCATCGTCAGCGCCATCAGCAGCGCGGCGCCGATGCCCTGCACTGCCCGCGCCGCAATCAGCACGCCGATACTGTCCGCCGCACCGCAGGCGAAGGAGGCCAGCGTGAACAGCGCCAGCCCGGCCAGCAGCATGCGCCGGCGTCCGGCCAGGTCGCCGAGGCGCCCTGCCGCCACCACCGAAACCGTCATCGCCAGCAGATACGCCAGCACCACCCACTGCGCATACTGAAACGGCACGCCAAACGCCTGCACCAACGCTGGCAGCCCCACATTCGCACTACTCGTCGCCAGCGATGGCAACACCGTCGCCAGAGCCAGCGCTCCCAGCGCCCAACCACTGCGCGCCCCTCCCGGCCGCGCCGCATCGCCCCTCCGGGCTCCCGCCTCGGCGTCGCCGCGCCTCGCAGCGACCC
>NZ_SPVF01000112.1 GCF_004614185.1 Zemynaea arenosa | reverse complement strand
AGCGGGCAGTGGAGCGGCAAGGGCGCATTCGCGAGCGGGCGGCCGATCGAAGCGGCCGCCGCCGCACCCGCCTCCGCCGCGCCGGCGGAACCGGCCCAGCCCAAGGGCTATCACGAGACCGATCATATCCGTAAATACTACGCCACCGCGCGTTACTGGTAAGCGGGGGAGGAGCCGCCATGTCGCTCGTAAAAACCTCGTCCGATCCGCAATCCAGCGCCGTGGGCGCCAGCCAGGGCCTGCCACGCGCTAATGCCGCCTCGCTGCGCCGCCGCTCCTTCCTGGTCGGCGCGGGTGTCACCGCCGGCCTGGCCGCCGTCGCCCGCAAGCTGCCCCTCAACGTGATCGAACCCGCGCACGCGCAGGCCGTGCGCCCCACGCAGGACGCCGCGCCCGAGATCAAGCACACCGTATGCAGCCACTGCTCGGTGGGCTGCTCGGTGATCGCGGTGGTGCAGAACGGCGTCTGGGTGCGCCAGGATGCCGCCTTCGATTCGCCCATCAACATGGGCGCCCACTGCGCCAAGGGCGCCTCCCTGCGCGAGCATGGCCACGGCGAACACCGCCTGCGCTACCCGATGAAGCTCGTGAACGGCAAGTACCAGCGCATCAGCTGGGATCAGGCCATCAACGAAATCGGCGACAAGCTGCTGCAGCTGCGCCAGCAGGCCGGTCCCGATTCCCTGTTCGTGGTCGGCAGCTCGAAGCACAACAACGAGCAGTCCTATTTGCTGCGCAAGTGGATGTCGCTGTGGGGCTCCAACAACTGCGACCACCAGGCCCGCATCTGCCATTCCACCACGGTGGCGGGCGTGGCGCAGACCTACGGCTATGGGGCGATGACGAATTCGTTCAACGACCTCCATTACAGCAAGGCCGTGATGTTCATCGGCTCCAACCCGGCCGAGGCGCACCCGATCTCGATGCTGCACTTCCTGCACGCCAAGGAACTGGGCGCCAAGATGATCGTGGTGGATCCGCGCTTCACCCGCACCGCGCGCTTCGCCCACCATTACGTGCGCATCCGGCCTGGCACCGACATCCCGTTCGTGTGGGGCATCCTGTGGCACATCTTCAATAACGGCTGGGAGGACAAGGCCTTCATCGAGCAGCGCACCTACGGCATGGACGAAGTGCGCAAGGAAGTCGCCAAGTGGACGCCGGATAAGGTCAGCGACGTCACCGGCATTCCGGAAGCGGCCGTGAAGACCGCCGCCGAACTGCTGGCCAGGAACCGGCCTTCGTCCGTTGTCTGGTGCATGGGCATCACCCAGCACCACGTCGGCACCGCCAACGTGCGCGCGCTCTCGATCCTGCAGCTGGCACTGGGGAACATCGGCGTGCCGGGCGGCGGCGCCAACATCTACCGTGGCCACGACAACGTGCAGGGCGCCACCGACATCGGCCCCAATCCCGATTCGCTGCCCGGCTACTACGGCCTGGCGGAACCGGCCTGGAAGCACTTCTGCGGCGTGTGGGGCGTGGACTATGAATGGGTCAAGGCCCGCTACGGCTCCAAGGAGCTGATGGAAAAGCCGGGCATGACGGTCTCGCGCTGGTTCGACGGCGTGCTGGAAAAGAACGAGTACATCGACCAGCCCTCCAACCTGCGCGCGGTAATCTACTGGGGCCACGCACCCAACAGCCAGACCCGCCTCGCGGACATGAAGGCGGCGATGCAGAAGCTGGACCTGATGGTGGTGATCGATCCCTATCCATCGATGACCGCGGCCATGCACGGCCGCACCGATGGCGTCTACCTGCTCCCTGCCTCGACCCAGTTCGAGACCGAGGGCTCGGTGACGGCCTCCAACCGCAGCATCCAGTGGCGCGAAAAGGTCATCGAGCCGATGTTCGAGTCCAAGCCGGACCAGGAGATCATGTACCTGCTGGCGAAGAAATTCGGCTTTGCCAATGAGCTGTGCCGCAACATCCGTGTGACCAACAACCGGCCGGACATCGAGGACATCCTTCGCGAAGTCAACAAGACCTGCTGGACCATCGGCTACACCGGCTGCTCGCCGGAGCGGCTCAAGATGCACATGCTGCACAAGGCCGATTTCAGCCCGACCACGCTACGCGCCGAAACAGGCCCCTGCAAGGGCGACTACTACGGCCTGCCGTGGCCCTGCTGGGGCACGCCGGAGCTCAAGCACCCGGGCACGCCCATCCTCTACAACATCAACGTGCCGGTGATCGAGGGCGGCCTGCCGTTCCGCGCCAACTGGGGCGTGGAGCATAACGGCGTGCCGCTGCTGGCGGCGGATGGCTCGTCCAACAAGAACAGCGAGCTGGATATCGGCTACCCCGAGTTCGACCACGTGTTCCTGAAGAAGCTGGGCTGGTGGTCCGATCTCACGCCCGAGGAGCAGGCCAAGGCCGAGGGCAAGAACTGGAAGACGGATATCTCGGGCGGCATCATCCGCGTGGTGATCCAGCACGGCTGCGCGCCGTACGGGAACGCGCGCGCCCGCTGCCACGTGTGGAACTTCCCCGACCCGGTGCCGGTGCACCGCGAGCCGATCATGTCACCGCGGCGCGACCTGGTGGCCAAGTACCCGACCTACGACAACAAGGCCAATTTCTGGCGCCTGCCCACGCTGTACAAGTCGGTGCAGGAGAAGGACTTCAGCAAGGACTTCCCGCTGATTATGACCTCGGGCCGCCTGGTGGAGTACGAAGGCGGCGGCGACGAGACGCGCTCGAATCCGTGGCTGGCGGAACTCCAGCAGAATATGTTCTGCGAGGTCAATCCGCACGACGCGGTCCAGGTGGGCGCACAGACCGGCAAGTACCTGTGGGTGGAATCGCCCAACGGCGCGCGCATCAAGGTGATGGCGATGGTGACCGAGCGCGTCCCGCCGGGCATCGTGTGGATGCCTTTCCACTTCGGCGGCTGGTGGATGGGCGAGGACCTGCACGACAAGTATCCGGAAGGCGCGGCGCCCATCGTGCGCGGCGAGGCGGTCAACACCGCCTGGACCTACGGCTACGACGCCGTGACCATGATGCAGGAAACGAAGGTGTCGCTGTGCCGCCTGGCGCGCGCTTGAGGATCGGAGGAACACGATTATGTCCGCCCGCATGAAGTTCATCTGTGACACCGAGCGCTGCATCGACTGCAACGGCTGCGTCACCGCCTGCAAGAACGAGCACGAGACGCCATGGGGCGTGAATCGCCGCCGCGTGGTCACCATCAACGACGGGGTGCCGGGCGAGCATTCGATCTCGGTGGCGTGCATGCACTGCACCGACGCGCCGTGCCTCGCGGTATGCCCGGTCAACTGCATCTACCACACCGAGGACGGCATCGTCCTGCACGACAAGGACCAGTGCATCGGCTGCGGCTACTGCTCGTATGCCTGCCCGTTCGGCGCGCCGCAGTTCCCCAGCACGGGCCTGTTCAACCACCGCGGCAAGATGGACAAGTGCACCTTCTGCGCGGGCGGGCCGGAAGGGCAGGACACGTCGGTCGAGGAATTCAAGAAGTATGGCCGCAACCGCATCGCCGAGGGCAAGCTGCCCGCCTGCGCGGAGCAGTGTGGAACCAAGGCGCTGCTGGGCGGAGAGGCCAACATCATCGCGGATATCTACCGCCAGCGCGTCGACCAGCGCGGCTATGGGCCGCAGCTGTGGGGCTGGGACATCGCCTACAAGCGCCCAGTGACAGGCGAGGCGAGCGGGCACGGCGACCGCAGCAACCAGACCAATGAGGTCCAGAACACGCCACGGAGGCAGACGCCATGAACAAGCGCTTTTTCCTGGCCATGGCGCCGCTGCTGCTGGCGGGCTGCCTGGAGGTCGAGCAGCATCCGCGCTGGGTGAAGGGGGAGTATGCGGGCAAGGTGGATCAGCAGCCCTTCCAGGTGCACTTCCATAACGACCGGCTGTCGTGGTGGGCGACGCTCAACAACCGCAACCAGCGGCAGAACGAATACAACCGCGCCAACCCATGAGCGCGAGGAGACGGCCATGACGAGACTCTGGAAGATCCTCTGGCTGGCGCTGCTGCTGGCGGTGGCCGGGCTGGCCTCGGCCGAGGTGCCGGACAAGAAGGCCAAGCCGGCGTATGCGGAAGAGCAGACCATCCTGCAAGCGGAGCAGGGCACGAAGGAGGGCGGCTTCCTTCATGCGCAGTCGGGGCGGGTGCACATGGACCGCCACTACCTTGGGCAGTACGGGTCCACCGAGGGCACGGTGCTGGTGCAGCGCGGCGGGAATACGTGGCGCGTGCTGCGCAATGGTCCGCTGGCGGCAGTCAGCGGGACCTTGATCTTGGTGGTGCCGCTGCTGCTGTTCGGGTTTTATGTGGCGGTGGGGCCGGCGCGCATGGAGCATCCAGCGACGGGGCGGCGCATCATGCGCTTCGATTCGTGGGACCGCACGGTGCATTGGGCGACGGCCATCAGCTTTCTCATCATGGCGGTCACGGGGATCATCATCCTGTTCGGGAAGAACTTCCTGCTGCCATGGATGGGGCACGACGTGTTCTCGTGGGTGGCGATCATCTCCAAGTACCTGCACAACTTCATCGGGCCGCTGTTTGTGGTGTGCTCGGTGATCATGTTCTTCACCTACCTGCACCGGAACTTCCTGCGGCAGTCGGACTGGTACTGGTTCCGGAAGGGTGGGGGGCTGTTCACGCAGGAGCATATTCCTGCGGGGTTCTTCAACGCTGGGGAGAAGGCGTGGTTCTGGCTGGGTGTGACCGGTCTCGGGCTCGTGATGTCGGTCAGTGGGCTGGTGCTGGACTTCACCAGCCTGGGGCAGACGCGCTACATCCTGCAGATTGCGGATTACTTCCACTTGGCGGGAGCGACGCTTTACATCGCGGCGGCCATCGGGCATATCTTCATCGGCACGCTCGGCACGCCGGGGGCGTACGAAGGCATGCGGCACGGGTACGTGGACGAGGAATGGGCGCGCACGCATCACCGCTTGTGGTACGAGGACGTCAAGGCCGCCAGCAAGGACGCGCCGCGTGGGGCGCAAGGGGATCGGCTATGAGAGCGCACCGTCTTGCTAGTGTCACGCTGTTCGCAACGATGTCCATCGGCGTCGCGGGCGCGTTGGCAGGATGCTCGCGGCACGAGCGTGAGGTCAGCAGCGCGGGGGTGGTGCAGACCGGCTTCCCTGGCCAGGTGACGGCGGGCGGGCACACCAGCGGTGAAGTGCTGGCCGCGTCGCCCAAGAAGACGGTCGATGGCAGCACCGCCGGCGGCACGCCCGGCACAGCAGGCGGCATGGAAGGCAACACCGGCGGCGCCAAGCTGGGCGGCACCGTCGCCGAATCCGGTCACGGCCCGTCCGGCGCTACACAACCGCCTGCCGCCAAGACCACCCCCAGCGGGCAATAGGAGCTCACCATGCCGCGTGTTCACTTCTCCGCCCTCGCACTCGCCACCACGCCGCCGCGCGACGGCGCGGCTCTCCATTGCACCGCAGCGCCGCTGCCGGCCGGCCCCGCATGCGCGCCCGCCGTCGTGCGGTCCGCTGCGAGCAAATTTGCCGCGATGGTGGCGCTCACGCTGATCTCCTCCGCCGCCTTTGCGACGTTGCCGCCGCCGACACCGCAGGAAGCCGCCGCGCAAGCTGCGAAGAAGGCTGCTGCCGACGCGCAGGCCGCAAAAGACAAGCAAAAGCTCGCCGAGACCATGGACGCCGTGGCCGCCCATTGGCGCAAGCTGGCCGCCACCAATGGCTGGACGACGCACGCTCCGACCGCGCTGCCGCCTCCCGCAC
>NZ_SPVF01000212.1 GCF_004614185.1 Zemynaea arenosa | reverse complement strand
TCCTTGCGACGGTGCCTGGGCTGGCCCATGCGCCCCAAACCGAAGCGGCCAACGCGCCGCTCGAAGAACCGCTGGCCGATCCGGTCAATGCGCCCACGTCCGCAGCTGACCCTGCATCTGCAAAGATCCGTTCAGCCTGAAGCTGCCCATGTGGTCCGTCACCGGGGCGGACGGATCCTGCTGCACGCTGAGCGACTCGAAGCCGAAGTTGTCGAACTTCACCTGCGCGGGCATACCGACCGCCACGTAATTGGTGCCGTCCGGCGCCGTGTGCGAGCCAATCGACAAGCCCACCATATCCACCACGCCGCTCGGATTGCGCATCACCACCCAGGTGGTGCGGCCGTCGACCACCTGGCCGATGGCGATGCGGCTGTCGTGCGTGGCCGGGTCGGCCGGGTGCTGGTTCAGTTCCAGGTGCAGTGCAAAGTTGATGCTGTCGCCGCCGCGCACATCCGACATCTCCGCATCGGACAAAGGCTTGAGCTGGCGCGTGCTGCTCGAAGCCGCCGCCAGGCGCGCGCTTCCGCGCGCGCTGTCACTCGTTGAGGCGCCCGCGCCCGTCGGTGCGCCCGCCACGTCGGCTGCGTGCGCGGCATTGGCCACCGTGGCCGCCGCGACGGCGAGAGCGAGGAGGGCGCGCGCGTTCATTGCCGAAATTTCACGTCCAGGAACTGGATCTGCACCCCGCCAATGCGCGAGGAGCCCAGGTTCACGTCGCCGGTGGTGGCGCTGCGGAAGGTGATGTTGTCCACCGTGATCGCCCCCACCGCCGCGCCCGGGCCGCCCGCATCCGGCCAGTCGATCCCGAAGTGCAGGTTCGATTTGCCGTCCGCACCCGTGCGCGCGTTGAAGATGCCCGGCTGGTTGCTCACGTCCGCAATGCGCCACGGCGATGCGGACACCGTCCCATCCCCCGCCGCCGCGCCGATCTTGATGCCCGCAAACACGAGCGCCTCGCCCGAAGCGCTCTTGCCGTTCGGCTGCACCGAGAAGCTGCCGATGTCCGTGCGCACCGCATAGCCCCAGGCCAGGCCATCGCTGTCGCGCGGCGTGGTCCATTGCATGCCGCCGCCGTAGTGCGCCACATCCTTGAGGACCAGGCTGGTGCCGAGCGTGGTGCCGTTGGACTCCACCGCCACGTCGTAGGCGATCTGCCACAGCTCCTTGCCCGCCGTGTTCAGCGGACGCGAGAGGGTGATGATGTCCGCGCGACCCACCGGGCTGGCCAGCACGTCGATCATGTACGGATCGGCAAACGGCGCCTCGGTATTGTCCGAGCGCGACACCGCCATGTTGCCAATCGAAAGGCTGCCCATATTGCCCGGCGTGGTGTAGCGCAGCGTGGCATCGCCGTTCATGGCGAAATTCGCGAGGTTGAAGCTCATGCCATCGCGCCCGCGCACCTTGGACAGGGCCGCGTCCGACATCGGCTCCATCGCCCCGGCGCAGAGCGGCAACATCAGCAGGAGCAGGGCGAGCGCGCGCATGGCAGCTTACCGGGCCAGCGCGTTGTTGGGCGGCAGGGTGCCGTTGATGTTCAGCGCGACCAGCTTGTCGCGCCAGTTCATCCAGATGCCGGCCTGGGCCTCCGTCAGCGCGGGCATGCCGGGCGCGGACGGGAAGGTCACCGGCGTCTTGAGGATGGAAATCCAGAAGTCGCGCGAGGGGCCGCTCGCGTCGCCCGCCGTGATCCCGCCGATCTGGTTCAGCGTCGGGCCGACGCAGGTCGCGCAGGTATTGTCGAAGCGCTTGCCGCCGAGCGCGTCGTTGGCCGTGTCCACGGTGCCGCCGCTGGTGGCGATCTGCAGCGAGCCCGAGATGCTCGCCAGCCGCGTGCCGACGTCCCCGGCGATGCCGTCGAAGCCCAGCCGCATGCCGATGGCTTCGCGGGTGCCGTTGCCGGTGTCCCGGAACACGAATTCGAAATAGGGGTTGGTGATCTGCACCACCTGCTTGGCCACGCCCGCATCGGTGCGGCCGAACTGCAGGGCGCCGATGTCGAGGTCCGCTCCGGTGCCGTTGCGCGCGGCGTAGGCGTACTCGCCCAGGCGCAAATTGGTCAGGTTGGCGTTGAGGGCGACGTCCGCATCGAGCGCGACGCGCATGAAGTCAAAACCGTTCAGGCTGCTGTTAGAGACGGCGAACACGCCTTGGCCGCTGACGGCGGACAGCTCGGCATCGCTCATCGGCTTGGGCGCGGCCCAGACGGACGCGGCCCACAAGGTGGCAACGATTCCGGCGCCGATGCGCCGCAGCGGAAGGCGGGCCTGCGTATTCATGGCGAAGGAACTGAATGAAGAGGGATGGGTGGCGCGCACACGGCGCGCCCGATCGCAAAAATACGGCTGCCGGAGGAAGCAGGAACCGGGCAGCCGCGAAGAGACGATCTGTTGTGCTACGCCGGGATTAGTGAGCCCAGATGTAGACGGTGGTGCCTTGCAGCTTGATGTCGTTCATGGCCATCGCGCCGAAGGACTTGGTCGAGCCGCCCATCGAGATGCCGCCGACGGTCATGTTGACGTTCTTGGACGAGGTCAGGTTCGGGATGGCGATCTTGACCACGTCGCCGCCGTCGTAGAAGCCGGCCAGGGCGGTTTGCGGCGAGGTCAGGCCCAGCACGGCGCCGTAGGCGTCTTGCGCGAAGGTGGCGCCGTTGATCACGTCCAGGGTGGCAGCGATCACACCGTTGATGCCGATGTTCTTGAAGGACACCGAACCGCCGGTGGTGGAGTCGGTATTGGTGTACTTGAACTCGCCGATGTTGATATGCAGGTCGGCAGCGATCGAGACGCCGTCCTGGCCGGAGACCTTGGACAGGTCGGCGTCAGCGATCGGGGTCAGGCCGGCGTGAGCCGAAGCAGCGATGGAAGCAACAGCAGCAGCGAGTGCGAGTTTTTTCAGCAGTTTCATGTGTATCTCCAAGTCATTATTGTTGTACAGCGACGGGAATGAAATCGTTTCGCGGCACGTTCTGGACCAACGCTGAACCTTGGCTTGTGGCCGCTGGGGTCGTCTTTCAGGTCGTGCTAGGTTCTTAACGCTTGATGCCAATTAAGAAACTTCATCTTACGAGTTTGCGTAGTAAAACTGCATCGGTTCGTGTTGATAGTGCAAGCCAATCCCATGGCTTTGTGGGCCAGCGCACATATGCTTTTGAGCAAGCCCAGCATGCCGCGAACGCAGCAATTTGTCGGTCTGGCATGCCAGGTCGACAATTGAATAACGCCCGTGGTTGACGGGCGTATCACGAATCGTTGCTCTGCAAAACTTTTTCACAGAAAAGGGTACACGCGACTTTTTTTTACGCGTATAGTGCCCATATCCCTGTTGCCTTCGGGCACTAGCGCGATACAAAAAGAACACGCTCGGCCAGCCCTTCCGATGTGAAAACGCTAAATCGCCGCGCCCCATATTTGCGCCCGTTCACACCGCATTACTGACAGAGTTATTCATGCCCACCTTCGCCAAGCTTCAGATTGCCCTCAAGAACGTGTACGTCCGCGTGCTGGTCGTGCTCCTGATCGCACTGACCGTCGGCCTTGTGATCTACAAGAGCGACGTCCCGCAGGATGCGGTTCCGGTCGTCCATTCCCAGAATATCGCGGAGATCACCGCGCTGGCCGCGCAAAAGGACAAGCTCGACTACCTGCTGGTGGCCAAGCCGCTGTCGGACGCGCCGCGCTACGTCTTCAAGTTCAAGGGCGCCCAGGAACTGCACGTGGTGAAGGTGCCGAGCACCTCCCATCTGTCGCTGGAGCGCGAAGTGCTGCTCAAGAATGCGATCCCGTATTCGATCGCCAAGGACGACTTCCTGGCCTCGCACAAGGCCGTGATGCTGGACGAAGGCGAGAACCAGACCCGCGCCGAAGCCATCGACTTCCTGAAGCGCCACGCGCTGGACATCATCGTCATCTTCTTCGTGTTCTACGCGATCAAGTTCGGCATCCCGGGCATGGGCCCGTCGGCGACCATGATCCAGCCGGACAAGCTGAAAGGCTCGATGGATGACCTGATCGGCATGGACGACATCAAGACCGAGGTGAAGCACCTCGAGGACATGATCCGCAACCGCAGCCTCTATAAACAGCACAACATCGACAAGCCGTTCAACGTGATGCTGACCGGGCCTGCCGGTACCGGCAAGACCAAACTGGTGGGCTACCTGGCCAAGCAGCTGAACGTGCCGCTGATCCAGGCGTCTGGTTCGGCGCTGGAATCGGGCTATGTCGGCGGCGGCTCCAAAGCGCTCAACGCCCTGTACCGCAAGGCCTGCGCCAAGGGCCAGTGCATCATCTTCCTGGACGAGGCGCAGTCCCTGTTCATGCCGCGCGGCCGCAGCGAGAAGAAATGGGAAGACGACACCGCCAACACGCTTCTCGGCCTGCTGGATGGCGTGAAGAGCGACAAGGGCAATGGCGTGATCTGGGTGGTGGCCTCCAACTTCGACGACGCCTCGACCGAGATGGACGAAGCGATGCTGCGCCGCTTCTCGGTGAAGATCAACTTCCGCTTGCCGAACAAGGCGGAGCGCAAGGAGCTGCTGCGCAGCTTCCTGGCCCGCAAGCAGGACGGCATCGTCAACTGGAACAACCTGGACCTCGACCAGGTGGCCGAGATGACCACCAACCTGTCGCCCGCGCTGCTGGAGACCGTGGTCGAACGCGCGAGCCTGATCTGCATCCAGGAGAAGCTGGTCATCGATACCGACGTGATGTTCCGCGCCTTCGAGCGCGCCACCATCGGCCTGACCGACCGCGCCACGACCGCCGAAAAGGCCAAGCAGCGCGAGCGCATCGCCCTGCACGAACTGGGCCACTTCTTCATGCAGATCGACCCCTACCTGCGCGAAGGGATGTCGCTGGACGAGGTGAAGGAGAAGTCGCACCTGCTGAAGATTTCGACGGAAGCGGTGTCGAAGATCGGTGCCCTCGGCTACGTGCTGCAGTCGGGCGACGACATGAGCCTGCGCACACTGGAAGAGCTGGAGCGCGACGTGATCCAGCTGTACGGCGGCGTGGCGGCGGAAGAGCTGTTCTACGGGGCGCGCGGCATTTCGGTCGGTTCGCAGAACGACATCGAGAAGGCAACCAAGATGCTCAACATGATGGTCAACCGCCTGTCGATGTACTCGCGCTCCAAGATCGACTACACCCAGCTGCAGACCGACGCCAACGGCGAGCATACCGTGCGCCAGGTGGAAGAGAAGTCCGATGAGCTGTACAGCTACACGCTGGGCGCGATCCGCGACTATCGCGGGATCATCGAATCGATCAAGGACACGCTGATCGAGCGCTACGTCCTGTCGAAGGATGCGGTGTTCGAGCTGCTGGCAGAGCGCGAGCACCTGTTCGCGGCGGCGCTGGCAGCACCGCGCCACGCTTCGCTCAAGCTGTGCACCGAGACCGCGATGGCCGTGTAATCCCGGCTGCTGCGCAGAAGCGCTCTATAATCGGCCGCAGGGCCATCATGGAGCGCTTATGACATCGCAGTTCACCACGATGGCCGCCCGGTTCGGGGCGGCCATTTGTTTTTCCGCCATCGGCGTGACCGGTTGCGCGACCCTGGACAACCTGGAGCGCGAGTCGATCGCACAGGTGCCGTCGCTGGACGATGCGATGCTGTGCCGGCACTATCTGTCGATGTACGACGATGTGCCGACCAGGTATGGCAATGCGGTGGAAGCGGAGCTGGTGAAGCGGAAGCTGGACGACGCGGCCTGCCGCGAGCACGCGCCGTCGCCTCTGGCCGGGGCCATCGCCGCGGGCGCGCTCACCGCGGCCGCGGCCAGGCA
>NZ_SPVF01000126.1 GCF_004614185.1 Zemynaea arenosa | reverse complement strand
CGTTCGCGGCGCCCCTTGTCCTGCCGCGCGGCGCGCGCTGCCGGCTTGCCATCTTCCGAGGAGACTTCGATGTTCAAAGCGATACGCCGCCGGCTGGCGGACATGCGGACCTTGCGCCTCTTGTGCGAGCGCGCCGAAGCGCATGCGCGGGAGCGGGGCGCGGCGCTGCCGGGGGCGGAGCATTTCCTGCTGGCGGCGCTGGACTTGCCGGATGGGGCGGCGGCGCGGGTGTTCGCGCGCTTGCAGGTCGATCCCCGGCGGGTGCCGGGCGCGATCGAGGAGCAGTACCGGAACGCGCTGGCGAGTGTGGGGCTGGATGGGGCGCACGAGGCGCCGGAGCCGCTGGCCGCACCCGTTGCGGGCGTGTATCGCGCGCAGGCCTCGGCGCAAGCGCTCATGCAGGTGCTGGCCAAGGATGCTGAGATGCGGGCCGGACGCGGACTCTCTGGAGCCCACGTGCTGGCGGCGCTGGCGAAGGCCGAGCAGGGCGTCGCAGCGCGCACCTTGCGGGTGCTGGGCGTCGGGACGGAGCAGTTGTCGCGCGCGGCGCATGAGGAAATCAGCGCACTGCCAGCTTAGGCTGAGCGAGAAATGGCTGCCGCCGGGCGCGAGGTCACTCCGGCCGCCGAGTGTTGTAATTAGTGCTCCAGTGTAATTTTCGGTAATACAGATGTCATAATAGGAATATTGCCCCACGGATTCCTTTGATGACACCTCTCACGCCGATGCAGAAGCGCGTACGCCAGTTGCGCTACTGGGCGGGCACGGTCCTCGTGTACGGCGCGTGCTTCGCCATGCTGCAGCGGGAGGTGCTGATCGGCCGCCTGCCCGCGCAGCGCGTCACGGCGGTGGGCTTCGTCGCGGCGGTGGCGCTGCTGCTGTTCGTGCTGCTGATCTGGTTCAGCGAGCGCCTGCGCATCCCCAACTGGCGCCTCGCGCAGGCCCAGGCCGCATTCGCGGTCGGCTTCGACGTGATGCTGTATGCCTTCGCGCCGCCCGAGCACCGCGCCTCGATGCTGATCGGGCTCCCGGTGGTGATCGTGTTCTCGGCCTTTGCGCTGAGGCCCCGCCAGACGCTGGCGCTGTCCGGCTTTGGCCTGATGCTGCTCCTGCTCGCGTGCCTGATCCTGGGCTATGTGGACATGGACCCGCGCCGCATGGGCGATGAGCTGACCAACTTCGGCCTCGCCGCCATCGGCATCATTTCGGTGGCGGTGGTCACCAGCGACCATGCGCGCCTGCGCGTCAAGCTGGTGGCGCAGCAGGCCGAGTTGCAGGCGGCGCTGGCCAAGATCGAGCGCGCCGCCAACACCGATGAACTGACCGCGCTCCTGAACCGCCACGGCGTGCGCTCGCGCTTCCATGCGGAGACCGACGAGGGCGAGCTGACGCTGGCGCTGATCGACATCGACCACTTCAAGAAGCTCAACGACGCGCTGGGACACGACGCGGGCGACACCGCGCTGCGCCACTTCGCCGAGGTGGCGCGGCGCAGCGTGCGGGCGCGCGACGCCGTCGCCCGCTGGGGTGGCGAGGAATTCCTGATCGTGATGCCAGACACCGGTCTGGCCGACGCGTGCCGGATGCTGGAGCGGCTGCAGCTTGGCTTGCGCGACCTGCCGCACCTGGAGGCCGGGCTCACCATTTCGGCGGGCGTTGTGCGGCAGCGCGATGGCGAAAGCTTCGATGCCATGGTCGGCCGGGCGGACGCGCTGATGTACGAAGCCAAGCAGTCGGGCCGCGACGCGATCCGGGTGGAGACGGCGGTTTAAGCGGTGTGCAGGTGGCGCCGGTGGCGCGGCTGGTCCCAGCGGGCCGTGAAGCGCGCCAGCGCGGTGGCGAGGGCGAAGCAGATCGCCACTGCCGGCAGGTAGATCGTGAAGGTCCAGGTCTGCGTGGCGCCGAGCAGCGCACGGTAGCCCGCCACCACCGCCAGCACCACGAACATGTGGGACAGATACAGCTCGTAGCTCAACTCACCCATGCGCGCCAGCCAGCGCAGGCCGCGGCGCGGTGCGGGTGGATGCGCATGGAAGGCGAGCAGCATCGTGCAGGCGCCTACGCACAGCAGGTACAGGCCCGATTTGAACAGGTGCTTGTGCACCAGGTCTCCCCAGCCGATCACCAGCAGGATGCAGAAGCCGCCGAAGAGGGCGATGGCGCGGGCGTCGCGCTGCGCCGGGCGCCAGCGCTGGGCCAGCAGCGCGGTGAGCACGCCCCAGGCGATGGCCGCCATTCCGGGCAGGTAGGCCTTCTCCCACCACACCTCGTTGGACGCCGGGACCATGTCGCGCAGCGGGATCAGGGCGAGCGCCCACACGGCCAGTGCGGCGATGAGGACGCGGCGCGGGAGGAGGAGGCAGAGCAGGGGGAAGCCCAGGTAGAACACCTCCTCGATCGACAGGGACCACAGCACGTCCCAGGCGGCGGGCGCCCAGCCGGTGCGGCCTTCGTACCAGTTGAAGGTGAAGGTGAGGGCGGATGCGAGCAGGCCGGCGAGTGTTTGCTGCGAATCTTTGCCAGGACCGAAGCCTTCGATGCCTGCCAGTGCGAAGCCGCTCAGGACGGCCAGCGTGAGGAACAGCAGCGGCAGGATGCGGCGCGCGCGCGCCGTGTAGAACTGGCGCAGGCTCACGCTGCGCAAGTCGCCGTGGCGCTCCAGGATGCGGGTGGCGATCAGGAAGCCGGAGATCACGAAGAAGATGAAGACGGCTTCGTAACCATTGAAGCTGACGGCGTTCAGGAGGCGCTTGGGCAGCCACTCGCCGAGGAGGCTGGGGCGCAGCGGAAGGCGGAAGGGCAGCGCAAGGTGGTGCACCACCACCAGCAGGATGGCGAAGCCGCGCAGGCAGTCGATGCCGCTATTGCGTGGCCGGGCCACGCGCGCGGCGGCAGGTGTCTGGCCCCGCATTGCGGCGTCCGCAGGTGGCGCTGCGGGCGCGAGGTCGCGTTCAGCCATGCGGTGCGCTCATCACGCGGTTGCGGCCGCAGCGCTTGGCGTCGTAGAGCGCGCGGTCGGCGGCGCCGATCAAGGCGGCCACCGAAGCCACGCCCGCGGTGTCCAGCATCGCCATGCCGATGCTGATGGTGACAAACGGCTCGCCGGCCGGCCCCGTATGTCCATGCGGGATATCCAGTGCACGAACGCGGCGCCGCAGCGCCTCCGCCATCGCGAGAGCCTGCGGCTCGTCCATCTCCGGCAGGATCACCGAGAACTCCTCCCCGCCATACCGCGCCAGCAAATCGGTCGGCCGCTGCAGCAGGCTGGCCAAGGCCGCCGCCACCCGCACCAGGGTCTCGTCTCCCTGCTGGTGTCCGTAATGGTCGTTGTAAGCCTTGAAGTGATCGATATCGATCATCAGCAGCGTCAAGGGCGTGCCCGCGCGCTTGGCGCGCCGCACTTCCTTCTCCACTGCGACATCGAAGTGCCGCCGGTTCGCAATCCCGGTCAGCCCATCCGAGAAGGTCTGCGAGCGCAATTCCAGTGCCTGCACCCGCAGCAGCCGCTCGCGGTTGACCGCCGCGCTGACATCGGTGATCTGGATCAGGCAATGCCGCTCGCCGCCCGGCAGCGCGACCGGCGTCACGGCCACCGCCTGCTGCATGCGCGGCCCGCCCGCCTGGGCGACCAGCGGGAATGGCGCCTTGTGCAGCGTCTGCGATAGCACCGACGGGAAGCCGCGCAGCGCCTGCGCGATGGCCGCGTCGATGCGGCGGTTGTCCAGCTCCGGGAACACGGCATGCAGTTCCCGTCCCAGCACCTCGGTCGCGGTGCGGCCCGAGTAGCGCGCCATCCAGCGGTTCCACAGCACGATGCGGCGGGCGCTGTCCAGCACCAGCATGCCGATATCGGCCGCCGCCAGCACGGCTTCCAGCATGACCAGGCGATGGTCCTGCGCTGTGGGCGTAGGCACGGGTGCGTCCATCAGCTCCCCATCGCCTTCGCCAGGTAGCGGTCCACCTGCTCCTGCAGGTCCGACAGGGCGCTCATGTCGAGGATAAAGGCGACATAGCCGTGGATCTCGTGCCGCTCCAGGATGAAGTCGATATGCAGCATCAGCACGATGGCATCGGCCGGGCTGCCGGAGGCGGTGAGGATCTCTTCGCTCGTCCCCACGTGGTAGGCGGGCAGGGATCCGGTGAGCTCCTGGCCGAAGATGTTGGCCAGGGTGCCGATGCACGAGTTCAGGATGATATTCCCGATCTCGCTCATGGCCTCCTGCTCCATTTCGGTCAGCTCTTCCAGCGGCACCGCCTCGCCCACCATCAGGCGCACGATCTCCAGGCTTTTATCCTCGGGGAACATGAGGACCGCCTCGGTCTCGAACGCGCCCTCGTAGTGCTGGCTGATGCCGCACACGCGGCTCGGTCCCGCCGCGGCGCTGCTTAGCAGGGCCGCGGCCTGCGCGCGGTTGAGGAAGCTGATCGAGGGCACCGACATCCGCACCTCTTCGCGCACGATGTCGCTCATCGAGGCGGCCGCGTGGCCGACACCGATATTGAAGATTTCGAGCAGGGCGTCGTGCTGCAGTTCGTTCAGCTGGATCATGGGCGGGCGTGGTGGCTCAGGAGGCGAGGGCGGCGCAGACCTTGGCGATGCGCTCCTCGGTGATCGGCTTTTCCATGAAGCCGATGCCCAGTTCCGCGGCGCGGTTGCGGGTCGCGGTCTGCACATTGGCGGTGAGGAGGGTTATGTGCGCGTTGGGGAGCAGGTCGCGCAGCTGCTCGGCCGCGGCCACGCCGCCCATGCCAGGCATGTTGACGTCGATGACCACGAGGTTCGGCTGGAAGGCCTGCGCCTTGGCGATGGCGTCTTCGCCGGTCGCCGCTTCGTCGATGATCCAGTCCGGGTGCGCGGCCAGGATGAACTGGCGGGCCATCAGCCGCGACACGCGGCTGTCGTCCACGACCAGGACTTTTTGCTGATTTGTCATTCTTGTTATTCCTGAGTTTTTGGTCTTCCGTACCCGCCATTTTCGCACACCTGCTTGCCAGTTTGACCAATTCCCGCCCCGCTGCCGATGCTAAAATGATGCGATTTTCCATTGCAATCCACGCTCACATGACTCAAGACGAACTGAAACAGGCGGTCGCCCGCGCGGCCATCGCCCACGTGGTGGACGGCGCCATCATCGGCGTCGGCACCGGCTCCACCGCCAACTTCTTCATCGACGAACTGGCGAAGATCAAGGACCGCATCGCGGGCACGGTGGCGTCGTCCGAAGCGACGGCGGCGCGCCTGCGCGGCCATGGCATTCCGGTGCTGGACCTGAACGAGGTCGAGTCGATCGCCGTGTACATCGACGGCGCGGACGAGATCAACGCCACCGGCGCCATGATCAAGGGCGGCGGCGCAGCCCTCACGCGCGAGAAGATCGTAGCCTCGGTGTCGAAGAAATTCGTGTGCATCGCGGACGGCTCCAAGCTGGTGGAAACCCTGGGCAAATTCCCGCTGCCGGTCGAAGTCCTGCCGATGGCGCGCAACGCCGTTATGCGCCGGCTGGCCGCGCTGGGCGGGCAGCCCAGGCTGCGCCTCAAGGATGGCGCGCCGCATATCACCGACAACGGCGGGGAGCTGATCGACGTGGCCGGGCTGGCGATCACCGACCCGGTGGGCCTGGAGCGCACGATCAACCAGATCGTGGGCGTGGTCGCCGTGGGCCTGTTCGCACAGCAGGGCGCGGACGTGTGCCTGCTCGGCACCGCCGATGGCGTGAAGACCCTGACCTTCGGGGAGCAGCGCGCATGAACCGCCTGCTGAATGCGGTGCGGCGCCCGCGCGCCCGCATGGCGGGGC
>NZ_SPVF01000021.1 GCF_004614185.1 Zemynaea arenosa | reverse complement strand
CCGGCGCGCCGTGTATCATCGCCCCATGACCCCAGCCGCCCCCACCCTGGCCGCGATGATGCAGGCCGCCCAGTCCGAAATCTACCTGCTGGATGCCCAGACCCTGCGCTTCGTGGACGTGAACCAGACCGCGCGCGCCAACCTCGGCTACGACCACAAGCAGCTGACCAGGATGACCCCGCTGGACCTGGCCCCCGGCACCACGCCCGAGCAGTTCGGCCAGCTGATGGCCAGCCTGGGCGAGGAAATCGGCGCCCAGGTCTGCATGCGCACCCAGCACCGCCGCGCCGACGGCTCCACCTACCCGATCACCCTGCACTTCCTGCGCAGCCAGCGCGACGGCAAATCGCTGATCCTGGCCCTGGGCGACGACCGCAGCGCCGAGCAGGCCGCCGCCGCCGCGCTGGAGCAGTACCAGGCCCGCTTCCACGCCATTGCCAGCCACATGCCGGGCCTGGTCTACCAGTTCACCGCGCACCCGGATGGCAGCGTCGCCTTCCCCTACCTGTCCGACGGCTGCCAGCCGCTGCTGGGCCTGTCCGTGGCCCAGCTCCAGCAGCAGCCGGAACTGTTCCTGAAGCTGATCCTGCCCGAGGACCAGCAGTCTTACCTCGATTCGATGATGGAGTCGGTCTGCACCCTGGCCACCTGGAACTGGGAAGGCCGCATCTGGATCGCCGAATGGAACGACGAAAAGTGGATCAACCTGCGCGCCACCCCGCGCGCGCTGCTGGAGCCGCGCGGCAGCGTGCAGTGGGATGGCATCATGACCAACATCACCGCCAGCAAGCGCGAGCAATTGGAGCTGAACACCGCCCACCAGGAGCTGGCCGAGCTGACCGCGCACATCGAGGAGGCCAAGGAGCAGGAGCGCACCCGCATCGCGCGCGAGATCCACGACGACCTGGGCGGCAACCTCACGGCGATCAAGATGGCGCTGTCCATGCTGGTGCGCAAGCTGCCCGGCGACGCCCCCGTGCTCACCGAAAAAGCCGAGTACGTGGACGCCCTGGTCGACCGCACCATCGAGGCCATCCACCAGATCTCGCTCGACCTGCGCCCCTCGATGCTGGACCTGGGCCTGGTGCCCGCGCTCGAATGGCAGTGCGGCGAGTTCGAGAAGCAGAACGACGGCATCCGCTGCCATTTCGTGACCACGGTGCGCGACCCGCGCCTGTCGCTCGACCACGCCACCGCCGTGTTCCGCATGGTGCAGGAGGCGCTGACCAACATCGCCAAGCACGCCCGCGCCACCGAGGTCGAGGTCAAGCTGCTGGCCCAGGACTGGGGCCTGGAGCTGACCATCACCGACAACGGGGTGGGCATCGCGCCGGAAGACCGGCAGAAGCCGCAGTCGTTCGGCCTGCGCGGCATGGCCGAGCGGGCCCAGGCGCTGGGCGGGACCTGCACTGTGGCCGATGCAACAGGCGGCGGGACGGTGGTGGCGATAAACATTCCGTTTACCGGTCCGGTCAGCGGATAATACGGCCTGGATTGCTCCATCGACCTGCCGTTCTATGAGTGACAAAGCCGCCATCCGGGTGTTCATTGCCGACGACCATGCCATCGTGCGCGAGGGCCTGAAACAGATCCTGTCCGAATCGCCGGACATCGTGGTCGCCGGGGAAGCCGAGAACGGCGTGGACGCCGTCAAGAATTTCCGCAAGGCCAAGTGCCAAGTGATGCTGCTGGACATCTCCATGCCCGACCGCAGCGGCATCGAAGTCCTCAAGCAGATCAAGAAGGACCACCCGGACGTGAACGTGCTGATGCTGTCCATGCACCGCGAGGACCAGTACGCGATCCGCTCGCTCAAGGCGGGCGCGGCCGGCTACATGACCAAGCAGAGCGCGCCCAAGGAGCTGGTCACCGCGATCCGCCAGGTCGCCGCCGGCCAGAAGTATGTCAGCGCCGCCCTGGCCCAGGAGCTGGCCAACCAGCTCGGCGAGAACCACGAAGCCCTGCCCCACGAAGCGCTGTCGGACCGCGAATTCCAGACCCTCACCATGATCGCCTCCGGCATGACGGTGTCCGCCATCGCCAAGGAATTGTCACTGTCGGTCAAGACCATCAGCGAGTACCGGGCCCGCCTGCTGGTCAAGATGAAGCTCAAGAACAGTGCGGAATTGACACACTACGCGATCAAAAACCAGCTCATCGATTGAGTTTCGGTTGTTAACACATGCTTTGAAGTAAGATGCCGAAACGCCCTTATTCCGCGTTTCGGTAGGGCAAGCCCAACCGTATCATGATGTCAATTCCCGATTGACCTGAGCAGCATCCATGTCCACCACCGAGCAGAACCCGGCCGAGATCGCGCGCGAAGCCTTTCGCCGCCTGGCCACCCGCCGCATCGCGCCTACGCCCGACGCCTACCGGACCATCTACAACGAGATCGCGGGCCTCCCCGCCGCGCCGGAGGCCGCCCAGGCGACCGACGAAGGTGCCGAGCTCGTCCTCACGGGCCTGGCGAGCCGCCTGACCTCCCAGCCGGGCGAGATGGCCGAGTACGGCCGCCGGCTGTCGCGCGCCCTGAAAGCCCGCGACTGGGACGGCTATGGCCGCAGCCTGAACCAGCTGACGGAAAAGTTCGGCAAGCGCCCGGCCGTGGACATCCCGCTGCTGGACACCGACGAAAGCCGCCAGCTGCGCGAGCTGCTGGCCCGCACTCTCACTTTCGCCGTCGCCTCGCTGCTGAACGGCTCGCCCGAACTGGTGGCCGAGGCCGAAAGCCTGGGCGCCGCAGTCAAGAACGCCCAGTCGCACGAGCACCTGGCCGACGTGGCCGCCCGCCTGAAGCAGCTGTGCTACCAGATCGAACTGCGCGGCGGCGACGCGGCCGAGACCCAGGAACTGCTGCTGCGCCTGTTCCGCCTGCTGCTGGAAAACGTCACCGAGCTGCTGGACGATGGCAGCTGGCTGCACGGCCAGGTGGAAGCGGTGCAGGAGCTGATCAAGGGCCCGCTCGACCCGCGCGCCCTGGAAGACGCGACCCGCAGCCTGAAGGAAGTCATCTACAAGCAGGGCCAGCTGCGCAGCAGCCTCGCCGACGTCAAGAAGACGATGAAGAACATGATGATGACCTTCATCGACCGGCTCGGCTCCGTGGCCACCGCCACCGGCGACTACCACGAGAAGATCGGCGGCTTCTCCGAGCGCATCGGCCGCGCCGGCAATATCGAGGAGCTGCAGGCGGTGATGGACGAGATTCTGCGCGAGACCCGCAGCGTGCAGAGCGAGACCCTGAAGTCGCGCGACCGCATGCTGGAGGCGCGCCAGGAAGTCGAGGATGCCGAGGAGCGCATCGCCAAGCTGGAAGCCCAGCTCCAGCACATGAGCGAGCTGGTGCGCGAAGACCAGCTGACCGGCAGCCTGAACCGCCGCGGCCTGGACGACGTGTTCGAGCGCGAGACGGCGCGCGCCGACCGCCGCGGCACTCCGCTGTGCCTGGCGATCCTGGACCTGGACGACTTCAAGCGCCTGAACGACACCTACGGCCACCTGGCCGGCGACGAAGCCCTCAAGCACCTGGTGCGGATCGTGAAGGGCACGCTGCGCTCGATCGACGTGATCGCCCGCTTCGGTGGCGAGGAATTCTGCATCATCATGCCGGAGACCACCGTCGAGGCGGCGTCGGCGACCATGACCCGCTTGCAGCGCGAGCTGACCAAGCACTTCTTCATGCACGACAATGAAAAAGTGCTCATCACCTTTTCCTGCGGCGTGGCCCTGCGCTACCCCAACGAAAGCCAGGACGCCCTGGTCGCGCGCGCCGACAAGGCCATGTACCAAGCCAAGCAATCCGGCAAGAACCGGGTGGTTGTGGCCGAATAGCTATCGTTACCCGGCCGTTCGTTGCCAAGCTTGCAAAGCCCGCTCCGTGCGGGCTTTGCCGTTTCTGGGGCCTGAAGAGGAAAAAAATAATTTTTTCAGCCCTAAAGTTCGCGAAAAACCCGCCGACTTAGCGGGGCAGGCCCAAGCGGACTTGAGGGCCAGATGAAAAAAAATAGTTCGGTTCCCACCATCAACTTTTTCGGGGCCACTCCGTAACCTGCTTCAACAGCGGTTTGAACGCTTCTGAACAGCGAAGCGGACCAAAGTGACCGGGCACGTTGCCCACCCCGTAATACGATTCTGGAGAATCAAAAATGGCATCTACTATCAACACCAACATCGCTTCCCTGAACGCCCAGCGTAACCTGACCTCTTCGCAGAGCGCGCTCTCCACCTCGATGCAGCGCCTGTCTTCCGGTCTGCGCATCAACAGCGCGAAGGACGACGCCGCAGGTCTGGCGATCTCCGAGCGTTTTACGTCGCAAATCAAGGGCCTGAACCAGGCAGTCCGTAACGCCAACGACGGTATCTCCCTGGCCCAGACCGCTGAAGGCGGCCTGTCGACCGCCAGCGACATCCTGCAGCGCGTTCGTGAACTGGCGGTGCAGTCCGCCAACGGCACCAACTCCTCGTCGGACCGCGCTTCGCTGCAAGGCGAGACCCTGCAGCTGACCCAGGAACTGAACCGCGTGGCCAACACCACCCAGTTCAACGGCCAGAACGTCCTCGACGGCACCCTGACCAACTCCCAGTTCCAGGTCGGCGCCAACGCCAACCAGACCATCTCGGTCGGTATCGCATCGGCCAAGGCCTCCGACATCGGCAACAACACCGTGTCCTCGAACATCGACGCCGCCTCCACCACCAACATGGGTGTGGCCGTGGTCGGTGCCGACCTCGCCAGCGTGAGCAACCAGTTTGCCCAGCAGACCCTGACCATCTCCGGCAACGGCGTGTCCAAGACCACCAGCCAGCTGGCTGCCGGTTCGTCCGCCAAGCAAGTCGCCGAAGCCGTCAACGGCCTGACCTCGCAGACCGGCGTGACCGCCACCGCCAAGACCACCGCGACCATCGCCAACGTGGCCGCCGGCGCCGTGTCGTTCAAGCTGTCGGGCGCCAACAGCTCGGCCGTGACGATCTCCGCGACCGTGTCGGACACCAACAACCTGTCGTCGGTGGCCCAGGCCATCAACGCCCAGTCGGGTACCACCAACATCACCGCGACCGCTGACTCGCAGGGCAAGCTGACCCTGACCGACGCGTCCGGTAACGACATCAAGCTGGAAAACCTGGGCACTGACGCCGCTGTGGGCTTCGGCACCGCGACGGTGACCGGTTCCTCGGGCGCCGCCAGCGCCGCTCTCGGCGCCGCCGGTGGCGGTGGTGCGGGCGCCGTGGTCGGCGGTACCGTGAGCTTCGACTCGGCCCAGGGCTTCACCGTGGGCAGCGACGACGCCACCAACACGCTGATGACCTCGCAGAACGAAGGCTCGAAGCTGAGCGCCGTGTCCGGCATCGACATCAGCACCGTGGATGGCGCCAACAAAGCCCTGGCCACCATCGACGCCGCGCTGACCTCGATCAACAACAACCGCGCATCGCTGGGTGCAGTGCAGAACCGCTTCGCCTCGACGATCAGCAACCTGCAGACGACCTCGGAAAACCTGAACGCCGCTCGTAGCCGCATCCAGGACACCGACTTCGCCGCAGAAACGGCCAACATGACCCGCGGCCAGATTCTGCAGCAGGCCGGTACCGCGATCCTGGCGCAAGCCAACTCGCTGCCGAACAACGTGCTGTCGCTGCTCCGCGGTTAATCGCCGGCGCCGCGCGCCCGGTTCGCCTGGCGCGCGGCAAAAACCTCAGTCGTATCGGGTTTCCCCGGCTGTTTTTGACAGCCGGGGATTTGTCATAAAGGAAGCATCATGTCCATCACATCGCTAGGTTCGCCGCCGCCGGCCACCGACCGCCCGGCCGACAGCGCTCCGG
>NZ_SPVF01000164.1 GCF_004614185.1 Zemynaea arenosa | reverse complement strand
GCCCTGCCCTGCCTGACTTCCGCCGCCGGTGGCACCACCCGATCCGTCGCCTGCGTTGGCGGCCCCGCCGCGCGTCCAGCGGCGCCCACCCTCCGCACCGCCAGCGGCACCGGCAGCTCCCGGAGCCGCACCACTGTTCGTTCCATCGGATGCCGCACCATCTACAGCCCTTCCGCGGCGGCCAGCATGAGGATCATCGCCCGCGCCAGCGGCACCAGCCGGACCTGCCGCCGCGCCAGACGCACCTGCAGCGCCAGGACGGCAGCTTGCCGGAGCATTGGGGCCGCCAGCCGCCGCACCGGCAGCGTCACCGCCCCGAGCGCCGGACCGATTGCGTCCTGCGCCACGCCCTGCGCCGCCAGTGGCTGCGCCATCGGCAACAGGGGCGGCATCTGCGCTACGTTCGCCGGTTGGGCTGCCCGCAGCACCTGCTCCGCCGGCACCGGCCACACCACCTGCACCACTTGTGCCACCTGCGCCACCTGCGCCAACTTGTCCACCGCGGCCACGACGGCCACTGCCAGCGCCGCCTGTTTGCGGGCGGTCGCCGGGGAGGACGACCTTGGCGCCATCACGCAGTCGGTCCGCCCCTTCTGTGATGACCTGCTCGCACTCCTGCAAGCCGCTGCGAATCTCGATCCGCTGCGCATCCCCCTGTCCGCGCACGACCTTGCGAATCGCCACCGTGCGCTGCGGCGCATTCAGCACATACACGAAATCCCCATCAGCGCCATGCCGCAGCGCCGTCACCGGCACCACCACCGCCCCGCGGATCAAATTCAACTGCAAGCGCAGATTCACGAACTGGCTCGGGAACAGCTGCTGCGCCGGATTGGTGAAGCGTGCCTTGGCCCGCACCGTCCCCGTTGACGTATCGACCTGGTTATCCAAAGCCCAGAAGCGCCCGCTGTCCAGCACCCGCTCGCGCGACCGGTCCAGCGCCATCGCCGGCAGCACCGCGCCGGAGTTCAAGCGTTCCTGTACCGCCTGCACCTGGTCCTGCGGAATCGCGAACTCCACGTCGATCGGCGACATCTGCGTGATGATCGCCACGCCATTGGTGTCATTGGACCCGACCAGGTTCCCGATATCCGCCTGCCGCAAGCCAAGCCGCCCCGCAATCGGCGCCCGCACCTGCGTATAACCGAGATTCAAACGCGCCTGCCCCTCGGCCGCCTTGTCCGAGGTGACCGTCCCCTCCAGCTGCTTGACCAGGGCCGCCTGCGTATCCACATCCTGCCGCGCGATCGAATCCTGCGCGAGCAGCGTGCGATAGCGCTGCAGGGTCACCCGCGCGCTCTCCAGCTGCGCCTCGTCCCGCATGCGCTGGCCGATCGCCTGCTGCAGCGTCATCTCGAACGAACGCGGATCGATGGTGGCCAGCACCTGGCCCGCGCGTACGACCTGTCCTTCGGTGAAATTCACTTTCTGCAGTACGCCCGAGACCTGCGGACGCACCGTAGCCGTCGCCGCCGGCACCACCGTGCCCAAGGCATCGATATACACCGGCAGGTCGGCCCGCTCCGCCCACGCCACACCCACGGTGGTCGGTGGGCCGCCGCGGAATCCGCCACCACCCCGTCCCCCGCGCGCGCCTTGTGCGCCAGCGGCCCCGCCGCCCGACCCACCGGCCGCGTCATCGCGGTGCGTGAGGTGCCAGGCAAACCAGCCAAGGGCAATCATGGCGACGACGGCGATCATGCCGCCCACCACGCGTGAGCGCCGCGATGCACGCGGCTGAGGGGTCGATTCCATACAGGTCCTTCGGGAAGGGAGCTTGGCGATGTGGCAATGACTCTAGCACGCACGTTTGGCGGCTAATGTTTCATAACGCACCAATGCACCCGTATTGACATCCCCAGCAATGAAAACGGCGGACCCGCAGGCCCGCCGTTAAGGGGGAACGCTCTATGTAACAGGGCTACACGTCGTTACAAAGTCGCTACAAAACTGTCAATATGCGGTGTCCGGAAGCGGTCAGGGTGCCTCGCACATGCAGTGCGTGACCGCCGCATAGGGCGAGCGCTCCTGCACCAGACCATTGACGAAGGCCAGCTCGCGCACCGCCTTGTCCACCACCGCCGGCGGCAGCGGCGCCTCCACCAGCCCCAGTTTGACCTGCAGCGTCAGTGCCTGCGTGGACGACACCCCAAACCACGCCAGCAGCCGGTCGAAGCGCGACACATCGCGCTCGATCCACGCCACCCGGTAGTCGCTGCCCAGCTTCGCGCGCTGCGCCGCCGACTTCAGGGCATCCTGGAAGCTGCCGATGCGGTCCACCAGGCCGCGTTCCTTGGCCTGCAGCCCGGTCCACACCCGGCCCTGGCCGACCGCGTCGACCTGCGCCTGCGTCATCTTGCGCGCCTGCGCGGCCTTGCCCGTGAACTCCGCGTACACGTGATTGATGGCGCCCTGCACCACCTGCTGGAAGCGCGGGTCCAGTGGCCGCAGCGGGTTGTAGGCGTCCGACAGCCAGGTGGTGGTCACGCCCCCGGTGTGGATCCCTAGCTTGTCGCCGACCTTCTCCGCCGTCGGCAGCAGCGCGAACACGCCGATCGAGCCGGTGACAGTGTGCGCGTCCGCGATCACCTCGTCCGACGCCATGGTGATCCAGTAACCGCCGGATGCTGCCACATTGCCCATCGAGACCACGACCGGCTTGCCCGCCGCCCGCGTGAGTTCCAGCTCGCGCCGGATCAGCTCCGAGCCATAGGCGCTGCCGCCGGGCGAATCGACGCGCAGCACGATGGCCTTGATGCTGTCGTCCTCGCGCGCCTGGCGGATCAGGTTCGCGGTCGAGATGCCGCCGATGGCGCCCGGCCCTGCCGTCCCATCCGAGATCGAACCCTGCGCCACCACCACGCCGATGCCATCGCCGATCAGCTTCGGATGGATACGCGCGAGGTAGTCCTGGAAGCCGATCTGGCGGAAGCTCTTGCCTTCTTTATCCGGCGCGCCACGCTTCATCATCATGGTGCGGATCTCGTCGCGGTTCTTCAGGCCGTCCACGAGCTTGAGCTGCAGCGAGAGCTTGCCGGTGTCGCCCTGGACCGCGTCCAGCAGCTTCGGCAGCTCCTCGATGCCGCGCATGATCGCGCCGGCCTCCAGCTTGCGCTGCTTCTCAATGTCCGCGGTGTAGCCTGACCACAGCGCGTTGTAGAGGAAGCTGTCCGCCTCCTGCGCCGCCGGAGATGGTTCGTTGTTGATGAACGGCTCGGCATAGCTCTTGTAGGTCCCGACGCGCATCACGTTCACCGTGACACCCAGCTTGTCCAGCGCATCGCGATAGTAGTTGCGGTAGCCGCCAAAGCCCTTCAGGTAGACAGCGCCCATCGGGTGCAGATACACCTCGCTCGCATGTGCGGCCAGCGCATACTGGCGCTGGTCGTAGTTGCCCGCGTAGGCGATCACCGGTTTGCCCGCGGCCTTGACGCGGTCGATGGCCTGGGTCAGTTCGTGCAGCGACGCCAGCCCGCCGCCGTGCAGCTGCTCCGGCAGCAGCACCACGCTGCCGATCTGCGGGTCGCGGGCGGCGGAGTCCAGCACCATCAGCACGTCGCGCAGCTGGATCTCGCTGCGGTCCTCGCCGCGCACGCTGGCCAGCAGCGCGTCACGCGGACTGCCGGTGCGCTGCTCGACGAGTTCTCCCTGCAGGTTGAGCACCAGCGCGGTCTTGTCGCCCAGCGGCTTGGCGCCGCCCGCGAACAGGATCCACAGGAACACGATCACGAACAGCAGGAAGATCAGGTTCATGACCGTGCGGCGCGTCGCGTCCACGCCGCGCCAGAAGCCGCCGAAGAAGCGCCGCACGCGGGAAGGGTTTTGAGTGGCCATGATGGCGAAGGTCTCCAGATCAGGCGGTGACGGCCGCCGGGTTGACATGAGGGGGGCGCGAAATCGCGAACAGTCCGGCGAACACCAGCAGTCCATTCACGATCAGCAGTTCGAGGCCGAGGCGGTAGCTGCCCAGCAGCGCGGCCTGATTCGCTTCCAGCAGCGCGCACAGGATCGGCGCGGCGACGACGACCAGCGGGACCCATTTGTCGTTCAGCGCACGCTTGGTGAGGATGCCGAAGGCGAACAGGCCAAGCAGCGGGCCATAGGTGTAGCCGGCCAGCTTAAGGATCACACCGATCATGCTCGGGTCGTCGATCCATTTGAACACCATCACCAGCAGCACGAACAGCGCCGCGAAGCCCAGGTGCACGCGGTGGCGCCATTTGGTCTGCTGCTCCTCGCTCAGGTCCGTGCGGCGCTTGATGCCCAGGATATCGAGGCAGAAGGTGGACGTCAGCGCAGTGATGGCACCGTCCGCGCTTGGGAACAAGGCCGAGATCAGCGCGATCAGGAAGATGATCTGCACCCAGGCGGGGAGGTGGTCCATGACGACTGTCGGGAACAGCTTGTCCCCGGTGGCCGCGATGCCGTTGGCACCCGCGTACAGATGCAACAGGCCGCCCAGCAGCAGGAACAGGCCGATGACCACCACCAGCACGGCGGTCAGGGTCAGGAGGTTCTTCTGCGAGTCGCCAACGGTCTTCACGGAGATCGTCTTCTGCATCATCTCCTGGTCCAGGCCCGTCATGGTGACCACGATGAAGACGCCGGCCACGATCTGCTTGACCCAGTAGTTGGGGCTATCGACGTCCATGGTAAACACGCGCGCCAGCCCCTTGGACTGCATCTGCGCAAGGCTGTCGCCGAGCGAGAGGCCGAGGTGATTGAGCAGGAAGCCTGCGCAGATGGCCAGGCCGGCCAGCATGCAGGTGGTCTGCAGCATGTCGGTCCAGACGATGGTGCGCACGCCGCCCTGGTAGGTGTAAATCAGGATCATGCCCATCACGACGAGGGTGGTGACCCAGAACGGGATGCCCAGGCTGTCCAGGATGATCGCCTGCAGCACATTCACCACCAGGTACAGGCGCGCGGTGGCGCCGAACAGGCGTGACAGGATGAAGAACGCGGCCCCGCTCTGGTATGAGCGGCGGCCGAGGCGTCCATCCAGGTAGTTGTAGATGGAGGTGAGGCGCAGCCGGTAGTACAGCGGCAGCAGGATGTAGGCGACGGCAATGTAGCCAACCACGTAACCGATCAGCACCTGGCCGTAGCCGAATCCATCGCGCCCGACCGCGCCGGGGACGCTGATGAAGGTAGCGCCGGACAGCGTGGTGCCGACCATGCCGAAGGCCACCACCATCCAGTTGCTGCTCTTGTTACCGATGAAGAAGCTGTCGTTGTTGGCGCCGCGGCCAGTGACCCAGGCCACGCCGAGCAGGAGGAGGAAATACGCGATCAGTATGCAGAACAGTACAGCGGGAGACATAGGGTGGTGAGCCAGTGCTGGCGGTGATTGACAGTCCGCCAGCAATATACACCATGCGTCAGATGTCCTGGCCGGGCACCCGGCGGAAGGGGCCAATGCATTGGTCCATCGACTCGGCGAGGCACATGATGAAGACGGAGTTGTCGTCATTGAACCGCACGAAGTAGCTGGTGGAGGTGCCGACCTTCATGACGTCGCCGGAGCAGTCCTTCTTGCCGTTGTCCTTGACGATGCGGTCGGTGAGCTTGTAGTAGCCAGTGGCGCTGGGTTTGGCCGGGATGGTGAATTCGCTTTGGGAGATCTCTTCGGCGCTGGTGACCAGGGTGGTGCCGTCGGCGCGGAAGCGGTAGGTCTCCGTGCAGGTGGTGTCGGGGACTTGCAGCAGCCAGATGCCGAGGATGGGGTGGTTCTTGTCCGGGGCCACGGGCGCGGCGTGGGTCCGGCCGCTGAAGGACAGCGCGGCGGTCAACAGGGCGAGGACGGCAAATGGGGTTCGCATGGTCGGCTCCTTGGTTGATGACATCATCTCAGGTTGCGCGGATGTTTGCAGAACGATACGTGCGGCGCGGACGCCGCAGGCTGGATGGCGACGGTGCGCTTGATAGCGGCACCGGAGGCGCCGGGGCACCGGCCCCGGGAACGCCGCGGCGTGGCCGGTACCGGGCAGCGGCCGGGCTGGGGAACCGGTCTACCC
>NZ_SPVF01000085.1 GCF_004614185.1 Zemynaea arenosa | reverse complement strand
TGGATACGCTGTTCAACGAGACCTATGCGCGCCTGATCGAATCGCCACCGCCGCTCGCCGCGCCGACTACGCCCAGCGCCAGCGCGACGCCGCGGCCAAGAAGGCCGAACGCGCGGAGCGCAACACCAAGCAGGCGGCCGAGCGCGCCAAAGAAGACGCGGCCGCCGCCAGCGCCACGCCTCCCACCAAATAACCCTGCAACCCCAATGACCGCCACGGCACCAGCCGAGGCTGCTTCCCATCGACACCCCAGACCACCGGGGTCAGGCCTCTGACCTTTTCGATGGGGTCAGGCACCCAGAGGAAATGCGGGGTCTGACCCCGTACTGTTTTACGATCGGTGCAATTGCCCGTGGTTGACGGCGGTCTGGCGGATGAGAGCGGCTGAAAAGTGTGAGACAACCGCTTTGGAAAAAAACGCCGGGGTCAGGCCCCGTCTATGAGGGGCAGGCCTGACCCCGGTGTGGGGGCTCGCAGCTGATGGGCTCGGTCGGGGCTAGACGGCGCGCCGCATCTTTTCGATGGTGTAGGTCTTCTCTTCCTGCGGTGGTTTCACCAGCTTGACGATCGCCATGGTGCAGTTGTCGCCCTTGCCCTGGGCGCGTTCCTGTGCCTTGCTGATCAGGATTTCGGAGGCCTGGCGTGGCGCCATCTTGTTGGTCGCCGCTCCCAGTTCGGCGTCGGTGAAGAAGTGCCACAGTCCGTCGGAACACAGCAGGAAGGTGTCGCCCGCGCCCAGCTCGGACGCGGACCCGATGGTCACATACGGCTCCTTGCGCGCATTGCCCAGCAAATTGACCAGCAGCTTGGAGTGGCGGTGGTTCTTGGCCGCTTCCGGCGGCAGCTTCTCGCTGGCCACCAGGTGGTCGACATAGGCCGCGTCGCTGGTGCGCGCCGCGCACTGGCCCTTGTGGAAGTGGTACAGCCGCGATTCGCCCACATGCGCCCACACCGCCTCGCGGTGCGGCGTCAGGATCAGCCCGACGAAGCTGGACAGCTGCTCCGTCTGCGTGGTCACCGCGTTCATCTTGATGACCATGTGAGTCTCATGGACGATTTCGCGCAGCAGTTCGCCCAGCCGTTCCAGGGTCGGGTGCTCGCCCGCGCGGAACTGGTCGAACACGCTTTTCGCCGTGTGCAGGACCTGTTCCGAAGCAGCTGCGCCCCCGGCAATTCCGTCAGCCAGCACCGCCAGGACAAACCCGGGCGCGCGGGCGCCGGTGAACAGGGCAGTGCGGTCGTTCTGTTGCGGACGGCTGCCGATATGCTGCGCAGTGCCCGCTTCGATCTTATATCCAGTCATACACTCTGGTTGAGGGCCGTCAATGGTTGTTGGCGGCAGGTCCGTCGTAGATTAAACTATGCACTGAAGAGCCGTAATGTTGCAAGCGGATACTATTTCTTCAGCAACATGATTTTCAGGACACAACACCGATGAATGTGGAAGAGATCCAGCGCCGCCTGGTCGAACTGGACGTGGAACACCGGGACCTGGACGCGGTCATAGACATGCTGACCCGGGATCCGCACCACGACCAATTGCAGGTGCGGCGCCTGAAAAAGCGCAAGCTGCAGCTGAAAGACCACATCATGCTGCTGAAGATGCAACTGGTGCCGGACGTGCCGGCCTGAGATTTTGACCGATTCCCTCCCTGCCGCCGTCCCTACGGGAGCCGGCGGTAAATACGACGACGAGATCGACCGCCTGTTCAGCGCCGGCGGTCCGCTCGCGCCTGCCGTCGGCAGTTTCTCGCCGCGCACTTCGCAGACCGAGATGGCCAAGGCCATCGCCAGCGCCATCGCGGACCAGTCCACGCTGATCGCGGAGGCGGGCACCGGCACGGGCAAAACCTTTGCCTATCTCGTTCCTGCGCTGCTGTGGGGCGGCAAGACCATCGTCTCCACCGGCACCAAGAATCTGCAGGATCAGTTGTTCCTGCGCGACATTCCGACGGTGCGCGCTGCGCTGAAGGCCCCCGTCTCGGTGGCGCTGCTCAAGGGCCGCTCGAACTACGTCTGCCACTACCACCTGGAGCGCACCCTCAACAACGGGCGCATGACCTCGCGCGAGGACGTCGGCTACCTGCGCGAGATCCAGCGCTTCGTCAAGATGAGCAATTCGGGCGACAAGGCGGAGCTGGCCAAGGTGCCGGAGACGGCCAGCGTCTGGAATCTGGTCACCTCCACCCGCGACAACTGCATGGGCCAGGAGTGCCAGTATTACCAGGACTGCTTCGTGATGAAGGCGCGCCGCGAAGCCCAGCAGGCCGACGTGGTAGTGGTCAACCACCACCTGTTCTTCGCCGACGTGGCGCTCAAGGACACCGGGGTGGCCGAGCTGCTTCCGGCCGCCAACACCATTATCTTCGACGAGGCCCACCAGCTGCCCGACACGGCCACGCTGTTCTTCGGCCAGACGGTCAGCACCTCGCAGATCCTGGAACTGTGCCGCGACGTGCTGGCCGAGGGCCTGGCGCACGCGCGTGGCGGGCCGGACTGGGCCAAGACCGTGACCGTGGTCGAGAAGGCCGCGCGCGACCTGCGCTTGAGCGTGCCCCAGGATTCGGTGCGCATGTCGCTGGCGCAGATTCCGCCGTCGTCCGACTTCTTTCCGGCGCTGAAAACGCTCAAGGATGAGCTGGACGGCATGACCGCCGTGCTGGAGGCGAACGCCGAACGCGCCGAGACGCTGGAGCAGTGCCGCGTGCGCGCGGTGGAGCTGGCTGCCGCGCTGGCGGGCTGGAAGCCGGACGGCAAGGGCAAGCTGGTCGAGGGCGACGAGGCGGTGCTGTGGGTCGAGGCCTACGCGTCCTCGCTGCAGCTGCACAAGACGCCGCTGTCGATCGCGCCCATCTTCACCAACCAGCGCGAGGGCACGCCGCGCTCGTGGATCTTCGCCTCGGCCACCCTGGCCGTGAAGAACGACTTCAAGCACTTTGCGGCCCAGCTGGGCCTGGAGAACGAGACCGCCAAGACCTGGCCGAGCCCGTTCAACTACCAGGACCAGGGCCTGCTGTACGTGCCGACCGGGCTGCCGGAACCGAATTCCTACGGCTACACCGACGCCGTGCTCGACTGTGCGCTGCCGGTGATCGAGGCCGCGGGCGGGCGCTGCTTCCTGCTGTGCACCACCATCCGCGCCGTCAAGCATGCCGCCGAGCGCCTGCGCGACGAGTTTGAGAAGCGCGGCCTGAACTTCCCCCTGTTCGTGCAGGGCGAGCGCGGCCGCACGGAGCTGCTCGATTCCTTCCGCAATGCCGGGAATGCCGTGCTGATCGGCAGCCAGAGCTTCTGGGAAGGCGTGGACGTGCGCGGCGAGGCGCTGTCGCTGGTCATCATCGACAAGCTGCCGTTCGCCCCGCCGGACGACCCGGTGCTGGCCGCCCGCATCGACGTGATGGAAAAGAAGGGCATGAACGGCTTCATGCACCACCAGCTGCCCGAGGCCATCATCAACCTCAAGCAGGGCGCCGGCCGCCTGATCCGCGACGAGCAGGACCGCGGCGTGCTGATGATCTGCGACCCGCGCATCATTTCCAAGCCTTACGGCCGCCGCATCTGGCAGAGCCTGCCACCATTCAAGCGCACCCGCGACCAGGCCGAAGTGGTGGCCTTCTTCCAGCAGCGTTTCAAGCCAGAATGACCTGCCGCCCGCGCTGACGGCGGGCTTGTGATAGCGCAAAGGCAGGCAAGTCGAGTCTGCCTACAGTCGATGTCGGCTCTTTGCCACGGGAGGCCGACATGACAATCCGACACGGCTGTTTTTTCAGCTACGCGCACGGCCGGCACGCCTTGATGAACCGGTTCAAGACCGACCTGTCCGACGCGATCCGCTGCTACCTCGAACCGCACTTCGACAACGAGGACGAACTGTTCATCGACACCGACTTCCTCGGCGGCGGTGACGACCTCGACAAACGCCTCGCCCGCGCCCTGTGCGAGAGCGTCAGCATGATCCTCATCTACACCCCGAAGTACGAGGCGCACGAGGCCACCCGGCGCGAATTTGCCGCCATGCAGCTGCTGGAGCAGCAGCGCGGCGCCTGGTACCAGTTGCCCAGCCGCCTGATCATCCCGGTGATCATGACCCGCCACCCCCTCGATTTGCCCCCGCAAATCAAGAATCCCGGTTTCTACCTCGACTTCTCGGGGTACACGATGGCCACGGAGGACCTGAAATCGAATCCGGAGTTTCTGCCACACATAGAAAAATTGGTCGAGCGCATTGCCACTTTGTATCACTACCAAAAAATGTTCACGCCGGCGGACCACGACTGCAACCAATTCGTCCTGCCGGCTGTCACACAGCCATGGCGTGCCGTGCCCGATTTTTCTTTTCCAAAAATATGAGGAGCTTTATGGAACTCAATAGAATATCGCTTCCGCCGTTGGCCACTTCCGGCGAAGTCATAACGTTCTACGCATACGAGAGTGGGCCCACCCGCAGTGTGGCGCTGTCCAACCTGGCCGTGCTGCTGGCCGGGCGCCAGAACGCCACCGTGCCGGTGCTGATGATCGACTGGGACACCGAATCGCCGGGGCTGGACCGTTACTTTGACGAGCAGTACGAGCATGGGGGCGTGCTCGAATACTTCACCGCCTGCGGCCAGGCGCTGGACCGGATCAGCGAAGGCGGCGGCGGGCGCAGCGACCCGGCCGACACGGTGCTGGCCCAGAAGGTGCTGGACGCGGTGCCGTGGCAGGATTACGTCACCCGGGTGGACGAGACCCGCCCGCTGTACCTGATGCGCGCGGCGCGGATGGACGACAGCTTCGGCGCCCGCGCCGCCGCGCTCGACTGGGAAGGCCTGTTCCAGCGCTGCCCGGCCCTGTTCCGGGCCTTTGCCGATATGCTGTCCCGCCATTTCCGCCACGTGCTGGTGGATGCGCGCGGCGGCCGCTCGGCCCAGGTCGCCATCTGCACGACGTTTTTGCCGCGCAAGCTGGTGGCCCTGTTTTCGCCCTCGCAGCGCAGCCTCGACGGGCTGCTTGGCGTGGTCCAGCGCGCAATCGATTACCGGCGCTCTCATGAGGAAGAACAGCGGCGGCTGGTCGTCTATCCGCTGCCGTGTTCGGTCGACAGCGCGGACAGCGAGCGGCGCCGCGCCTGGCGCTGGGGCGACCGCGACGCGCCCGGCTACCAGCCCGTGCTGGAGCAACTGCTGCGCGAGGCCTACGGGCAAGACCGCCTCAGCCTGAACAGCTATTTCGACGAAGTCCAGCTCCAGCATTCCTACGGGCTGACCGGCGCGCGGCTGGCGGCCCACCTGGAGCGCGGCGGCGACCGCTTTTCGCTGACCCGCACCTTCGAAGCCCTGCTGGACTGGGTGGCCGATGGCTTCCTGCCCTGGCAGTCGCGCGGCGAGCTGCAGTTGCTGCGCAGCATCTCGGCGGCCCGCCTGAGCGAGGAGCTGGGCACGGCTGACGGCGCCCCGCTGGCGCGCGACCTGCAGCGGCTGGGCGAAATCTACCTGGCCGAAGGCCGCATGCGCCAGGCCCTGCCGTGCTTCGAGGAGAGCACCGCCCTGCGCCAGCGCCTGTTCGGCGACGAGCATCCGGAAACGCGGGGCAGCCGCGCCCGGCTGGCGGCCGTGATGCAGCAGGCCGGCCAGCTGTCCGAGGCGCGCTTCCTGTACGAACTGCTGCTGGACGATGCCCGCCGCCTGCGCGGGCCGGACCATCCGGATGCGCTCACCGCCGGCCTCGGCTTGGCGGGCGTGCTGTCGCGCCAGGGCGACCATGAGCAGGCGCTGGGCCTGCACGAGGAAATGAACGAGCGCGCCGCCCGCCTGTTCGGCTCCGCCCATGAGATGACCTTGAGCTGCCTGGCGGCGCACGCGGACGCGCTGGCCCGCGCCAACGAGCTGTCCCGCGCCCGCATGCTGTACGAGCGCGTGCTGGACGGCCGCCAGCGCCTGCTGGGCCAGGCCCACGAGGACACCTTGGCCTGCATGCGCCAGCTGGCCCTGCTGCTGCTGAAGCTGGGCGACCACAACAACGCGAAGGCTCTGCAGGAAACCCTGCTGGGCCTGCGCGAGCGCCACAACGGCCTCGATTCGGCCGCCGCCCAGCGCGAGCGCGACCTGCTGGCCGACATCCTGACCGAGCAGGGC
>NZ_SPVF01000172.1 GCF_004614185.1 Zemynaea arenosa | reverse complement strand
TTGCCGCCACTGCCCGAGGCGCCGTCGCCGCCGGTGCCGCGGCCGCCGTTGGCGTTGCCGGTGTTGGAGGCGACGTTGCCGATGTTGTTGATCGCGTTGCCGGTCACGGTGCCGCTCAGGCTGCTCGTGGCCGTGGCCGAAGAGGAGTTGAAGGCGTTATCGACCGTGTTGGTGGAGGTCCCACCATTGTTGGCCGCGGCCGAGGCGGCGGCCGATGCCAGGGCGTCGCTGTTGCGGCCAGAGTTGGTCCGGTCGTGCGAATCCTGGGCCTGGGCGGAGCCGAAGGCGAGCAAAATCGCCGCGGCTATCAGGGTGTGTTTCATGTGCGTCTCCCACGTGGTCTCGTTTATGGATGCTGAGCTTGCTTCGGGCAGCGGGGCCACTTACGCAAGACCGGTGCCAGCGCCCACGGGACCGTGCTAAGCCGTTGATGGCATGAGAGGTTTTGCTGTGCCGGCTTGGCTGGACCGGGCGCTGCGGTCCGAAGCTGTGCCAGATGCGGGACAAAAGTGTGCCGCGGCCGCTCCAGCGTGCTCAGGACCGGCCGTGCAGCCCGTACTTGTCCAGCAGCCGGTACATGGTGGAGCGCGACACCCCGAGGTCGCGGGCGGCGCGGCTGACCATGCCGCCGTGGCGGCGCAGCGCGTCCGTCACCGCCTCGCGTTCGAACCGCTCGCGGGAGGCGCCCAGCTCCTTCGCCACCGCGGCCGGTTCGGGCGGCGCGGCCAGGCCCAGATCCTCTTCCGTGATCAGGCGCCCGTCGCACATCACGATCGCCCGGCGGATGCGATTGATCAGCTCGCGCACATTCCCGGGCCAGCTGTAATGCAGCATGGCGGCATGGGCCCCGGCCGTGAAGCCGCGCAAGCGCCGGCCGGCGTCGCCCGCGTGGCTGGCGAAGATCTGGTCGGCCAGTGCGCGCAGGTCGGCCTGCCGTTCCCGCAGCGGGGGCACCACCAGCGGCAAAACCGAGAGTCGGTAGTACAGGTCCTCGCGGAAACTGCCTTCCGCCACGGCCACTTCCAGGTTCACGTGGGAGGCCGCGATCACGCGCGCGTCCGCGCTCACGCTGCGGGTCGCGCCCACCCGGTAGATCGTCTTCTCCTGCAGGAAGCGCAGCAGGTTGGCCTGCTGCTCGCGCGGCAGGTCGGCAATCTCGTCCAGGAAGATGGTGCCGCCACTGGCCGATTCGATGAGGCCGGCGCGGGCGTGGGTGGCGCCGGTGAACGCGCCGCGCTCGTAGCCAAACAGCTCGGACTGGATCAGGTTGGGCGGAATCGCGCCGCAGTTGATCGCCACGAAGGGCCCTTCCGCGCGCGCCGAGGCGCGGTGGATGGCCTGCGCGGCCAGCTCCTTGCCGCTGCCCGATTCCCCCCAGATCAGCACCGGGGCGCTCACCCGCGCCACGCGGGCGATCTGGATGCGCAGGCGCTGCACGGCGGGACTGTTCCCGGTGATGCCCATGGCTCCGAGCCTGGGCGGCAGCGCCGTGTCGTCCTGGAGCGCTGCCTGGCCGAACAGGTGGCCCAGCGTGAAGCGCAGGCGGTCCGGGTCGACGGGCAGGGTATGGTAGTCGCTCAGGTGGGTGGCCATCAGGCGCCGGTGCGCGTCACTGTCCAGGACGGTGCGGGGCAGCACGCCCACCCAGTGCATATGACTGTGGCGGCTCAGGAAAATCTGCAGTTCGGGGTCGGGCGCGCGTCCGATGGTGTCGATCAGCAAGCCGACCGCGCAGGGCTGCTGGTCCAGCAGGCATTGCGCCTCGTGCAGCGTGGCCGCCGTCAGCACCGTGCGTCCGGGCAGCGCAGCGTGCAGGGCCGCCAGCCCGCCGCTGTCGGGCGGGCAGATGCAGAGCAGCGCCTCTCTTGCCATGGCGACCCCTTATGTATTGACGCGACGGCAGAAGTGTATTGACTTTGGCTCAGCAATACATCTCCGGCCCGTCGCCCTTTGCACAAAAGATAACATACGACTGCTCAGCAGTATCATCTGAGGCTGCCTCGGCCGTCGCGGCGCAGCAACGCCCGGCTTGCCGCAGCATTGGCCTGGCCGAACCTTGGCGCCAGCTTAAGAACCCGTTCCCGCGGCTTGACGGCCTGCCGCCCCCGCGCGGCATACTCTCCGCCTTGCTTTCCATTGGAACGAGAAAGGAGATACATATGTTGAATCTGGCGGGGCTCCTGGCCCTGACTGTGAGTGCGCTGGTGTTGTGCGGGCCGGCGGGGGCCGCGGACGGGAAGGCGGTGGCGCTGGTGCGCGCGGGGCTGGAAGCGCAGGGCGGCGAACAGCGGCTGCGCGGGATCGGCAGCGTCGTGATCGAGGCGCGCGGCTACCGCAACCTGCTGGAGCAGTCCGAGCGCCCGGAGGGCCCATTCATGGTGGAGTTCCACACACTGAACGAGGTCCACGAGCCGGCCATCCGCGGCCTGTCGCGCAAGCTGGAAGTGCTGTTTCCGCCGAATGCCAGCTACGCGACGGAGCTGCTGGTCAAGGACGGCGTCGCCATGCGCTCGATGGGTGAACGTTCGATGCCCGGCCGCGCGCAGGACGTGCAGGCCGCCCAGGAGACACTCTCCCTGGCGCCTGAACGGCTGCTGCTGACCGCACTGGACGCACCGGACCTCCACGCCGAGCAGGATGTCACGCTCTACACGATGCCGCAGCACGTGGTCGGCTTCACGTTGGACGGTGCGCCGGTCAGGGTGTACCTGAGCGCGGCAACCCACCTGCCCACCGCGGTCGACTACAGTGGTCCGCTGGTGCGCGACGGCTATGCCGCCTTCCTGGGCGACGTGGTCCGGCAGACCCACTTCGGCTTCTGGCGGCGCGATGCGAGCGGCGTGCGCTATCCGATGCAGTGGGACGTGCTGACCACCGGCCTGCCCGACCGCACCTACATGCTGCGCACCCTCAAGCTGCAGCAGGGTAGTACGCTGGCCCAGCGCGCCATTCCGGACGGGGTGGTCCAGGCCTTCCGCAAGGCCGCCGCGCAGACCGCGCCCCCGCCGCAACCCAAGGATCCGGTCACACTCAAGCCCGGAATCGCGATGCTGGCGGGCGCGTGGTACACCGCGATCGTGGAACAGGACGATGGGCTGGTGATCCTGGAAGCGCCCATCTCGTCCGACTATTCCGTGGCGGTGCTGGCGCAGGCCGCCAAGCTGTTTCCTGACAAGAAAGTCAAAGCGGTCGTCACCACGTCGGATGCGTGGCCGCACCTGGCGGGCATCCGCGAGTACGTGGCGCGCGGAATCGAAGTGTATGCGCTGGACCGCAACGCCCCGATCCTGCGCCGGACCATCGGGGCCTCGTATGCGAGCAAGCCGGATGCATTGCAGCGCCATCCCAAGCCGGCCCGCATGGCGCTGGTTTCGGACAAGACGGTGATCGGCCGCGGGGCCAACCGCATCGAACTGTATCCGGTGCGTGGTGCGAGTGCCGAGCGCCAGATGGTCGCCTGGCTGCCCGAGCACCGGCTGCTGTATGGCAGTGATGTGTTCCAGGTGACGCCGGACGGGAAATACTCGATGCCGCAGACAGTGGATGAACTGGTGCAGGCCGTGGACCGGGAACGGCTCGACGTGGACCAGGTCTTCCTGATGCACGTCGGCCCGATGCCGTTCGCGGACCTGCGCAAGGTGCCCGGCAGCGCGGACTGAAACGACAACGCCGCCGCCCCGCGGGATGCGGAGACGGCGGCGCGTTTTGACAGCGCTGGCGTCAGATGTGCAGCGCGTGCCCCAGCGCGCGCAGCGCCGCTTCCTGGATCGCTTCCCCAAGGGTCGGGTGGGCGTGGATGGTGCCCGCGATGTCCTCCAGCCGCGCGCCCATCTCGATCGACTGCGAGAACGCGGCCGACAGCTCGGATACGCTCTTGCCTACCGCCTGCCAGCCGACGATGCGGTGATCGTCCCGCCGTGCCACCACGCGCACGAAGCCGTCCTTGGACTCCAGCGTCATGGAACGGCCATTGGCCGCGAACGGGAAGGACGCGGTGATGTAGCCTTCCCGCGGCGTCTCGCCGACGACCACCACTTCCGGATCGGTGAAGCACACCGCCGGCATCGCCGCAGGCTGGAAGTGGCGCTTCTTGCCCGAGACGATCTCGGCCACCATCTCGCCCTGCGCCATCGCGCGGTGCGCCAGCATCGGCTCACCGGTCACGTCGCCGATGGCCCACACGTTGCGCATCGAGGTGCGGCACTGGTCGTCCACCCTGATGAAGCGGCCGTCCATGTCCAGCATCAGCTGCTCCAGGCCAAAGCCTTCCGTGCGCGGGCGGCGGCCCACGGCCACCAGCACCTGGTCCGCCGCCAGCTCGGACTCCTCGCCGGACGCGGTGCGCACACGGACCGCGTCGCCCTGGTCGTTCAGGCCGAGCACAGAGTGGCCCAGCTTGACGGTGATGCCCAGACCCTTGAGGGAGGCGGCCACCGGCTGGGTGAGTTCCGCGTCATAGGCGGGCAGGATGCGCTCCTGCGCTTCGACCACCGTGACTTCGGCGCCGAGCTTGCGGTAGGCGATGCCCAGCTCCAGGCCGATGTAGCCTGCGCCGACCACCACCAGCTTGCCCGGCACGGAGGAGGGGGACAGCGCCTCGGTGGCGCTGATCACGCGGCCGCCGAAGGGCATGGACGGCAGTTCGAAGGTGTAGGAGCCCGTTGCGATCAGCATGTGTTCACAGCCGATGCGGTAGGGGTCCTGGCCTTCGCGCTCCACCTCCACCGTCTTGCCGTCGACGATACGGGCGAAGCCTTTCACCACATGCACGCTGTTCTTCTTCAGAAGCGCGCCCACGCCGCCGGTCAGGCGCTTGACGATGCCGTTCTTCCACTCGGTGGTGCGGGCCAGGTCGATCTTCGGCGCGGTGGCCGAGATGCCGAGCGGGGAACCGTCGGCGAAGTGGGCGACCTTTTCGAATTCGTCGGCCGCGTGGATCAGGGCTTTGGACGGGATGCAGCCCACGTTCAAACAGGTGCCGCCCAGTTCCCCGGTCTCGATCAGCGTGGTCGGAATGCCGAGTTGCCCGGCGCGGATGGCAGCGACGTAGCCACCCGGCCCGCCGCCGATCACCAGCAAAGTTGTTGTATGTGCGTTCATATGGTCTTGTTTACTCCACAAACAGCATGGCCGGGCATTCGAGCAGGGCGCGGATGGCCTGGATGAATTCCGCCGCATCCATGCCGTCCACCACGCGGTGGTCGAAGGACGAGGACAGGTTCATCAGCTTGCGCGCCACGATCTGGCCGTTCTTGATGACCGGACGTTCGACGATCTTGTTCACGCCAATGATCGCCACTTCCGGATGGTTGATGACCGGCGTGGTGACGATGCCGCCCAGCGGCCCCAGGCTGGAGATGGTGATGGTGGAGCCGGACAGCTCCTCGCGCGATGCCTTGTTCGAGCGCGCCGCTTCCGCCAGGCGCACCGTCTCGCCGGCGCAGGACCACAGGTCGCGCGCTTCCGCGTTGCGCATCACGGTCACCATCAGGCCGGAGTCGGTCTGGGTGGCGATGCCCAGGTGGACCGGGTCGTACTGAGTGATGATGCCGTTGTCGTCGTCGAAGCGGGCGTTCATCTGGGGGAAGTCACGCAGGGCCAGCACCACGGCGCGCATCAGGAACGGCAGCACCGTCAGCTTGCCGCGCTGTTTGCCGTACTTGTCGTTCATGCGGCCGCGCAGGTGTTCGAGTTCGGTGACGTCGACTTCCTCCACGTACGAGAAGTGCGGGATGCGGCGCTTCGCTTCCTGCATCTTCTGCGCGATCTTGCGGCGCAGGCCGATCACCGGAATTTCGCGTTCCTCGGTCAGTTGCTGGTAGCGCGTATCGGCGCTGCCGCCGCCGTGCTGGGAGCCGTGGGCGATGTATGCGTCCAGGTCCTCGTGCGTGATGCGGCCCGCGGGTCCGCTGCCTGGCACGAACTGCAGCTCGATACCCTGGTCCCAGGCGCGCTGGCGGACCGCCGGCGAGGCCAGCGGCTTCTCGCCATCGGCGCGTGCCGGGCCGGTATGGTGGCGCACCGGCTTGGTGGTCCCCAGCTTGGGCGAGCCCATGCCGTTGCCCTTGCTGCCGCCCGCGCCGCCGTTACCAACCTCGCTGCCGCCATTCGCCGCCGCGCCACCGTTGTGCGCTGCCGCGGCA
>NZ_SPVF01000130.1 GCF_004614185.1 Zemynaea arenosa | reverse complement strand
GCGCGCGAATCGGGCGTGCATCCGTCCACCCTGGCGCGGGCTTTCCGTGCGTGGACCGGCGACAGCATCGGTGGCTATGTGCGCCGCCTGCGGCTGGAGCTGGCGCTGGCGCTGATCGCCCGCCACGGCCGCGCGGCGGACTGGCGCCGCGCCAGCCTCCGATCCCACGGCCGACATGCGCCGCCTGCTGCTCCAAGGCGATATCCGCGGACTGCTCGATACCGTAGGCCCGCAAGCGGACCGGCTCTCCGGCCGCGATGCCATCGCCTTCGGCTGCATCCGCGAGCGCTTTGCTCATCCGCCCGCCACCATCACCGGCCCGGCCGCGCCGTTCCTGGCGGCGTATCGCCAGTACTGGCGCATGCAGATGCTCGGTGAGGCGGCCAAGGCGCGAGCCGAGGCCGCCCTCCTGGCCCAGCTCAACGCGCTCCTGCCGGGCACCGGCTGGAACCGCGCCAGCCTGGATGCGGCCACCAATCAGGTCAAGGTCTACCTGGACGGGCAGGGCGTGCACACGCTGACCGGTATCACGCATCCGTTCTATGAACTGATGCTGTGGACGCAAGAGGAGCGCAAGGACTACACGGTGCAGTTGCCGGAGCATACCGTGCAGGTTCCGGTGGTGCTGATGGGCGGCTTCCTGTCGCGCGGCTGGCTCAGTTACGCGAGCTGCGAGCGCACCGGCGCGGGTGGCTGGACGGCCAACGGCGTGCTGTATGCACTGGCGGACAACTACGATCTTGAAGGCGAGAAGTTCAAGGTCACCTTCCTGGGCCACGAAGGCCAGCACTTCGCGGACAACCGCGATTTTCCGAAGCTGGAGGAGTCGGAGCTGGAGTACCGCGCCAAGCTGACCGAGCTCGCGCTGGCGAGCGATCCGGCCGCGCTGCTCGACAAGTTCCGCACCAGCGCGCAGCGCGGGCGGCGGGTGCCCCATGCGCACGCGGAGTACTTCGTGGGCGAAAACATGCGCACCCAGCTCGCCGGTGTGGCCGCGCCGGACCGGGCGCGCCTGCAGGCAGCCGCGCGCGCACTGCTTGCTGCCAGTTCCTCCCAGGCGCGGGCCGCGGGAGCGGCGACGGTGGTTCGCCTGCTGCCAGACTGACCGCTCCGGGCCGCTGGGCAACAGGCGGGACGCCGACGGTCTGGACAAACAAAAGGGACGCCGCGGCGTCCCTTTGTGCATCAGCAGTCCAGCGTGTTACGAACGGCGGCGGCGCTGCTTGACGGTGATCTTGCGCGGCTTGGCCTTGATCAGGCGGACGCCGGCCGGCTTGGCGGCCACGCGGGTGGTCTTGGCGGCCACGCGCGCCGGCTCCTTCTCGCCGGTGATGAAGCGGCGGATGTTCATCGCGTCCAGCACGCGGGCCGAGCTGGCCTTGGCGTTCAGCAGCACCATGGTCGCGTTCTTGCCGGCAGACTTGATCTTCATGATCAGGCAGCGGCCCGCTTCCTGCGTGTAGCCGGTCTTGGACAGGCCGATGTCCCAGCCCTTGGCACCGACCAGGCGGTTGGTGTTGTGGAAGCCCACGTCCCGGCCGTTGATCGAGATCTCGTCGTTCTTGGAGGTCGTGATGCGGGTGATCTCCGGGTAGGCCGCGGCGGCATTCGCCATCTTGACCAGGTCTTCCGCGCTCGAGCGGTTGTGCGGCGACAGGCCGGTTGGCTCCTCGATCACGGTGTGGGTCATGCCCAGGGTGGCGATCTTGGCCTTGACCGCGGCCTTGAAGGCCGGCAGGCCGCCCGGATAGGTGCGGCCGAGCGAGGCGGCGGCGCGGTTATCCGACGACATCAGCGCCAGCTGCAGCACGTCGCGGCGGCTGATCACGCCCCCGACCGGCACGCGCGAGGTGCTGTGCTTGAGCATGTCCACGTCCGAGCGGTCGATGGCGATCTTCTCATCCATGTCCGGCTTGGAGTCCAGCACGACCATGGCGGTCATCAGCTTGGTGAGCGAGGCGATGGGAACGACGGCGTCGGCGTTCTTTTCGAGCAGGATCTTGCCGGTGTCGTCTTCGATCACCAGCACGGACTGCGAGCCCAGGCGCGGTTCACCGGCGAAGGCGGTGGTGGCGGCGGAGGTCAGCAGGGCAGCGACAAACAGTTTCTTAATCATGGATTCCTTGTTCCAAGAGGGGCGGCTCCACGCTAAAAAAGTGTCAAATTGACTCAAGGGAACTGTGTCTAGCTGTGAAGCAATACTTTAAGTCACGAAGATATCATCACGGCTGGCCTGTGTAAATGGCGCACAGACCAGTTTGAGCTGCTGAGGCCAAAAAAAGTTCCTCCAGTGCGCAGCAATCCCGCTTGCTACCTATCTGGGGCATTCCACAGGGTATTGAAATGGCGAAATGTCACCTTTCCGTAAATATTTTTGACCGTTGTACGCGAGCATGGTTATGCATATAACGCGCTTGTGTCGCCAACTTCGGTTCGTCTACAATCCGCAGCCGCCGCGAAGTTTAAGGCACGCAACCACAATGCGCCGCGCAACCACGGGCGTTCCGGCGAAGGTGTATAGTCGGACCGATTGGGTGAAAGAAACAGGTTTTTCTTTTTTGACTATGGGTATTCAGATCCGCACTGCTACTGTCGACGATGCCGCCGCTGCCTGCGAGGTGCTGCGGCGTTCCATCGTCGAGTGCTGCGCGCTGGATCACCGGAATGACCCGGCCATGCTGGACAACTGGCTCGGCAACAAGACGCCGCAAACCGTGGCGGGCTGGTTCACCGCACCCGCCAACCATTCGCTCGTCGCCGAGCTGGACGGCAGGATCGTTGGCGTTGGGCTGATCAACCAGGCGGGCAAGATTTCGCTCTGCTACGTGGTGCCGGAGGCCCTGCACCGCGGCGCCGGCAAGGCCCTGCTGTGCGGGCTGGAGGACCAGGCGCGCGCGTGGGGCGTCAGCGTGGTCAAGCTCAAGAGCACGGCAACGGCGAGCGAGTTCTACGCGCGCAATGGCTACGTCCACGCGGGCAAGGACAAGTCCTGCTTTGGCCTGGAATGCGATTTCTACTGGAAGCAGCTGAACGCGGAAAATGCCTGTTCGGCGTCGGCCCGCAAGCGCTTCTGTCCCTGCAGCGGCTGAACGCCGCCACATCTGCACACGTGCGGACTTGAAAATGGCGGGTGTTCCGCTATAGTACGGCTCATCTTTTAGCACCCCCGGTCTGACATGTCTTCTCGCAGGGATTTTCTCCGTCAGGGCCTCGCATTGTCGGCCCTGGCCGCACCGCTCGCTTTCGCCAAGGACGGCAAGGAGCGCGCCGCCACGGCCGATGCGGCCCCGGCCGATCTCGCTCCGCCGCCCGACCTGTTCGACGCCCAGTCGCTCGACCTCGATTTCTGGATCAAGCCGCGCACCCTGTCGCTGGTGCGCCCGCAGAGCGGCGAAAAGACCAGGGTGCTGTACTGGAAAGATGGCGAGATCGTCGACGCCGCGTACCAGGAGCTCTGCCACATCCTGCGCGACGTGCAGGGCAAGGAAGCGGCCGCCATGGATCCCAAGCTGCTCGAAACGCTGTGGGGCACCCAGGCCTACATCGCCCGCTTCGGCATCGAGCAGCCGCTGGAAGTGCTGTCCGGCTACCGCACGCTGGACACCAACAACAGGCTCATCGAGCAAGGCATCCCGGCCGCGCGCCAGTCCCTGCACTGCAAGGCCAAGGCGGCCGATGTGCGCATCGCCAAGCTGACCTCGGACGTGCTGGGCGGGCTGGTGCGCAGCTTCCGCCAGGGCGGCGTCGGCTTCTATTACCGCGAAGGGCCGAAAGGCGGCTGGATTCACGCCGACACGGGACTCCAGCGCACCTGGAAGGGCTGAGCCCGCTTACTGGTAGGGGTAGCCCTTGGCTGGGACTTCGGATGCCTTCTCGCGTTCCTGCGCGTCCAGGTCGAGCCGATGGTCCCACCAGATATACCAGCCGCGCTTCTGGTCTTCCACCACGTCCGGGTGCTTTTCCAGGAAGCGGTTCATGAAGCCCTCGAAGTCCGACGTGTAGTTGGTATTCATACCTGACCTCCGCAAAATGCCGTACGATACGGCGTCTGACATTTTTCCCAATGCAATGACCCAAGAAGCAGTTCCGCGTTTCCGCCCCCGTCCCTGGATTGAATTGCTGACGCCACAAGATGTGGAGGCATGGATCGAGGAACACAACGCCTGCATGCAGGAAATGATCAGCCCGAAGGAGACCGGGGTCGGCATCTGCTTCACGCTCGGCCCGGGCGGCAATGTCTACATGCAGACGCTGGACGACGCGGTGGTGCTGGACGTGGACGAGGAGGCGGAATGGATCGCGCCCCTGATCGTCGCCGCCACCGGCGCCGAACCGCCCAAGGGCCGCATCTGGGTGCTGCCCGCGGACCGGCTGGTGCAGCTGATCCTGGGACTCTCGACCCTGGTCGCCAGCACGGTGCTCGTCACCGGCCACAAGTTCGGCGTGCGCGCCCGCGCTTATTACTAGAACGATTTCACAAGGGACCCTCATGAAGCTCAAGCTCCTCGCCGTCGCCCTGACCGGCCTCCTGACCCTGCAGGCCCACGCGGCCGACTTGCTGGCCGCCGCCAAGGCGCGTGGCACCCTGCGCGTGGCGATGGAAGGGACCTACCCGCCGTTCAACTTCAAGGACGCCAAAACCAATGCGCTGACCGGCTACGACGTGGACGTCGCGCGCATCCTGGCCGCCAAGCTGGGGCTCAAGCCGGAGTTCGTGGCGACCGAGTGGAGCGCCATCCTGGCCGGCCTCGCGGCGGGCAAATACGATGTGATCATCAGCCAGGTGGCCATGAGCCCCCAGCGCGCGCAGGCCTTCGACTTCTCCATCCCCTACACCTATTCCAGCCCGCAGCTGGTGGTGCGCAAGAACGATGCGGCGGTCTACACCAGCTTCGCAAGCCTGAAGGGCAAGAAGGTGGGCGCGGGGCAGGGCACCGTGTACGAGATGCAGGCCAAGGCCGCGCCGGGCGTGATCGTCAAGAGCTACCCGGCCACGCCGGAAACGCTGGCCGACCTGGCCTCCGGCCGCATCGACGCGGCCCTCAACGACAGCCTGATGGTCGCCTACCTGCTCAAGAATTCGCCGCTGCCGATCAAGGCCGGGGCGCGCGTGGGCGAGGTGGCGAAGATGGCGATCCCGTTCCAGAAGGGGAACCCGCAGTTCAAGGCCGCGCTGGACAAGGCCCTGCAGGATGCCGCCGCCGACGGCAGCCTGAAGGCCGCCTCCATCAAGTGGTTCGGCATCGACGTCTCCCGCCCCAACTGACGCGCGGCCGATGGAACTCGAATTTGCGGAGCTGCTCCAGCTGCTGAAGGACGCCGCCCCGGTCATGCTGACCGGGACCATGTACACCCTGCTGTTCGCGGTGGCCGCCATGGTCGGCGGCCTGGCGATCGGCTTCCCCACGGCGGTGATGCGCATGTCCGAGTGGGCCGTGGTGCGCTGGCCTGCCAATGTGTACGTGAGCGCGATGCGCGGCACGCCGCTGCTGGTGCAGCTGTTCGTCATCTACTACGGCCTGCCCAGCATCGGCATCGAGTTCACGCCGGTGACGGCGGGCGTGCTGGCGCTCAGCCTCAATGCCGGCGCCTATCTCTCGGAGAGCATCCGCGGTGCGATCCTCAGCATCGGCCAGGGCCAATGGCGCGCGGCCTACAGCCTGGGGCTGGGCCACTGGCAGACGCTGTACCACATCGTGCTGCCGCAGGCGCTGCGGGTCGCGGTGCCGTCCATGAGCAATACCCTCATCAGCCTGATCAAGGACACCTCGCTGGTCTCGGTGATCACCATGACGGAGCTGATGCTGGCGACGAAAGAGGTGATTGCCGCCACCTTCCGCCCGCTGCCGCTGTACATTGCGGCAGCGTGTATCTACTGGGTGCTCAGCCTCGCCTTCGAACATCTGCAGCGCGTCGCCGAGCGGCGCCTCAATCGCGCCCACGTCCGCTGACGCTTGGAGCGGCCGTGGCGCAGTCCGCACGGCCGCTCCAGGGTGGCTCGACACCGCCCGCCGCACCATGCTAGTCTCAGGCCCAGGAGTACCACCAGGGCGCGGGTGAGGACGCGCCGTGCGGTGCGAGGCGATATGTCGGCCAGCGATAACGATAACGATAGCGGTAGCTCCAGTTTCAAGCCCCAGGCGGCGCAGGCGGCCCGGCCGCCGGAACGCGGCCGGATGGCCGGCGGCGGGGCGCACGAAGCGCGCC
>NZ_SPVF01000258.1 GCF_004614185.1 Zemynaea arenosa | reverse complement strand
CGCGCCAGCAGCTCCGCCAGCGCCGCAGCGTCCTTGCCGGCCCGGTCCTGGATGCGGCGGATGGTCGCCTCCAGCCGCTCGCGCGCCACGGGCTTGAGCAGATAGTCCACCGCGCCCTTGTCGAAGGCGTCGATCGCATACTGGTCATAGGCCGTCACGAACACCACCTGGGTATGCGGGCTGGCGTTGGCCAGCGCCTGCGCCACTTCCAGCCCGGTCAGCCCCGGCATGCGGATATCGAGGAAGGCGACGTCCGGCTGGTGCTCGGCGATGGCTTCCAGCGCCGCGGCGCCGTCTTCCACCGCCGCCACGATCTGCAGCTCCGGCCAGGCCTCGCCCAGCATCTGCACCAAGGCGTCGCGCAGCAGGGTCTCGTCCTCGGCGACCACGCACTTAAGCATGAACCTCTCCCTTCATGGCAGGATGAGTGGAATTGGGCACCGTGATGGTGGCCGCCACTCCGCTCGGGAAGTTGGCCACGATCGCGAAGGAGGCCGCAGCACCGAAGGCCAGCCGCAGGCGTTCCCGCACATTGCGCAGGCCGATGCCGGTGCCCCCGCCTTCGGCCGAGAAGCCGCGGCCATCGTCGGCCACCGTGATCGAGACCGACTGGTCGAAGGCCCGCGCCAGCACCCACACCGTGCCGCCGCCGGTCTTGGGCTCCAGCCCATGCTTGATGGCGTTTTCCACGAGCGTTTGCAGCATCATCGGCGGCAGCAGCACGGACATCAGTTCCTCCGGCACCTCGATCTGGAAGTTCAGGCGGGAGCCCATGCGGATCTTGAGGATGTCGAGATAGGCGCGGGCCCGCTCCAGCTCCTCGCCGACCGTCGACAGGGACTGCCCGTCGCGCGGCAGAGAGTGGCGCAGGTAGGAGATCAGGTTGCCCAGCATCTCGTCGGCACGCGGCGGATCGGTGCGGGTCAGCAGCTGGGCCGAGGCCAGCGTGTTATACAAAAAGTGCGGTTCCACCTGCGCATGCAGCAGCGACAGGCGCGCCTCCGACAGCTCCTTCTCCATCACGGTCTTCTCGACGGACACCTGCTCGCCGCGGCGCCGCTCGGCCACGCGCCGGGTCAGGGCCCGCACGATGGCTTCCGCGTTTTCCAGGTTGGTGCCGCCGTCCACCAGGAAGGCGTCGGTCCAGGTAGGCCGCTCCGGCTCGCACACCAGCGTCACGCTGCCCGCATCGCCGTTCGGCGTGATGGTGGCGAGAATCTGGTTGCGGCGCACCCGGCGGCGCTTGCCCTCCGCGTCCCCGCCGTGGCGGTAGGGATCGACGTGGGTGACCTTGGCGCGCACCTGCAGGCTGTCGCGCGCACTTTCGATGTCGTGGGCGCCCGGCAGCTCGCGGATGGCCGCATCGACCATGCTCCAGGCGTCGCTGGCGTCGAACGGAATCTCGATCTGGCGGCGCTGGCGGTTGGACAGCGACGCCGCATTGCACTGGGAGGCCAGCAGCCGCACCCGGCCCAGGTGCGACACCGCGATGCTGATGATGGCCCCGACCAGGGCGAAGCCGCCGAAGACGATCACCCCGCCGGGGTTGACGTCGGTACCGGCGAAGAACAGCTCGGCGATGGTGATGGTGATGACCATGTAAATGGCCAGCCAGGCAGCGGCGAGACGGAGTACGAGGAAGGAACTGGCGATCATGTCAAATCCATAGTGAGGGTTGGCGATGGCTAAACCTTAGCAAGCCCGCCTGCCACATCCCGGCATTATCCGACGGAACGGGCTATCCGGCGACAAAACCGGTCCCCAGCACCATCAATCCGCCCTCTGGCGCTCCCTGCGGCCAGTCCGGCGCCGCCACCCGGGCGAACGCGCTACGATCGGTCGCATCCCTCACGCCACAAGGAGTTGTCATGCCTACCCTGCTGCCCCGCCTGGCCCTGCTGCTGTCCTGCGCCTTCGCCCTCGCCGGCCTTACCGCCTGCGGCGACAAACACGAACCGACCAAGCCGACGGTGAGCGCCCGCGCCTGACCGCGCGCCCCCGCGACCCGCGCCTTGGGTACGCGCGGCGCGGCTGGTAAGATGCGGGCCTTCCGTTCACTCGCCCCGGCTGGCGCCGCGCCAGCCGCCTGCCGCCCATGACTTTCGCTTCCCTCGGCCTGATCGACTCCCTGCTGTCCGCGCTCGACACCCTCGGCTACCGCACGCCCACGCCGGTCCAGGCGCAGAGTATTCCCGCCGTGCTGGCGGGCCGCGACCTGCTGGCCGCCGCGCAGACGGGCACCGGCAAGACTGCCGGGTTCGCCCTGCCCCTGCTGCAGCGGCTCGTGATGGAAGGCCCGCAAGTCTCCAGCAACTGTGTGCGCGCGCTGGTGCTGGTACCGACGCGCGAACTGGCCGAACAAGTCCACCAGAGCTTCCAGAAGTACGGCGCCGCCGTCCCGCTGCGGACCATGGTGGCCTATGGTGGCGTGAGCATCAATCCGCAGATGATGCGCTTGCGGAAGGGCGTGGACCTGATGGTCGCCACGCCCGGCCGCCTGCTCGACCTTCAGCGCCAGAACGCCGTGCGCTTCAACCAGGTCACCACGCTGGTGCTGGACGAGGCGGACCGCATGCTGGACCTGGGCTTCGCGCGCGAACTCGATCAGGTCTTCGCCCTGCTGCCGAAACAGCGCCAGACCCTGCTCTTCTCCGCCACCTTTTCGGACGAGATCCGCGCCATGGCCGCCAAGCTGCTGCGCGAGCCGCTGACCATCGACGTCGCACCGCGCAACGTCGCCGCCAAGACCGTGACCCAGTCCGTCATCACCGTGGACAAGAAGCGCAAGCCGGAGCTCTTCCTGCATCTGTACCAGCGCCGCCAGTGGAAGCAGGTGCTGGTCTTCGCCAAGACGCGCAAGGGCGTGGACGAACTGGTGGACCGTTTGCAGGCTGCCCGCATCGCCGCCGACTCCATCCACGGCGACAAGCCCCAGCCCGCGCGCCTGCGCGCGCTGGAGCGCTTCAAGGCAGGGGAGGTGGACGTTCTGGTGGCGACTGACGTTGCCGCCCGCGGGCTGGATATCCACGACCTGCCGCTGGTGGTCAACTACGACCTGCCCATCGTGGCCGAAGACTACGTCCACCGCATCGGCCGCACCGGCCGCGCGGGCGCCAGCGGCGAAGCACTGTCGCTAGTCTGCGCGGACGAAGCCCCGCAGCTTGGGGCCATCGAAGCCCTCACCAGGCAGACCTTGAAGCGCAGCGAGGAACCCGGCTACCAAGCCGCACACCGCGTCCCCGAGACCAACGCCAAGGGCGAACTGGTGAAGAAGCCGAAGAAGCCCAAGAAGTCCAAGGCCGAACGCATGCCGGGCGTCGAGGTCAAGGAGGACGTGCGCTTCCGCTGTCCCTGACCAGCAAGTGCGCTGCCGGTCCGCCGGTGGCGCCACCTCAAGCCCGGCGGGCCAGCGCGCCGATCCCGCGCGCCATCTCCACGAATTCGCTTGGCATCAGGATCACGGTGGTCGTATTCTGCTCCGCGCCCACCTCGGTCACCATCTGCATGCGGCGGAGCTCCAGGCCCGCCGGATTCTCCATGATCAGCTGGGCGGCAGACTTCAGCTTCGCCGCGGCCTCCAGCTCGGCCTCCGCCTTGATGATGCGCGCCCGCTTCTCGCGCAAGGCCTCGGCCTCCTGCGCCATGGCGCGCTGCATGGACTCGGGAATCTCCACATTGCGCATCTCCACGCGCGAGACCTTGACGCCCCAGGGCTCGGTGGCCCCGTCGATCGCTTCGCGCAGGACCCGCGCCAGCTGTTCCTGGTCCTTGAGCACCTCGTCGAGCGTGTGACGGCCGATCAGGCTGCGCAGGGACGTCAGCGCCACCTGGATCACGGCACCGTCCACGTCGCGCACATCCACCACGGCGCGGACCGGGTCGATGGTCTGGTACCACACCACCGCCGCGATCTTCACCGGCACATTATCCTTGGTGATGGTCTCCTGCTGCATGACGGAGGCGGTAATGGTGCGCAGGTCCACCGTCACCTGCGTTTCGATCAGTGGGATGATCCAGTACAGGCCCGGCGCGGCCACCCGCTGCAGGCGGCCGAGGCGGAACACGACGGCGCGCTCGAACTGGCGCGCGATGCGCAGGCCGGTGGCGGCCAGCAGCAGGACCAAGGCCGCAATCAGAACAAATACCAGCATGGCAGCTCCTTTCGAAAGTAAAAATAGGGGGGCTCAGAGCTTCATCGGCAGGATGATCATCTGGAGCCCGTCGAAATGCAGGCGCCGCTGGATCGCCAGGGCCGCCTGGTTGTGCAGCAAGCGAGTCAGCAGGCTGTCGCGCTCGAACACGAGGCGGCTGGTGAAGAAGATCGCGTTCGAATAGTCCGCCCGAACGCGGTGGCACAGCGCCGTCAGCTCGTCCACCGCATCGGTGCCGAAGCCGAGATAGGACGTCGCAGGCATGCCGTGGCTGTGGCAGAAGCGCACGAAATCGTCAAGCGTGGCCTGCGCCTCGGCGCGCAGTCGCTCGATCTCGCCCGCCGCCCCGTAAGCCTGCGCATCCACCGTGCGCGCATTCACGAACACGAAGTTGCGGAAGTGGTGAGGAAACATGCGCAGGACCCACAGCAGCGCATGCAGTCCGCCGCCGCGCGAGCTCCCGACGATGAACACCGCGGTCTGGCCCCGCGGGTCAGGCTCGGGCGTGCCCACCGCATCCCCCAAGGGCTGCTGCGCGAACACCGCGTCCACCTGCGCGATGCGAGCCCGCGTCGCCCGGTAGTGCGCGCGGATCCACAGGCAGGCCAGCGCCACCAGCGTGGTGACCAGCACCGTCGCCCACCCGCCTTCGAAGAACTTCTCGCTGACCGTCACCACCAGGATGCTCGCCGTGACCAGCAGGCCGGTGGCAGACAGGGCCAGCCGCCCGCCCCACCCGCGCTGACCGCGCTGTCCCATCCAGTAGCGGCACAGGCCTGCCAGCGAGAGGCTGAAAGTCAGGAACACGTTGATGCTGTACAGGACCACCAGCAGTTCTACCCGGCCATGTGTCCACCACAGGACCGCGGCCGCGGAGGCGCCCATCAGCAGGATGCCGTTCTGCGTCACCAGCCGGGTCGAGAGGTAGCGGAACTTGTGCGGCACCCAGGAATCGGCCGCCATGTTGGCCAGTACCGCCGGCCCGCCCAGGAAGCCGGTGTTGGCGGCCACCAGCAAGAGCCCTGCCTCGAACGCCAGCGTGGCCGTCAGCGCCAGCGCCAGCGTGCTGCCGGACAGGCCGCTGTGGGCGAGGACGGACTTGAAGACGACGGCGTTGAGCGTCTGCCCCTCGGCCGGCACGGCCTGCCAGAGCAGGTACAGGAGGATGATTCCGCCCGCCGTGAAGGCCAGGCTGCAGGCCATGTACAGCATGGTGAGCTTGCCGGTGCGGACCCGCGGTTCGGCCAGCGCATTGACGTTGTTGGAGACCGCCTCGATGCCGGTGTAGGTGCCGCCGCCCAGGGAATAGGCCTTGAGCAGCAGCGCCACCGTGTACAGCCACGAATGTTCGGTGGCCAGCGCGCTGGTTTCGGCCAGCGTGTCCGGCAGAAGGGCGGGAATCGCGTGCGCATGCACCAGCACCCCGTACACGATCAGCACCGTATGCGTGAGGACGAAGCCCAGGAAAATGGGCAGCAGCACCCGGATCGATTCCTTCACGCCCCGCAAATTCAGCCAGACCAGCAGCGCCACCACGCCCAGCTCCGTCCCCAGCTTGTACTGCTGCGCGGCGAGCGGCAGCATCGAGAAGACGGCGTCCACGCCGCCGGCCAGCGAGATGGCGATCGTCAGTACATAGTCGACCACCAGCGCGGCGCCCGACACCAGGCCCGCGTAGGGGCCAAGCAGCACGGTCGCAATCCGGTAGCCGCCCCCGCCGGTGGGGAACAGCTCGATCACCTGGTTGTACGCCAGCGAGATGATGAAGACCGTGGCCGCCGTGGCCAGCGCCAGGTAGAGGCCGAAGTGGGTGTGGGCGCCGAGCGCCTTGAACGCTTCTTCCGGCCCATAGGCGGATGAGGACAGCCCGTCCGCCCCCAGTCCTACCCAAGCCAGGAAGGCGACCAGCGCCAGCGAATGGCGGGTCTCGGCTTTGAGGGGATCGAGGGGCTTGCCCAGCAGGGTGGCGCGGAGGGTGGCTATCATGGTCGGTAATCCGGCAGGAGGAACATGAGGCCACGATAGCGGCGGGCCCTGAAAATAGCCGTAAAGAAGGCCGCAGGCGCCGTAAACGCCG
>NZ_SPVF01000185.1 GCF_004614185.1 Zemynaea arenosa | reverse complement strand
CGCGCGCCTCGGCGCGGTGCGCGTGATGGCGGCGGGCGGCGCCTTGATCTTCGCGGGCCTGGCGCTGGCCGCGAGCAGCAACGACCTTGTCCTGGCCGCGGCCGGCCTCGCGCTGGTCGGCCTGGGCGCCTCCAACGTCATCCCGGTGATCTTCTCGGCCGCCGCCAACACGCCCGGCACCACGGCGGATATCGGGATGGCTTCGGTGGCGACGGTCGGCTACACCGGCTTCCTGATGGGCCCTCCCGCCATTGGCTGGGTCTCGGCGCACTCGAACATCGCGGTCGCCGTTGGCCTGCTGTCAGTGGCCGGGCTGGTGCTGTGCGCCAGCAGCGCGGCCGTGCGTGCTCCCGCGCGGACAGGGTAACGCCGGGGTAACGAACGGGGTAACATACGCGCATGCCTGACCACTTCATCACCGACCTCGCCGCGCTCGAAGCGTTGTACGGCCCCGTGGCCGCTCCCTCCACCGCGAAAGAAGCCGATCACCTGCACCCCGCGTATGCCCGCTGGGTCGCGCAGGCACGCTTTGCCCTGCTGGCCACCAGCGGCGAACATGGTCCGGACGTCTCGCCGCGCGGCGATGCCGGGCCGCTGGTGCGCATCGTGGACGAGCACACCCTGCTGCTCCCCGAGCGGCGCGGGAACAACCGCATCGACAGCCTGCGCAACGTGCTGGCCGACCCGCGCGTTTCGCTGATCTTCCTGATCCCCGGCGTGGGCGAGGCGGTGCGCGTGCGCGGACGCGCCGCCATCAGCGTGGACCCGGAGCTGCTGGCCTCATTCGCGGTCGACGGAAAGGCGCCGCACTGCGTCCTGCGCATCACGGTGGACAAGGTGTTCTTCCAGTGCGCCCGCGCGATCTTGCGCTCGCGCCTGTGGCACCCGGAGGAACATGGCCGCGAGGGCGTGCCCACGGCGGGCCAGATCCTCGCAGCGCTCACGGACAATGCCATCGACGGTGCGGCCTACGACTGCTCGCTGCCCCAGCGCCAGCGCGACACCCTGTACTGATTCTGCTGATCGGCAGCCCCGCCATCCGCGAACCAGCGCAGCGGCAGCATCTGCACGATGCCGAACCCGATTTCGACGACCGTGAACCCGAGCACCAGCACGCTCGCGCCATGCGCCACCGCGTACAGCTGCCAGGCCGCAAACAGCACGCGCCCCGCCGCATCGAAGCGGCCATAGAGAGCACGCGGCTCGTGCAGCCGCAGCAAAGCCCACACGACGACGATGGACCCGAGCAGGTTCGCCATCAGCATGTGCGCCGGTTCGAACGGCGGCAGCGTCCCCGGCAGCCCGGCTGCCGCCTGCTGCAGCAGCCCGTGGATGATGGCGAAGGTCCAGGGCGTGGCAAAGCCCGCGGTGACGATCAGGTCATACCAGGCGCTGGCCTGGACGACACGGCGAAAAGTAAATGGCATGTTGGCCTCCTCAAGTAGAGAGCCGCAGGCTAAACCCTGGAGTACACTCCAAGGTCAAGCCCCCACCGGACCACATATGAAAATCGGAGAACTCGCCACCGCGACCGGCGTCACCAATGACGCGCTGCGCTTCTATGAACAGCGCGGGCTGATCGCCGCGCGGCGCTCGTCCAATGGCTACCGGGACTGGGCGCCGGAGACGGTGGACCTGGTGCGCTACATCCGCACCGCGCAGCAGCTGGGGTTCACGCTGCAGGAGATCGGCGAGCACCTGCCCGGCGTGTGGACGGCGGACGACCCCACCGAGGCGCTGGCCCGGCTGTTCAGCGAAAAGGTCCACATGATCGACGCGCGCATCGCCCAGCTCCAGCAGCTGCGCGCGGACCTGCTGGCGCGCAGCGCGACCGCCTGCCCGTTACGGCCCGCACCCGCCAGCGCCGCCAGCGCCGCAAGTGCCGCAAGTGCCGCGCAAGCTGCCTGAGACGCGGATTCGGCCAGCGGGCTTACAGCCGCACTTCCGCTTTCAGGAAGTCAAACAGCAGCTTGACCCGCTGCAGGTGGCGCACGTCCGGATGTGCCAGCACCCACAGGTCGGTCTCCAGTTCCGCCAGCGGTCCGGCCACCAGCTTTACCTCCGGGTGCTGCCCCAGCACGAACAGCGGCACCACCCCCACGCCCAGGCCATGCGCCACCGCCCCGGCGACGGATAGCACGCTGTTGCAGCGATAGCGCGGCGCGATCTGCGGCAGGCGCGTTTTGCGCCAGCGGACCGACGGATGATCCGGCAGCGATTCATCGAGCGCGATCCAGTCCGCGGTCGCCAGGTCCAGCGGCTGCGCGCGCCCGGCGAGGTAGCTGCGCGCCGCGAACACGCCCGCTGGCAAGCCGCCCAGCTTCACACCCACCAGGTGCTCGGGCGGCGTGCGCGTGGCGCGGATGGCGATGTCGGCATCCCGCTGGCTCAAGTTGGCGACGGTGTTGGAGGCGATAAGTTCCAGGTTCACCGCCGGGTAGTGCTCGGAAAAGCGCTTCAGCAGCGGCAGCAGGAGGCTGTGCAGGATGGTGTCGGTGGTGGTCACGCGTAAAGTGCCACTGGGCTCCGGCGCACTGCGGAAAGCCCGCTCGCGCGCCTGCTGCAAGGCGGTTTCGATGCGTTCCGCGTGCGCGGCCAGATCGGCGCCGAGGTCCGTCGGCAGGTAGCCGTTGCGGCCCCGCTCGAACAGCCGCTCGCCGAGGTTCCTTTCAATCCGCTTGATGCCGCGGAAGACCGTGGACGTATCCACCCGCAGCCGCTCCGCCGCCCCGGCCAGCGTGCGCCCGCGCGCAAGCGCGAGGACCAGTTCCAGGTCGGCCGGACCGAGGTTCATGGGCAGCGGTGCAATGTCTTGTTTCATGGGCGCGGATGTTCGTTGTGGAAGTGCCGACGTACATTAGCACCTCCTCAACTCCAAGACCAGGGATTCATCATGATCGACCATCGCACCGCCCCATACGCCGCGACGCTGCTGCGGATCGCCCTCGGCACCATGTGGCTGACCCACGCGGCGCTCAAACTGTTCGTGTTCACGGTGCCCGGCTTCCAGGGGTTCCTGGCGGCGCATGGGATGCCACCGGCACTCGCCTGGCCGGTGGTGCTGCTGGAAATCGGCGGCGGCCTCCTGATCCTGCTCGGGGTGCATGCGCGTACGGCCTCGCTGGTGCTGCTGCCCATCCTCGCCGGGGCCACGCTGGCGCATGCGGCCAACGGCTGGGTGTTCAGCAATCCGAATGGCGGCTGGGAGTATCCGGTGTTCCTCGGTGTGGCCTCGCTGGTGCACATCCTGCTTGGCGACGGCGCCTTTGCGCTGCGCGCGAAAGCCGCGGCGGCGGCGTGAGCGCGGGCGCTCAGGCCTCGCCGTCCACCACCACCCGGTTGCGGCCACCGTGCTTGGCCGCGTAGAGCGCCCTGTCGGCGGCTTCGATCAGCGCCTTCGGCTCGTTCAGCACCCTGCTGTCGAAGCTGGAGACGCCGATGCTGAGGGTGACCATCGGCCACTTGGCGGCCGGGGCGTGCTCCAGCGCCAGCGCCGCGACCTCCGCGCGGATCGCCTCGGCCAGCACACCAGCCTGCTCCGCGGAGGTATCGGGCAGGATGGCCGCGAACTCCTCGCCGCCGTAGCGCGCCGCGACGTCCGCCGGGCGCTTGAGCATCGCCGCCAGTGCCCGCGCCACGGTGGCCAGGCACTGGTCGCCCTGCTGGTGGCCGAAGTGGTCGTTGTAGGCCTTGAAGGAATCGATATCGACCAGCAGCAGCGAGAGCCCGGCCTTGAGCCGGATCGCGCGCTTCAGCTCCCGGTTCAGCGCCACGTCGAAGTAGCGGCGGTTGGCGATGCCGGTCAGGCCGTCCACATAACTTTGTGCGCGCAGGGTCTCGGCATGATCGAGCAGGCGCTTTTCGCGGTCCACCGTGCCGCTGACATCGCGGATCTCGATCAGGCAGAAGCGCTCCTCGCCCTCATTGAAGGGCGTGACGGTCACCAGCTGGTCGACATACTCGCCGTCGAAGCTGCCCGCCTCGCGCAGCGGGAATGGGGCGCGCACCTGCGAGGGTGCGATGGTGGCCGGGATGTTCTCGGTGAGTGCACCGAGGACCGCCGACTCCACCCGCGAGCCGCGCAGCGTCGGGAACACATCGCACAAGTCCTGCCCTTTGACCCGGTTGGCCGCGCGGCCGCAGCGCGGCGTGAGCCAGGTGTTCCAGACGACGATACGCTGCTGCGCATCGAGCACGATGACGCCGCCGTTCAGCAGGTTCAGGGCACGGGCGGCCAGCTCGGAAAGGGGTTCGGACATCGGCGCGGTTCACTCATGAAGACGCCGCAGTGTACCAAACCTCATCAGGACGAAGTCTGCCCGGGCCGTTGGCGCTCCGGCACCTGAAGCCGCGCGGGCCCTGCGGGCTCCCGCCTTGGCTTAAGGCCAGCCAAAGACGCTGCTGCGCGCGCCCGGCAGTTCGCGTAGAATTCCGCACCATCCCACTCATTCAGGAAAGGAGGCACACCATGTTTGCACATGACCTGCCAACCGCGAACGGTTGTCCAACGTGTGGCTCCTTCACTTCGGCGCATCCGCCCAAACGGCGGCGCTGACGCATGATCGGGCCACGCGGCAGGCTTTCTTCACTTACCTGTCAGCGTGACTCATGCACATACAACCTACCCTGTACTTCCGCGGCGCGTGCCGCGATGCCATCGCTTTCTACGTCCAGGCCCTTGGCGCGGAGGTCCTCTCCGAGCAGACCGTGGCCAACACCATCCCGCCGGACCAGGCGCGGCCCGGCACCGAGCACATGATGCTGCGCGCCGTGCTGCGCATCGGGGAATCGGTGATCTACCTGGCCGACGGCCATGGCGAACCGCCCGCGCAGTTCGCGGGCATCTCGCTGTCGCTGGCGACCCGCGACGAGGCTGAAGCCCAGCGCTACGCCACGGCGCTGGCGGACGGCGGCAGCACGCGCCTGCCCCTGAGGCCGACCTTGTGGGCGGGCCTCTACGGCATGGTCATCGACCGCTTCGGCGTGTGCTGGACGGTCGAGGCGCCTTTGGCCGCACCGGCGGTGTAGCGCCGATCCAGTCGGCCTGGGCCGGCTCGCCCGGGGATGCGGCCGTGCTGGCGGCTGCGTATTCGGGCGCTTCATCGGAGGTATCGCCCAGAACCTCCGCGGTGTCGTTGCCAGTCGCCTCTTCCGGCGGATAGGTGATCTTCAATCCCTCCACAAGCGCAAAACGGGTCAGCTTGTGCGGTCGGCGCGGCTGCGGGCCGATGATCTCGTCGACCGGCACACCGCGCACCAGCAGCGCATCGGCCACCAGCGACCGGTGGCAGCGCCACGGCACGGCCTCCGCGCACATCAGCGCCACGCGTTCGCGCTGGGCCAGCTCCACCACCAGCTCCACGTTCTGCGCGAATTCTTCGGTCTGCATGTAGTCCGCGTAGCCGCGGAAGGACATGTTGCGCCAGCCCGCGTTGAGGAGCGAATCCTTGCGTGCACGGCGCAGCCCGCCCAGGCCCGCGATGTAACGGTAGCCAATGCCGGCCTGCGCCAGCGACTGCGGCAGCTGATCTTGCCCGAACTGCGGGTTGTGGCGCGACTTGGGAACGGTGCGGATATCGAGCACGCAGGCGATCTCGTTCGCGCGCAGCAGGGCGATGAACTCGTCGATGGAGCGGTTGGAATGGCCAATGGTACAGATGCGGGCGTCGCTCACGGGGTGATCCATGCGTGCGGGGTTTCGGTGTGGACTTTGATTTTCTGCCGGATCGGGAACACGCGGCGCCGCGCTGCGGGATGAATTGAACATGTGATCTGCCTCAAACCCGCATGCCGCGCCAATCGGGCGGCGGGCGCACGCTCCTAAGCTCCCAGGGAGTTCCCCACAAGGAGGCCCTATGAGCTACCACCTGGAAGGCCGTCTGCTAGAAGTCTGCAACTGCAAGGTCCTGTGCCCGTGCTGGATCGGCGAGGACCCGGACTACAAAACCTGCGCTCTTCGTGGTGGTGCGCCATGCGGGATGAATCGGTGCCGCGCCCATCGATGCCGGCCGCCGGGCTGACGGTCGTGGCGATGCTGGCCTTTGCGGCCAATTCTCTGCTGTGCAGGCTGGCGCTGCGCGATGCACACATCGATGCGGCGAGCTTTGGCGCTGTCCGCGTGGTGGCAGGCGCGCTCATGCTGGCCGTGGTGCTGCAGCTCGTCCGGGTCCGCGCCCGGGCCCGTGCCCTGGCTGTGGGCCGAGCGTCGCCAGGTCCGCAAACCACCCCGGCGGGCGC
>NZ_SPVF01000231.1 GCF_004614185.1 Zemynaea arenosa | reverse complement strand
GGGCCACGCCATGCCCGCGGCGCCGGCGCCGCGCGAGCCGCTGGTGTGGCTGACGGCCAGCGCGGGCAACGAGACACGCCTGATCATGGTGGAGGACGTGGCCTACTTCCAGTCCGACAGCAAGTACACGGTGGTGATGACCCAGCACGGCGAGGCCCTGCTGCGCAAGCCGATCCGCGATCTGCTGGAGGTGCTGGACCCGGCCATGTTCAAGCAGATCCACCGCTCGACCATCGTCAACCTGCGGCATATCGCGGCCATCACGCGCGACGAGATGGGGCGGGGGGTGGTGAAACTGAAGTCGCGGCCGGAGACGCTGGCGGTGAGCCAGCCGTTCATGGCGCTGTTCCGTAACATGTGAAATTGGTTACATCTCGGACGATTCCGTAACACAATATCCATTCGTGCGCGGGCTGGCCGTTGTTAGAATTCTTCACAGCAAATCACAACAACGAGGCCTGACCATGAAAAAGCTTCTTCTCGCCGCCGCGTTCGCCGGCGCCGCCCTCCCGATGTTTGCCGGTGCCCAGACCGCTGTGTCGATCAGCGTGGGCCAGCCGGGCTTCTATGGCCATATCGACATTGGCGGCTTTGCGCCGCCGCCGGTGGTGTATGCGCAGCCGGTGATCGTCCAGCGCCCGGTGCGCGTGGTAGAAGCGCCGGTCGTCTACCTGCGTGCGCCGTACGAGCACCAGCGCCACTGGTCGCGCTACTGCGGCCGCTACAACGCCTGCGGCCAGCGTGTGTACTTTGTGCGCGACGACTGGTACCTGAACACCTACGCGCCGCGCTACCGCGAAGTGCACTACCGCCCCGAGCACTATGACCGCGGCCCGGACCGCCGCGACTGGGACCGCCACGACGACCATGGCCGCGGGCACGGGAATGGCCATGGCCGGGGCCACGATGATCACGGCAACGGTCACGGCCGGGGTCACGGCAAGCACGGCGACTGATGCCCGCCGCCGGGGACGTACCCCGGCGTACTCAGCAACGGCTCCTGCGGGAGCCGTTTGTGTTTGGGCGGTCGCGTTGCGGCGCAGCACTCGCCAGCGCGGATAGCCGGCAACGTGTAAACTTCTCGTCATCACCCGGCCTCGGCCGGGCCGGCCCGCGGTGGCGCGGGCGCTGACAAGGAGGATGCGCTTGCGTAGCGAAATTGTGATTGTCGGAGGCGGGGCAGGCGGCCTGGAACTGGCCTGCAAACTGGGCCGCAAGCTGGGCCCGTCCAAGGTGGCACTGGTCGACAGCCGCCTGTACCACATCTGGAAGCCGTCGCTGCACGAGGTGGCGGCCGGTACCCTCGATATCCACCAGGAGGGCCTGTCGTACCAGATGCTGGGACACGACAATGGCTTCCACTTCGTCTATGGCGCAATGACGGCGCTCGATGCGGCAGCGAAGAAGATCACCATCGGGCCGGTGGTGGCGGGCACCGGCGAACAGGTGTTCCCTTCCCGTGAGCTGGAGTTCGGCTCGCTGGTGATCGCGGTCGGTTCCACCTCCAACTACTTCGGCGTGCCGGGCGCGCAGGAGTACACCATTTCCCTGAATGCCACCGAGGACGCGGAGCGCTTCCGCCTTACCCTGCTCAAGCTGCTGGCGATGGCGGACGAGCGCAAGGTCGAAGGCACGCAGGGTGGTGTGGATATCGTGATCATTGGCGGCGGGGCGACTGGCGTGGAACTGGCGGCGGAACTGCGCGAGGCGAGCGGCGTGTATGCGGCCTACGGCTTCGGCCACCTGGACGTCCAGCGCGACGTGCGCATCACCCTGCTGGAAGGCGCGCCGCGCATCCTGGCGCCGCTGCCGGAACGGGTGTCCGGCGCCGCCCTCAAGCTGCTGGGGCAGCGGGCCATCAAGGTGGTGACCGATTGCCGCGTGACCAAGATCGAACCGCAGCAGGTGACGGACAAGGAGGGCAACGTGTATCCGTCCGACCTGTGCGTGTGGGCGGCGGGGATCAAGGCGCCGGAGTTCCTCGGCTCACTGGGCCTGCCGCTGGCCAAAGGCGGGCAGATCATGGTGGACGGCCACTTGCGCGTGCAGGGGCAGGCCGCCATCTACGCGCTGGGCGACTGCGCGATGTGCATGGACGCGGACAACAAGCCCGTGCCGCCCCGGGCGCAGGCGGCGCACCAGCAGGCGGATTATCTCGTGGAGACTTTCGTGCGCCAGGCGCGCGGCAAGGCGCCGCAGGACAAGCCCTACCGCTACAAGGATTATGGGTCGCTGGTGTCGTTCGGGCAGAGCACCTCGGTGGGCAGCCTGATGGGATCGCTGCGGGGGCTGAGCTGGTTCGTGGAGGGCACGGTGGCGCGCATGATGTACGCCAGCCTGCACCTGATGCATCACCAGGCCGTGCTGGGCACGGTGCGCACGGGCGTGCTGGCGATCGCGCGCTTCCTGATCCGCCGGACCACGCCGCTGGTCAAGCTGCACTGACGCGGCGTGTGCCACGCCGGCCGCGCCAGGCCGGTCCGTGCTCAGGCGGGCGATTTCGGGAAATGCGCAGTGAGGGCGGTGCCCCCGTCCTGGTGGTCGCGGACGCTCAGTGTGCCCCCGAGGAACTGGACGCGCTCGCGCAGCAGGCGCAGGCCGTGGCAATCCGGGCTGCCGCCGGCGATGTGGGCCTGCCCCACGCCGTTGTCGCGCACCGTGACCATGCACTGGTCCTCGTTGTCATCGATGATGACGTCGACCGTGCTGGCCTGGGCATGCCGCTCGATGTTGCGCAGACCTTCCTCCACCACGCGCAGCACGGCCACGCTCTGGTCGCGCGAGACCTGGATGTCGTCCTCCGGCAGGCTGGCGCTGGCCGTCAGGCCCGCGTGTTGGGCGCCGAATTCGGCCACCAGTTCGCTGACCGCCGCCTTCACACCGAGGAATTCCAGCTTGTCGTTCCACAGCGTGAGCTGCATCTCGCGGTTGGTGGTGACGATCTGGTTGAGCAGCGTCTTCATCTGCCCGACGCGGTCCTGCAGCGGCTTTTCGGCGGGCAGCTTGGCGGCCAGCAGCGACAGATGCATGGTCAGCGCGGTCAGCGATGAGCCGAGATGGTCGTGCAGCTTGCGCGCCAGCTGGCGGCGCTCATCGTCCCAGCACTGGGTCAGGTAGCCCAGCAGCTCGGTCAGCTCCGCTTCGCGCTGCGCGGCAGCCTCCTGGGGATGGTTCTGTGATGCCGGTCCTGTCATTTCCTTGGCTTCCGGTAAATTTTTCGCATCATACCTCAGCCGCTGCCGGGACGGCGCGAGCGTCGTGCTTGCGGACACGGTGAAGTGCCGCACATACGGCGCGGCTCTTCCGGTTCACTCTGTCACAGTAGTTAAACCAGGAACGAGGAGTTGACATGGCAAGCACCAAAAATCCCAATCAAGACGCGATCGCTCTGCTGACCCAGCAGCACCGCGAAGTCAAGGACATGTTCGAGAAGTTCGAAGCCCTCGGCGACCGCGCCAAGGTGGGCAAGAAGAAGCTGGCTGAGCAAATCTGCGAACAGCTGAGCATCCACGCGATGATCGAGGAAGAAATCTTCTATCCGGCCCTGCGCGAGGCAAGCAAGGAATTCGAGGATACCGTGGACGAAGCGCTGGTGGAGCACGCGAGCGCCAAGGACCTGATCGCGCAGATCCTGACCATGGACGTGGAAGACGAGCTGTACGACGCCAAGGTGAAGGTGCTGGGCGAGCAGATTGACCACCACGTCGAGGAAGAAGAGAAGGAAATGTTCCCCAAAGTGAAGAAGACCGGACTGGACCTGCAGACGCTGGGCGAGCAGATGCAGACCCGGGCGGACGAACTGGAGCAGAGCGGCGAAGCACTGGCCATGGCCCCGACCCAAGGCGGCCCGGCCGAAGCGTCGCCAGCGGCGCGCCAGTAAGCACGGCGGACAGGGCCGGCTTCGGCCGGCCCATGAAAAAACCGGCGCTGCGGGCGCCGGTTTTTTTTGGGCCACACGCGCCACAACGGGCGCGGCCGGATCAGGCGCGCACCACGTGCGGCACCGCCTGGTTGATCGCCTCCAGCAGCTCATCCATTTGTACGGGCTTGACCAGGTGCACGTCGAACCCGGCCTCCAGCACGCGCCGGTTGTCCTCGGCCTGGCCGTAGCCGGTCAGGGCGATCAGCCGGATCCCGCGCGTGCCCGCATCGGCGCGCAGGCGGCGCGCCACTTCATAGCCATCGATGCCGGGCAGGCCGATGTCCACCAGCGCCACATCCGGCAAGTCCGCCGCAGCCATGCTGACGCCCTGCAGGCCATCGGCCGCACAGCGCACCTCGTAGCCGAACGAGGTGAGCATGGACGCCATCATGTCGCGGCCGTCATCGTTGTCCTCGATCAGCAGCACCGAGCGCATTCCGCCGGCTTCGTCGTCCAGGTGCGGCGCGGACACTTCCTGCACCACCGCTTCCGAGCGCGGCAGGCGGATCATGAAGGTGGAGCCGGTCCCCGGTCCGTCGCTGTGCGCGGTCACGCTGCCGCCGTGCAATTCCACCAGGCGCCGCACCAGCGCCAAGCCGATGCCGAGCCCGCCCTGGGCGCGGTCGATGGTGATCGAGCCCTGCACGAACACGTCGAACACCTGCGGCAGCAGGTCCGGCCCGATCCCCATGCCGCTGTCGCGCACGGTGATCAGGACTTCCTCGCCTTCCACCCGCGTGACGATGTCGATGCGCCCGCCCGCCGGCGTGTACTTGAGCGCGTTGTCGATCAGGTTCGAGGTGATCTGTTCGATCCGGGTCGGGTCGGCGTGCACCCAGCCGGTGTTGGCGTCCAGCTCGACCGTGTAGTCCAGCATGCGGCCGGTGGCGCGGAAGGTCTCGTAGCAGCCCTTGACGATGGCCGAGATCTCGGTCGGCTGCCGGTTCAGCAGGATCTTGCCGCTCATGGCGCGCGACAGGTCCAGCAGGTCGTCCACGATATGGGACAGGTGCTGGCTCTGGCGCTGGATGATGGCGCGCGCGCGGGCCGCGGTCTCGGGACCGGTGCCGGGCAGGCCGATCAGCGACGCGGCGCTGCTGATGGCGGACAAGGGATTGCGCAGCTCGTGCCCGAGCATGGCCAGGAATTCGTCCTTGGCGTGGCTCTTGCGTTCAGCGTCGCGGCGCTCTTCCATTTCGCGGATCAGGCGCTTGTTGGTGGCGGTCAGCTCGGTGGTGCGCTGGCTCAGCTTATGCGCCTGGCGCTTCAGTTCCTCGTTCTTCATGGCCAGAGCCACGAACACCGAGACCTTGGCGTGCAGGATCTGCGGGATCACCGGAGTGAACATGAAGTCGACCGCACCGCGCTGGTAGGCCTTGAGGCGGTCGATCTCGTCGGCCACGAAGGCGGTGATGAAAATGATCGGGATGTCCGCCGAGCGCGGCCGCGCGTGGATGATCTCGGCCGTTTCGAATCCGTCCATGCCCGGCATATTGACGTCGAGCAGGATCACCGCGAAGTCATACGTCAGCACATGGCGCAGGGCCTCCTGGCCGGAGCGCGCGGTGACGACCTCGTAATTGGTCTCAGCGGCCCATTGTTCCAGCAGGCTCGTCAGGGCAAGCAGGCTGGCGGCATCGTCATTGACGACCAGGATCTTGGGTTTCTCGGACTTGGCCACGGAGCGGGTGGGAAATTAATTTAGGCAAAAAGGATAGCACTTCTGACGGGGATGTCCAAAAGCAACCGTGCGCGCCTCGCAACGGTTCGCTGCCGCACATACCGTTTCGGACCGGTATGACATAGTGGACTGCACATACTGACAACGGTCCCACTGAAAGGACGTGAACATGAACATCGAATCCATCATCGACAAAGACCACCACGGCAAGACCTTCCGCGAACTGGCGGACGCGCCGCTGTCGGCGCTGAAAGGCGTCTCGCCGTCCGATGCCAAGGCGCTGCAAAAGGCCTTCGGCGTGTCCACCCTGCGCGAATTTGCCGAACTGAAATTCGTCAAGTGGGCCGTGGCGATCGCCACCCTGGCTGACGAGGAGTGCATGGCCCCGGCCGAAGTGGCGCAGGAAACCCTGCTGGACGACGCGGTCGAGATGACCTTCCCGGCCAGCGACCCGATTTCCGTGCAGTCGAGCATTACCCGGATCGAAGTGCCGCCCGAGAAAGTGGACGCGCACGAGGACCACCAGCACGCCGCCGCAATCCAGGAGCATACCCGGGAGGGCATGGAGGACGGCACCCGCGCGCCGGACAAGGTTCCTCCGGTCCAGACCGCCTGATTTCGTAACGCGTAGTCCCCGGCGCCCCCGCGGCGGCCGGGCCCCCGGAGCGCAGGCCGAGCCTGCGCGGACGAGCGGGCCCTGGC
>NZ_SPVF01000184.1 GCF_004614185.1 Zemynaea arenosa | reverse complement strand
GGTCAGGCCCGGTCAGCGGGCGGCGACCTGGGCGCCGCCAACGGCGGGCATGGCCAGGGTGCTGTGCGCGGCGCGCAGGGTAGCAGTGTCGACGATGAAGGTCTGGCTCGGGGCCGGGCGCGTCATACGGGCGAAGCGGGCCTTGGCGCTGCTGCTGGGGCCGAATTCCGACGGCGACAGGTGGATGCGGACGGCCCCCACGCGCAGCGGGTCGGGCGGCGCGGCGGGCTCGCGGTAGTACTCCGGGCCGAGGGTGGTATCGGCCGAGGAGCCGGTCTGGCCGCCGGTCGAGCTGCCGGTCTGCTGGACGAGGAAGGCCGAACCATTGCACGGCAGGTCGGTCAGGGTCACATGACCCTTGCTGTCCACGCACTTGACGATCTCGGCCTGTGCCAGGGGCCCGCCGACAGCCGCCGCGGCCGCCAGCACGTAGTGGGCGATTCTGCGTTTCATGATCCGGTCCTTTTCAAAGATGTTGCCATCTTTGCACTACTCAAACCGGTTATCTGTTCGCGTCCTCACGTTGTGACATTTGCTCACACATTTCTGTGTCAGCTGCGGGTTAAAGCGAGCCCATGCAAAAATGCAAAAAGTTCTTGCATTTGACGAACCACTGTACAAAAATACAGCCTGGATTCACATACAGAGGCGGACACCGACATCCCATGATCAAGCTCACCCCCCGGCAGGAACAGATTCTCAACCTGATCAAGGAAGCGATCGACAACACCGGCTTCCCGCCGACCCGCGCCGAGATCGCACAGGAGCTGGGCTTCAAATCCGCCAACGCCGCCGAGGAGCACCTGCAGGCGCTGGCGCGCAAGGGGGCGATCGAGATTTCGCCGGGCACTTCGCGTGGCATCCGCCTCGTGGGCCAGAAGGACGCCGCCGCCAACGAGCCGGCCATGCAGATGCCGCCGCCCTCCAATTTCATGTCCCTGCCCCTGGTCGGCCGCGTCGCCGCCGGTTCGCCCATCCTCGCCACGGAACACGTGGAAGCCACCTTCTCCGTGGACCCCGCCATGTTCTCCGCCAAGCCGGACTACCTGCTAAAGGTGCGCGGCTGGTCCATGCGGGACGTCGGCATCAACGATGGCGACCTGCTCGCCGTGAAAAAGATCGACTCCGCCAAGAACGGCCAGATCGTGGTCGCCCGCATCAATGACGACGTCACGGTCAAGCGCTACCGCAAGACCGGCGCCACCATCGAGCTGCTGCCCGAGAACCCGGACTTCAAGGTCATCACCGTCGATCCGGAAGCGGACGACTTCGCCCTGGAAGGCCTGGCCGTCGGCCTGATGCGCTCCTGGGTGAACTGACGATGGCGGCCCAGGACCAGATCAAGCTGTACGGGAACTGCGAGTCCGGCCACAGCTACAAGGTCAAGCTGTTCCTGGAAGTGGCCCGGGTGCCGCACGCATACGAAGAGATCGACCTGCGCCTGGCCCGCGACGCGCGGCCCGAACCGTTCCGCAGCCTCGCGAAGTACGGCGAGGTGCCGCTGCTGGTCCACAACGGCACGCCCTACGTGCAGTCGAACGCCATCCTGCTGCACCTGGCCGAGCACCTGCAGGCCTTCGGCGGCGAAACGAAGCAACGGCTGGACAAAGTGCGCGAGTGGCTGTTCTGGGAAGCCAACCGCATCGGCTTCTCGATGGCGCACTACCGCTATGGCCAGAAGTTCGACGACAACGGCAACTACGCCGGCACGGTGCTGCCCTGGTTCCGCAACCGCCTGACGGCGGACCTGGAACGGCTGGAGGACGAATTGAGCGACGGCCGCGCCTTCCTGCTGGACGATCAGCCGTCCGCCGTGGACTTCTCGATCTGCGGCTACATGTATTGGGCCGACCAGGCCCACATCAGCTTCCCGCCGCGCATGCAGGCCTGGCTGGACCGCATCGCCGCCCTGCCCGGCTGGCGCCATCCGTACCAGATGGAAGGCGCCGATCCCTGGTAAGCCGCGGGCGAAGAGGGGTCAGCGCTGCGAGGCGCTGCCGCCGCTGTAGTTGTTACGGCGGTCTTCCAGGTCGGGCCGGTCTTTGGCCTGGGCGGCCTTGATCACCTTGTTGTTCTCGCCCACGTAGGCCTCGGTGGCCTTGCGCCACGCGTCGAAATCGGCCAGCACCATCTTGGAATTGATGGTCGCGCTCTCGGCGAGATTGGTGTGCACGTCCTTGATATGGGCGCCCGCCTGTTCCAGCTCTTCCTTGGTCATCAGCGCGCGCACGTCCTGCGGAATGCGCTCCGCACCCGGCGGCGTCTTGTTGAGGTTCTCGGCAAAGCGGTTATAGCAGTCCTGCCAGGTCTTCATGCGCGCGGACACCGCGTCGATCTCCTCGTTCTGCTTGGACATCGACGGGAAGCGCGGATTCGGGCAGCGGAACTGGCCGGACTTGAGCTCCGCGCCATCGTACTTGGTGACCCAGAAATCGATATCGGCCTTGCGCTGCTCGCGCTTCTTCGCGAGGTCGTCGGCCGCGTGGACGGTGAAGGCGGCGCACAGGGCGGCGCCGAGCAGGATCTTCTTCATGAATGCAGGACTCGAGTTGGCGAACGCCCCATTATGCCGTCGGCGCCGGGCCGTTCGCAATCTGTACGAACGTAAGATGACGTAAAGGCGTTACGCGGGCAACGCGCCCAGGAAGTCGGCCAGCAGGTCATCCTGGTCCTCGATGCCGACCGAGACGCGGATCAGCGACTCTGCGATGCCCATGCTGGCCCGCCGCTCCGCGCCCATCTCAAAGAAGATGGTGTGCGCCACCGGGATCACCAGCGTGCGCGTGTCACCGAGATTCGAAGACGGGATGCCGATCTGCAGCCGGTTCAGGTAATCGAAGCAGTCGATGCCCTCTTTGAGCTCGAACGACAGCAGGAAGCCGTAGGACTTGAACAGCTGCGTGCACAGCGCATGCTGCGGATGGGACGCTAGGCCCGGGTAGTACACCGCGGCCACGCGGTCATCCGCCTCCAGCGCGCGGGCCAGCGCCAGCGCGTTGGCCGAAGCCCGCTCCATGCGCAGCGCCAGCGTCTCCGCGCCGACCGCGATGGTGTGCGCCGCCTCCGGTGCCAGCGAGGCGCCGAAGTCGCGCAGAGCCTTGGCGCGGATCTGCGCCAGGCCCCAGTTCTTGGCCGGGTTCTTCTTGTACGTGTCGTAGATGTTGGCGAAGGCGGTCCAGTCGAATACCCCTGTATCCGTGAGCGCGCCGCCGAGGGCATCGCCATGGCCGCCGATCGACTTGGTCAGCGCATTGACCACCAGCCCCGCGCCCACGGCCTTGGGCCGGAACAGGTAGGGCGAGGTCATGGTGTTATCGACCACGTACAGGATGCCGCGCGCGCGGCACAGCTCTCCGATGCGCGCCAAATCGGCCACCTGCGTGCGCGGATTGGCGATGGTCTCGACGAACACCAGCTTCGTTTCAGGCGTCAGCGCCGCTTCCACCTGCGCCACGTCGGTCGAATCGACGAAGCTCACGCCGACGCCCTGCCCGGCCACCGTGTTCCACAGGCTGTTGGTATTCCCGAACAGGAAAGCAGACGACACCACGTGGTCGCCGGCGCGCAGCAGGCCCTGGAACAGCGCGCCGATGGCGCCCATGCCGGTCGCAAAGCAGATGGTCCCGTGGCCGTCTTCCATGCGCGTAATTTTCTCTTCGAGCGCGGACACGGTCGGATTGCCCTGCCGCCCGTAGCGGAAGCCCGGCTCCTTGCCCTGGAAGACGCTGGCCAGCTGGCGCGCGTCCGTGTAGCCGAAGGCCACCGAGGTGTGAATCGGCTTGCTCAGCGAGCCATGTTCGATGGCCTTCTGGCGGTCACCATGCAGGATGGTGGTGGTGAAGCCCTTGGTGCTCATTCGCCGCGCTCGATATTGAGGTTCAGCTGCGTGCGCGTGGCGTCTTCCGGAATGGCGGCCTTCGGGTGATGGCGCGCGTACTCCAGGCGGTCCAGGTACTCGGGCGTGATGTCGCCGGTGATGTACTTGCCGTCGAAGCAGGAGGCCTCGAAGGACGTCAGCGCCGGATTCACCTCGTGGATCGAGCGCTTGAGCGCATCGATGTCCTGGTACACCAGCTTGTCCGCGGTGATCTCGCGGCAGATCTCGTCCACGCTGCGGCCATGCGCGATCAGTTCATCGCGGGTCGGCATGTCGATGCCGTACACGTTCGGGTACAGCACCGGCGGCGCGGCGGACGCGAAGATCACGCTCTTGGCGCCGGACTCGCGCGCCATCTGCACGATCTCGCGGCTGGTGGTACCGCGCACGATGGAGTCGTCCACCAGCAGCACGTTCTTGCCCTTGAACTCCGCGCCGATGGCGTTGAGCTTCTGGCGCACCGACTTCTTGCGCATCGCCTGGCCGGGCATGATGAAGGTGCGGCCGATGTAGCGGTTCTTAATGAAGCCTTCGCGGTATTCCACGCCCAGCTTGAGGGCCAGCTGGATCGCGGCCGGGCGCGACGAATCGGGAATCGGCATGACCACGTCGATCTCGCCGGTCGGGATCTCGCGCATGATCTTCTCGGCCAGGAACTCGCCCATCTTCAGGCGCGTGGCGTAGACCGAGGCGCCATCGAGGATCGAATCCGGGCGGGCCAGGTAGACGTACTCGAACGCGCACGGGTTCAGGGACGGGTTTTCGGCGCACTGGCGGTGGTGCAGCTGGCCGTCCATGTCGATGAACACCGCCTCGCCCGGCGCGATGTCGCGCAGGAAGCGGAAGCCCATGCCTTCCAGCGCCACCGATTCCGACGCCACCATGTATTCGCTCACACCCTTCTCGTTCTCGAACACGCCGATGCACAGCGGGCGGATGCCGAACGGATCGCGGAAGGCGACCAGGCCATGGCCGGCAATCTGCGCGACCGCGGCATAGGCGCCGCGCACGCGCTTGTGCAGCACGGCGACGGCCTTGAACACCGCGTCCGGATCGAGCGACAGGCCAGTGGTCGCATTCTGGATCTCGTGCGCCAGCACGTTCAGCAGGACTTCGGAATCCGAGTCCGTGTTGATGTGGCGGCGGTCATTCTTGAACATGTCGTTCTTGAGCTGCTCCCAGTTGGTCAGGTTGCCGTTGTGGGCGAGCGTGATGCCAAAGGGTGCGTTGACGTAGAACGGCTGCGCTTCTTCCTCGCTGGACGAACCGGCGGTCGGATAGCGCACGTGGGCGATGCCCGAGTTGCCGAGCAGGGAGCGCATGTTCCGGGTGCGGAACACGTCGCGTACCAGGCCATTGGCCTTGTACATGGAGAAGGTGCGCCCCTGGTCGGTGGCGATACCGGCTGCGTCCTGGCCGCGGTGCTGCAACAGCAGCAGCGCGTCATACAGCATCTGGTTGACGGGATTGTGGGAGACGACGCCTACGATGCCACACATGGTGAGCTCCTGATTGTGGTACTGCTGATTTTGAAACCTTTAATACCGCACGTGCCGTGCGAGAGCCTCCGGCAGGTAGGGCTTGACGGCGCGCGCGCTGGCTTCCACGGCGGGGCGCAGCTGCGCGTCCTGCCAGAAAGCCTGCTGCGGAATGGCGGTCATGCCGCAGACCGTGACGATGGCCAGAATGATGATCAGGGCGCGCCCCAGGCCGAACACGGCGCCGAGCGAGCGGTCCACCAGCGTCAGGCCGGTGGCGGTCATGAGCGCACCGGCTGCGAGGCCCACAAGGCCCATGAGCAGGCGCACGCCGATGAACAATGCGATGAACGCGACGATCAGGCGCGCGGCCTCGCCGGGAATCGCGTCCGGCAGCATGGCGGCGAGTCTGGCGCCGTACGCATTGGCGACGAAGTAGGCGACCACCCAGCTGGCCAGCGAGATCACTTCCTTCACCAGCCCGCGCGCGATGCCGATGATGACCGAGGACGCCAGAACCACCAATACCAGATAATCGAAGATGGTCACGCGCGGGTGTTCCGTTGATCGGTCAGTTGGTGACGATATTGCCCTTGAGGCCCAGTTTTTCAAGCTTGGCCAGGGCCTGGTCGGCTTCGGCCTTGCTGGCGAACGGGCCGACGCGCACGCGGGTCACGTCGCCGTGCTTTTCCGTGTAGGTCTTGATGCCGGCGGCGCGCAGCTTGCCCTGCACTTCGGCGACTTTTTCGGCGGCGGCGTAGGCGCCGACCTGGGCGACGATCTTCGTGCTCGCGGCTGCGGTATCGGCTTTCGGCTTCTCGGCGGCGGGCTTGTCTTCCAGGATGGCCAGGGCGCGTTCGCTGTCGCTGGTGGCGGGCTTGGACGCTGGCTTGACGTCCTTCGCGGGTTCCTTGGCGGCCGTCTTGGTCTCGGGCTTGGCCTCGGCCTTGGCGTCCGGCTTGTGCTCGGCCGGTTTGGCGGCGGCGTGCTGCTCGGGCTTCGCGGTCTTCACCTCGGCCA
>NZ_SPVF01000136.1 GCF_004614185.1 Zemynaea arenosa | reverse complement strand
GTCGTGCCGCAGCTCGTCCCGCGCGCTGGCCAGCTGCTGCGCGAAGGCGGCGAAGTAGGCGGCCAGCCGGTCCCGCGGCAGCTGCAGGCGCTGCATGGTCGCTTCCGGATTTTCGCTGTGCCGGTCCAGGGTGGCGCGAAAGATCTTTTCCAGATGGCTGCGCGCATCGGCGGGCTGCAGCGGCTTGAGGATGTAGCCCGCCGCTTCCAGCTTGATCGCCTCCAGCATGGTGCCGCGGTCGGTGGCCGAGGACACCAGCACCACCGGGATCGCGGCCAGCTCCGGGTGCGCCTTCATGCGCGCCAGCAGCTCCAGGCCGGAGAGGTGCGGCATGTGCACGTCGAAGAAGCAGATCACCGGCCGCAGGCCCTGCTCCAGCAGCGCCCACGCTGCCTGCCCATCCGCCGCCTCGGCCAGTTCCAGCACCCCGTAGGCCGCCAGCAGGTCGGTCAGCGCGAGGCGCGACACGATGTCGTCGTCGACCACCAGGGCATTCATGCGGTCCGTCCTTTCGCCTCGGCTTCGTTGGCGGCAGCAGCGTAGGATTCCTGGCCGAAGAAGGCCACCACGTCTTCGCGCCGGGCCAGCGTATCGCGCTTGCCCAGCTCGATCAGCTCGCGCGTGTAGGCCGCCTCGAACAGCAGGTAGGACGCCAGCGCCGCGCCGCGCGCCTCGGTGGCGCCGATCCCGCCCAGCAGGGTGCGCACCGGCGCGGGCAGGCTGCGCACGTTGCGGGCTGCGATATCGTCCAGCCGCTCGGACGGGGCGATCACCAGCAGGTCCACGGGCCGGAGCGGCGTGCGTACCAGGTACTCGCGCGGCATCATCGACAGCGTGACGTTGATGCGGTTGAGGCGTTCGATGTCCACCGCCAGGCTGTCCAGGAAGATCGAGGACAGCGCATGGCCCGCGATCTGCGCCAGGCTGGGATACGGCGGCGCGGACGGCAGGTCGCGCGGCGGCTCGGACAGGCGCCCCGCCCCGATCACCAGCACGCGCTGCGCGCCCAGATGGATCGCGGGGGAGATCGGCGCCAGCTGGCGCATGCTGCCGTCGCCGCAGTACTGGCGCCCGCCACCGATGTACAGCGGCACCGCCGGAAAGATGAAGGGAATCGCGCTGGAGGCCAGCAGGTGTTCGACCCCGATCTGGTCCTGCAGCGCCATGCGCTGGGTGCGCACCCACGGCACGATGTCGGCCGCGGTCTGGTAGAAGGTGACGTGCTGGCCCGCCGTGTACGACGACGCCGTCACCGCCAGCGCGTGCAGAAGCCCGTCGGACAGCGCCGCGTCGAGGCGCGGCAGGTCCAGCATGCGGTGCAGCAGTCCCGCCAGCGGCATGTTGTTCAGCAGGGAGGCCGGGGGCGCGGCGCGCCATTTGCGCAGCAGCCAGCCGAAGGACAGCAGCGAGAGCCAGCGCGCGCCGGAGCGCAGCACGCCCAGCGAATCGGCGCGGTAGACCTGGTCGGCGGTGAAGTTCTCCCACACGTCCAGCAGCTTGTCCACGCCCTCGCCGAAGTTATCGGCGCGGCAGGCCAGCGCGGTGGCGTTGATGGCGCCGGCCGAGGTGCCGCAGATGATGTCGAAGGGGTTGCGGGCGGGCGGCCAGCCCTCCTCCCACAGGATGCGGGAGATCGCCTGCAGCACGCCCACCTGGTAGGCCGCACGGGCGCCACCGCCGGTCAGCACCAGGCCGGTCTTGTTGCGCCCTCCCTCGATCACCCCGTTCATCACCATCAGGCAAGATTAACAGGGTATTACCAGTTGGTGAAGAACCCCGGGCGCTTAATCGCCGTGCGCCACACCTTCGCGGCGCGGGTCGGCGCCGCCGAACCACACATCCTGCCCGTTCACGGTCATGCGCTGCACGCCGTGCAGGCCAGAATTGAGTTCCACCTGGCGCACCGTGTGCCCTTTGGCGACCAGCTGGTCAACCACAGACTGCGGCACGCGGCGGTCTTCCAGCACGGTCGGGCCGTTCATGCTGCCGATGTTGGGCAGGCTGATGGCCTGCTGCACATTCAGGCCCCAGTCCAGGGTCCCGACCAGCACCTTGGCCACGTAGTTGATGATGGCCGGGCCGCCGGGCGAGCCGACCGCCAGCACCAGCTTTTTCGTAGCGCGGTCGAACACGATGGTCGGCGACATGGCGCTGCGCGGGCGCTTGCCCGCCTGGACGCGGTTGGCCACCGGGCCGTCCTTGTCCACCGAGTCGAACGAGAAGTCGGTCAGCTGGTTATTCAGGATGAAGCCATCGACCATCTGGCGCGAGCCGAAGGCGTCTTCCACCGTGGTGGTCATGGACAGGCCCTGGCCATTGCCGTCGACGACCACCAGGTGCGAGGTCGAAGGTGTTTCGATGGCGTTGTCCGTGCCCCAGGCGACGTCCATGCCGGGCGGCCGGCCGGCCGGCGCCACGCCCATCGACTTGTCCGTGATGAGCTGCGCGCGCTGCTTCAGGTAGTCCTTGTCGATCAGGCCCGCCACGCCGCGGCCGGGCAGCGGTACGAAGTCGGTGTCGGCGGCGTAGCGGTTACGGTCCGCGTAGGCGAGGCGCCCCGCTTCCGAGAACAGGTGGATCGCCTGCGCGGTGAGCTGGCCGTTGACCGGCGCGTAGGGCTTGATGTCCCGGTTCTCCAGGATGCCCAGCATCTGCGCGACCGCGATGCCGCCCGAGGATGGCGGCGGCATGCCGCAGATCGTGTACGCCTTGTAGTCGCTGCACACCGGGTCGCGGTGCTTGGCCTGGTAGGTTTCGATGTCCTTCGCGGTCAGCAGGCCCGGATTGGTCGGATGCGACTGCACCTTGGCCGCGATGTCCTTCGCGATGTGGCCCTTGTAGAAGGCGTCCGCGCCGCCGCTGGCGATTTCCTTCAGCGTGGCGGCCAGCGCGGGGTTCTTCAGCAGGTGGCCGACGGGCCAGGGCTGGCCGTCCTTGTCGTAGAAGTAGGCCGCGGCCTCCTTGTCCTTGCGGATGTAGCGGTCCCAGGTCAGCAGGCCGTTCAGGCGCGGGCTGACCTTGAAGCCGTTTTCGGAGAGGCGGATGGCCGGTTCGAACAGCGCCTTCCACGGCAGCTTGCCGTGCTCCTTGTGCGCCATCTCCAGCATGCGCAGCACGCCCGGGGCGCCGGTCGAGCGGCCGCCCACGATGCCCTCGATGCGCGCGAGCGGCTTGCCGGCCTTGTCCTGGAACAGGTGCTCGTCCGCGGCCATGGGCGCGGTCTCGCGGCCGTCGTAGGCCTGGGTCTTGCTGCCGTCGTAGTACAGCATGAAGGCGCCGCCGCCGATGCCGGACGATTGCGGCTCGACGAGGGTCAGGACCAGCTGGGTGGCGATGGCCGCGTCCAGCGCGGAACCGCCTTTCTTGAGGATTTCGTAGCCCGCTTCCACCGCCAGCGGGTTGGCAGCGGCCACCATGAACTTCTTCGCGGTCCAGCCGCTCTTGGCCTGGTAGCCGGTGCTGATTTCGGGGGCGCGGTCGGCGACCTGCTGCGCGTGGGTGAACTGCGTGGCAAACACGCTGGCGCATGCGGCGGCCAGCGCGATCTGTTTGAACGTAAACATGCTCTCTCCAAAGACTCCCGCGCACGTCCGGCGCCGCGCAGGCTGGGCAGCATGCTACCTCATTTTGGAGAGCTCAGTCCGGGGAGCGCATCCGCATCGGGATGAAGGCGATGCCGTGCATGCGCTGCGGTTCGCCCTCCGGCACGAAGCCGAAGCGTTCGTACATCGGCTGGGCGTACAGGGTCGCGTTGACGGTGGCGATCGGCATTCCCGCCTGCTCCGCCGTGGCGACGGCGTGCCGCCACAGGGTGCGCGCATGGCCGCGGCCCTGGCACGCAGGGGCCACGAACAGGTGGTAGAGATGGGAGCCGTCGCGCAGCGCCACCACCCCGGCCAACTGGCCCTCGTGTTCGGCCACGTAGTAGAGGAAGCGCGGCGACGCGAAATAGCCGCGCAGGGCTTCTTCGCTGACCGACGCCAGGAACTGCTCCGCCCCCGCGCCATCGGGCGCGATGGTGAAGAAGTGCGCGAGGGAGCGGATCAGCGCACTGACCGCTCCCGCATCGTCCCCGTGGGCGCGCCGGATCAGCATGGAGGCAGGCGGATTATTTCGGCTGCATGCGGATCGCGCCATCCAGGCGGATGGTCTCGCCGTTGAGCATCGTGTTCTCGATGATGCACTTGGCCAGGTGCGCGTACTCGAACGGCTTGCCGAGGCGCGGGGGGAACGGGACCATCTTGCCCAGCGCGTCCTGCACTTCCTGCGGCATCCCCAGCAACATCGGGGTTTCGAAGATGCCCGGGGCGATGGTCATCACGCGGATGCCGTTGCGCGACAGGTCGCGCGCCATCGGCAGCGTCATCCCGGCCACGGCCGCCTTGGAGGCACCGTAGGCCACCTGACCCATCTGGCCGTCGAAGGCCGCCACCGAGGCGGTGTTGATGATCACGCCGCGCTCGCCCCACTCGGCCGCGTCGGTCGCGGCCATCGCCACGGCGGCCAGGCGGCTCATGTTGAAGGTGCCGACCAGGTTGATGTTCACGGCGCGCTGGAACACGTCCAGCGGGTGGGCGCCGTCCTTGCCGACGGTCTTCACCGCGGGTGCCACGCCGGCGCAGTTGATCAGGCCCCGCAGGGTGCCCAGGGCCACGGCCGCATCGACCACGGCTTGGGCGTCGGCTTCCGAGGTCACGTCGCACTGGACGAACTTGCCGCCGAGTTCATCGGCCAGTTTCTGGCCGGCCTCGGCCTGCACGTCGGCCAGCACGACCTTGCCGCCCGCTTCGGTGAGGATGCGCGCGGTGGCCGCGCCCAGGCCCGATGCGCCGCCGGTGATGATGAATACGTTGTTCTGGATCTGCATGCCGTCCTCTTCGAAGGTGGGTGAACTTGCCGACGTTTACGTAAACGTCAATCGGGGCATTGTAGCGGACTTCCCCGCCCCGTTGGAACTGGCACCGCCGTGGCAAGCTTGCAACAGTTTGCTCGGCCCGACCGAGGCACGCTGACAAAACCCTGGTGCCCCGTTACCATGAAGTTTAATGGTATGTACAGGCATCGCATGGAACTGCGCACGCTTCTGCTGTCGGCTGGGCTGTGTCTTTCCGCGCTGGCGCACGGCCAGGACCCGCGGCCTGTGCTGCGCGTCGGTATCTACGACAATCCCCCCAAAGTTTTCCTGAAGGCAAACACGCCGGCCGGACTGTTCCCCGAACTGCTGGACCAGATGGCGACCGCCAACGCCTGGCGCCTGGAGTACGTGCCCTGCGACTGGCGGGCCTGCCTCGAGATGCTGCACGCCGGCCAGCTGGACCTCATGCCCGATGTCGCCTACACCGACGAGCGCGCGCAGCTGTACCAGTTTCACCGCCAGCCGGTGCTGCTGGCCTGGACCCAGGGCTACCGCGCGCCGGGCGTGACGGTGCACTCGGTCATGGACCTGCAGGGCAAGCGCATCGCGGTGGTGGATGGCTCGGTGCAGCAGTCCTACTTCGGCCACATGGCCGAGAGCTTCGGCCTGCATGTGACGATCCTGCCGGTACGGTCGTTCCAGGCGGCCCTGGAGGCAGTCGCCGTGGGCCAGGCCGAGGTCGCCCTGGTCAACAACTTCTACGGCGATGCCTACGCATGGCAGTTCGGCCTGCGCGACACCCCGCTCCTGTTCCATCCGACACGGCTGTATTTCGCGGCGCGCCCCGGGCTCGATCCCGCCTACCTTGCCGCCATCGACCGCTGGCTGGTGCGGGCCAAGGCCGATCCCGAGTCGCTTTACACCACCCTGCTCAACCGCGCACGCCGCCCTGCCACCCCGGCGTGGGTGTGGCCGACGGTGGCGGTGGGCGCCGCCCTGCTGCTGCTGATCGCCCTGCTGGCCGTGCTCAGCTCGCGCATCCTCAAGCGCCAGGTCGAGCACCGCACGCTCCAGTTGCGCAACAGCGAGGAACGGCTCGGCACCATCCTCGACAGCGCCGACAGCCTCATCTACATCAAGGACCGCCATTACCGCTACCAGTACGTGAACGCCGCGATGGCGCGCTTCACCGGCCAGCCACGCGAGGCCATCCTCGGCCGCACCGATGCCGAGCTGGCGGTGCCCGCGCAGGCCGAGCACTTCCGCATGTCCGATGCGCGCGTGCTGGAGGAAGGCGAACGCACCGTCACCGAGACCGTGGTGCGCGGGCCGGACGGCGCGCTGCGCACCTATGTCTCGCGCAAGATCCCGCTGCGCGATGCCAACGGCTTCGTCTACGCGCTGTGCGGCATCTCTACCGAGATCACCGAGCAGCGCAAGGCCGAGGCCTCGCGCAAGATCGCGACCCGCATGTTCGAGTCGATGGTGCCGATCGCGATCACCGATGCGGACGGCCTGATCACGGAATTCAACGACGCCTTCCACACCCTGGCCGGGCCCACCCAGGCGCAGGCGGGCCTGCGGGTGCCGGCCCTGGCCGCGGCGCCGGACGGGCCGGACTGCTGGGATGAGGTGCTGGCGCGCCTGCGCGCCGAAG
>NZ_SPVF01000178.1 GCF_004614185.1 Zemynaea arenosa | reverse complement strand
CCCCGCCCCCGCGCACCCCGCGACCGCCACCGCCGCCCCCGCTGCCAACGGCTGACTCCACCGCTTTGATCTGCCTCACCCCCGGGGTCAGGCCTACCTCTCATAGAGGGGGTCAGACCCCAGACAGTTGTCCACAGCACGCTTCATTCGCAGATTCAGTTATCCACAGGGGTGGGGTCTGACCCCATCGGACAGTGGGGAGGCCTGACCCCGGTTGAGGGAGGTCAAGCGGTGGGCGGGTTGTTGGCTAGCGGAAGGGGCGGCTGATGTAGCGGGAGTGGGCGAGGCCGAAGCGCCAGGGGACGTCGATGGCCTTGGAGATGCCGATGCGGGGACCGGCGACCACTTCGATGCGGCCGGCGCGCGGACGCAGCTCGAAGGGCTCGGAGTCGATCGGGTGGCCGTTCAGCACCCGCGTCACGCCGAGCGCGGCGCACAGCTTGCCGGGGCCGGAACACAGCGTGCGCGCGTCGTCCAGGCCGCGCCGCGCGCGCATGGCGTCCAGGCCCTCCAGCGGTTCGAGCGCACGGATCAGCACCCCGGCGCCGTGGCCTGCCTCGCGGCACACGAAGTTCAGGCACCAGTGGATGCCGTACGACCGGTACACGTACGCGTGCCCGGCCTCGCCGAACATGGCGAAATTGCGCTCGGTCGGGCCGCTGTAGGCGTGGGAGGCGGGGTCCTCGCGGTCATACGCCTCGGTCTCGACGATGCGCCCACCCACGCCATCGACCAGCACCACGGTGCCGATCAGCAGCCGCGCCACTTCGTCGGCCGGGCGGTGGAAGTCGATGCCTGCAATGATCCTGGAACTCATGCCCCGGATTCTAGCGATATTTGCAAAATCATCACGGACGGCTGAGGCAGCCGGGCCCGCACAAACCAGCGTCAACGCTCCAGATAACGAATTGATAAGGCCATTCCGCCACACTTCCCTGTCTTGACACATTCTTGTCATGCGGCAACGGCACGGCTGGTTTATGATGACAAGTCCGCAACCGAAGTCCCAGCCATGAACGCCGCCGTCCTGGCCCCCAAGGCCGATCCCGTCGACGAACTGATCAAGTCGATCCGCATCCCCCCGCGTCCCAGCCTGCTGGCCAGCCTGCAGCAGGAACTGAACCGCGAGGAGCCGGCGCCGCACGCCATCGCGCGCATCATCGCGAGCGATGTCGGCATGTCGGCCGCGCTGCTCAAGCTCGCCAACTCGTCCTTCTACGGCGGCAAGCGCAAGGCCAAGTCGGTCGACCAGGCGATCATGTTCCTGGGCATTAATCAGGTCGCGGCGCTGATGACCGGGCTGCTCGCGCGCCAGGCCATCCAGGCCGACAACACGGCCCTGGCCGACTTCTGGGAGATCTCGACCCAGCGCGCCCAAGCCATGGTGTTCCTCGCGCGCCGCCTGGCGATCGGCGAGCCGGATGTGGCCCACACCTTCGGCCTGTTCTGCGACACCGGCATGCCCCTGTTGATGGAACGTTTCGGCCGCCCATATGGCGAGACGCTGGAGCTGGCCGCGCACGCGCCGGTGCTCAGCTACACCGCCGTCGAGAACGCGCGCCACATGACCAGCCATGCGGCCATCGGCTGCCTGCTGGCCAAGAGCTGGGGCCTGCCGCCCGACGTGTCCTGGTCCATCCTGCACCACCACGACTACGACGTAATCGACGACGAGGCCACCCCGCACGCAGTGCGCGCGCTGATCGCAACCTCGCTGCTGGCCGAGTATGCGATCCGCAAGTACCAAGGCCACGGCGACTCGGCCGAATGGACCAAGGGCGGCGCCCGCGCCTGCGCCCACCTCGGCCTCGGCCCCGAGGAGACGGCCGAGCTGCTCGACGAGCTGCTCGAATCCTTCCACGGCGACTGAGACCGCGCGGCGCGGCCTTTGACTTTCGGTCGCCAGCGGACGATACTCAAAGCACATGCCTGCGCAGACGGGCGGCTCAAAATCGCTACTGGAGACTTTCATGAAGACCTGGCTTTGCCTGCTGCTGGCGGTGACGCTGGCGGGCTGCGCGTCCACCACGCAGCAGCGCACCGTCGCCCCCGCTCCCCCGTCCGTCATCGCCGATTCCGCCTTCGGCCCGCCTGCGCACCCGGTGCAGGTGGACGACCTGTTCGCGGTCAGCCCGGCGATGCGCGAGTTCCTCAACACGGGCCGCTTCCGCAACGCGGTCAAGACCAAGGGTGTGGAACTGGCATTGGCGGAGGCGCTGTACCGCAGCGACGACCTGCAGCTGGTCTACGACACCACCATCACCCGCAACGCGGCCGACACCTTCGCCACGCGCTCCGGCAATTGCCTGGCCCTGGTCATCATGACCGCGGCCTTCGCCAAGGAACTGGGCATGCAGGTGACGTTCCAGAACGTGATGATCGGCGACACCTGGACGCGCGCCGATGACCTCTACCTCTCCAACCTGCACGTGAACGTGATGTTCTCGCACAATGCGCACCTGTCGGAGGTGTTTTCGACCGCCGCTCCCGTGATCGTGGACTTCGTGCCGCCGCAGGATGTGATGGGGTTCCGCACCCGCCGCGTGCCCGAGTCCATGCTGGTGGCGATGTTCCTGAATAACCGCGCCGCCGAGGAGCTGTCCGCCGGCCGCGTGAACGACGCCTACTGGTGGGCGCGCAAGGCGGTCACCGAGCATCCGGACTTCGTCACCGCATTCAACACGCTGGGGGTGATCTACCAGCGCCGCGGCGAGGTCCAGCTGGCCGAGCGCTCCTTCAAGGAGGCACTCGACCGCGACCCGCAGCATATCGTCGCCATGTACAACCTGCTCGCCCTCCTGCGCGCCGAGCACCGCACCGAGGAGGCCGAACTGCTGGCGGGCCGCGTCAAATCCATCGAGAAGGACCCGCCGTTCTACTTCTTCGAGCAGGGCATGGATGCGCTCAACCGCGGTAACTTCCCCGTGGCCCGCGCCATGTTCCAGCGCGAAGTGCAGCGCGCTCCCTACTACGACGAATTTCACTTCTGGCTTGGCATCGCCAACCTGCGGCTGGGCGACGTGAAGGCGGCGCGCCAGGAGATGGCGCTCGCCGAGAGCACCAGTTCCACGCCTGAAGCACGGCGCACCTATTCGGCCAAGCTGGCGCACATGCGCGCCATGAAAGGCAGCGACCAGTGAACACCCGCCTGGCGCCGCTGGCAGTGCTGCTGGCGGCCCTGCTGGGCGGGTGCGCCAGTGCGCCCGAGCCGGCGGCGGTGCCCTACGAGGTGATCGCCGATGCGGGCTTCGCCCCGCCCTCGGAGCGGGTGACGGCGGACGATGTCTTCGCCCTCAGCCCGGCCATGCAGGCCTACCTGCGCAGCCCCGCCTTCACATCCTTCCTGCGCGAGCATGGCCCGGTGCGCGGCCTGATCGCCGCGCTGTACACCAAGGGCGAGCTGCGGCTCGACTACGACGCCACTGTCACCCGCCCCGCGGCGGGCACCTATGCGGCGCGCAGCGGCAACTGCATGTCACTGGTGCTCATGACGGCCGCCTTTGCGCGGGCGCTCAACCTGGACATCACCTTCCAGTCCGTGCTGGTGGACGAAACCTGGACCCGCAACGGCACCCTGTACCTGGCCAGCACCCACGTCAACCTGGTGCTGGGCAAGCGCGAATGGGACGTCATCCGCGCCAGCGATGCCAGCGATTCGCTGGTGGTGGACTTCCTGCCGCCTGAGGACATGACGGGCTACCGCACAGTGCCGCTGCCGGAAGCGGCCCTGGTGGCCCTCTACCTCAACAACCGCGCGGCGGAGGCTTTGGCGGCGGGCCGCGTGGATGACGCCTACTGGTGGGCGCGCGCGGCGGTGCTGAAGGATCCGCGCGTGGCCACGGTCTACAACACGCTCGGGGTGATCTACACGCGGCACGGAAACCCGGAGCTGGCGGAACGCAGCCTGCGCACTGCGCTCCAGCACGAGCCTGGGAGCCTGGTCGCGATGCAGAACCTGGTGCCGGTGCTGCGCCAGCTGGGCCGCGTGGGCGAGGCCGATGCCTTGGCCGCGCGGGCCGCGGCGCTGCACCCGGAGCCGCCTTTCTACTTCTTCGACCAGGGCCGGGCCGCCGCCGACCGTGGCGACTGGCAGCGCGCCCGCGACCTGTTCGCCCGCGAGACCCGGCGCGCGCCGTGGTACCACGAATTCCATTTCTGGCTGGCCGTCGCCAGCTATCAACTGGGCGACACCAGGGCCGCCCGCGCGGAACTGGAGCGTGCCTTCGATACCAGCACCAGCACCGAGGCGCGCAACCGCTACGCGGCCAAGCTGAATCACTTGCGCGCCGGGGCGCACGGCAGGCAAGGCAGCTAGGTGGGCAGCTTGCCGAGCAGGCGCAGGCCGCGCGCGATCGCGTCGGTGGTCGTGGTGCCGTAGCCGAACACCAGTCCGTCCCGGCTGACGCGCCCCGCGTAGTACGGTGCCAGCGCATACACACCCACTCCCTGGGCGGCGGCCCGGCCCATCAGGTCCTGCAGCTTCAACCCGCGCCGCGCGTAGGCCGTCAGGTGCAGGCCGGCGCTGTTGGGCACCGGGTCGAGCCATTCGCCGCAATGCCGCGCCAGTCCGCCCAGCAGCGCGGTTCTGCGCTCGCCGTACACCCGGCGCATGCGGCGCACGTGGCGCGCCAGATGGCCTTCTTCGATGAACGCGGCCAGCGCGTGCTGTTCGATCAGCGGACCATGTGCGTCGGCGGCCTGCTTGGCCGCGACCAGTGCGGCGCGCGCCCAGGCGGGTGCCGCCACGAAACCGAGGCGCAGCCCGGGAAACAGGCTTTTTGAGAACGTCCCGAGGTAGAACACGGACGCGCCGCGGTCCAGCGTCTGCAGGGCATCCAGCGGGCGCGCGTCGAACCGGAATTCGCCATCGTAATCGTCTTCCAGGATCACGGCGCCGTGCCGCTCGGCCCACGCGATCAGCGCGGCGCGCCGGGCCATCGACATCACCACGCCAGTCGGGAACTGGTGCGAGGGCGTCACGTACACGACCTTGGCATGGGCAGGCAGGCGCTCGACGATGAGGCCTTCCCCGTCCACTGGCACCGGTACGACGCGGGCGCCCGCCGCGCCAAAGGCCGCGCGCGCGGGAACGTATCCAGGGTCCTCCACCGCCACCACCGTCTTCCCGGGCGTGACGAGGATGCGCGCCAGCAGGTCGAGTGCCTGCTGGGTGCCGGAGGTGACGACGATGCCTTCGGCGTCGCACCCGACGGCGCGCGCGAATGAGACGTGGCCTGCGATGGCGGCGCGCAGGCGCGGCAGGCCGTGCGGATCGGCGTAGACGGCGCGTTCCTTCGCCAGCATGCGGATGGCGCGCGTGGTCAGGCGCTGCCAGATGTCCCAGCGCAGTTCATCGGTGGCGGGGGAGCCGAGCAGGAAGTCGCAGCTGAGGGTCGCGGCGGACTGGCCGTGCGGAGTGGGCAGCGGCGGCCGCGACCACCAGGCGTTCAGCGCTGGCGCCACGCTGCGGGCACGCGCCACCTGCGGCTGCGGCAACGTGGCGGCGACGAAGGTGCCGCCGCGCGGACGGGCCAGCAGATAGCCCTCGGCCAGCAGCATGTCATAGGCTGCCAGCGCGGTGTTCCGGGAGATGCCGTATTGCGCAGCCAGCGCACGGGTGGAGGGCATGCGCAGGCCGGGACGCAGGCGGCCGTCGAGGATGGCGGCCCGCAGCTGGTCGTGGAAGCCGCTCAGCAGGCGGCGCGAACCGGCGGCGGGCCACTCCAGCTGGAGAGGCAAATCATCTGGCTCCATAAACTGAGTCGACTCTGGCGCTGTTGGGATACCAGATTATTCCCTAAGCTGTGGCCATACACAATCGGGAGCTGCGCATGATCGACCTGTACTTCTCACCCACGCCGAATGGCATGAAGCTGAAGCTGTTCTTTGCGGAGACGGAGCTGCCGCACCGCGTGGTGCCGGTCAGCTTGTCCGGCGGCGAACAGCATGGTCTGGAGTTCCTGGCCATCTCCCCGAACGGGCGGATTCCGGCGCTGGTGGACCATGCGCCGGCCGATGGCGGAGCGCCACTGGCGATGTTCGAGTCGGGGGCGATGCTGCTTTACCTGGCGCGCAAGCATGGCGTGCTGCTGCCAACGGATTCACGCGGCGAGCTGGAGGCGGTGCAGTGGCTGTTCTGGCAAATGGCGGGGCTGGGGCCGATGGCGGGGCAAGCGGGGTACTTCCGCGTGTATGCGCCAGAGACGGTGCCGTTCGCGATCGACCGCTACACGCGCGAAGTGCGGCGGCTGTATGGGGTGCTGGACCGGCAGTTGCAGGAGCGCGAGTACATCGCCGGCGGGTATTCGGTGGCGGACATCGCCTGCTATCCGTGGATCGTGCCGCATGTGGGGCACGGGCAGGATCTGGCGGAGTTCCCCGCCTTGCAGCGCTGGTTCGAGCGCGTCGCCGCACGCTCCGCCGTGCAGCGCGCCTATGAGGGCGTCACCGACGTCTATGCACGTCCCGGCCGCGCGGTGGCAGGAGCTGCGCGATGAGTGCGCGCGATATCCTGTCGCTGCTGTCGCTGGCGGCGCTGTGGGGCGGCTCCTATCTGTGCCTGCGGCTGGGCGCGAGCGAGTTCGGGGCGGCGATGCTGGGCGCCCTGCGCGCCGGGGGCGCGGCGCTGGTCCTGCTGCCGTTTGCGCTGGTAC
>NZ_SPVF01000024.1 GCF_004614185.1 Zemynaea arenosa | reverse complement strand
AGGTTGAGCGGCTGGCGCGCGGCGCGCAGCACGCGCTCGGCCAGCTGGCCCGTGGTGGCCGCATCCTGCTCCGGCGCCAGCACCAGCGCAAACTCGTCCCCACCCAGCCGTGCCAGCAGATCCGCCTCGCGCGTGATGGCGCGCAGCCGGGACGCCACGCCCGCCAGCACCTGGTCGCCCACCGCGTGTCCGTGTTCATCGTTGACGGCCTTGAAGCCATCCAGGTCGATGTACAGCAGGCACACTGTGCTGCCGGTGCGCTGGGCGCCTGCGCAGGCGGCGGCCAGCCAGCGCTCGAACAGGCGCCGGTTGGCCAGCCCGGTCAGGGTGTCGCGCGAGGCTTCGATGGCCAGCTGCTGGGTGAGCAGGGCGTTCTTGCGGCCGACCCGCACGATGGTGCTCCATGCGTACGCGACCAGCAGCACGACCGTGAGCGCGATCGAGCCGAAGGCCAGTGCCGCTTCCGACGCCTTGCGCCCCACGTCCCCGCTGAGCCGGTCCCGGTGTCCGCGCACGTGGTTCATCAGGATGGTGAGCTCGCTCCGGATATCCTGCATCAGGCGCCGCCCGGCGCCGCTGCGGACCACTTGCAGGGCTCCGTCCATGTCGCCGCCTTCGCGCAGGTCCACGGTGTGGTTCAGCTCCGCCATCTTGGCGTCGATGGCCCGTTCGGCCGCCGCCATGTGGGCCGCGTCGCCGCGGTCTTCCAGGGCCCAGGTGGCTGCGTGGGCAGCGCGCAGGTCGGCCGTCAGCTTGGTCTTGGCGAGCAGGAAGGGCTCAAGATAGCCGGTGTCGCCGGTCAGCAGGTAGCCGCGCTGCCCGGTCTCGGCATCCTGCACGTCCATGACCACTTCGCGGATGAAGAACAGGGCCCGCCCTTCGGCGGTCTGGCGCGTCTCCATGTTGCCGATCTCGCGCGCCACCACGGCGAAGAACACCAGCTCCCCCACCAGCAGGCCGAGGGCGAGCAGCAGCACCGCTGCGCTGCGCCGGGTCGGGACCGCGATGCCGTGGTAGGGGTAGGCCATGGGGAAATCCGGAAAATCCACGGATTGTAACGAGAGACTGTCCCTCGGTTGCGCACGGTAAGCATGAGTTGGTTGCCCCACCCCCGGAATTTCTGGTCTGGCAATACACACGGCTGCAGCGAGCGGGAGTATAGTGTCCGGCGCAGTTTTATCATGACAATCATCGAGGGGATATATGTATAAGATTCGCACCGTGGGGACCGTGGCCGCCATCCTGGCTGCCTTCAGCGTGCAGGCGCGCGAGCCGGTCGATGCCAACACCATCAACCGCATCGCCGACGAGGGCTACAACCATGGCCAGGTGATCGCCCTGGCCGCCCACCTGACCGACCAGATCGGCGGCCGCATGACCAATTCGCCGGCCATGCGCCAGGCCGAAAAGTGGACCCAGCAGATGTTCACCCAGTGGGGCCTGAAGAACGTGCACGCGGAAGGCTTCGACTTCGGCCGCGGCTGGTGGATCGAATCGGCCAGCAGCCGCATGGTGGCGCCGCGGCCGCTGCCGCTGACCTCGATCCCGGTGGCGTGGACGCCGCCGACCAAGGGCGCCCTCACCGCGCCCATCGTGGTCGCCCCGATCCGCCACGAGCGCGATCTGGCCCAGTGGAAGGGCAAGGTCAAGGGCAAGATCGTGCTGATCAGCTATCCAGAGCCGCTGAAGGACGACACCCAGGTGGCCTTCAAGCGCCTCGATGATTCCGAACTTGGCAAGATGTCGACCTACGACCAGCCGCACTTCGATCCGGATGCCGCCGTCGATGGCTACAAGAACTGGATCCAACTGCCGGGCAATATCAACCGCTTCCTGGCGGCCGAAGGCGCGGTCGCGATCGTCAAGATGTCCTACCGCAGCCAGGGCCTGGTGCATGGCGAAGGCTACTTCCACCAGAAGGGCGAGACCGTCCCGCTGCCGGAAGTGGAAATGGCGGCCGAGGACTACCGCCGCCTGGCCCGCCTGGCCAAGGTCGGCGACGTCAAGCTGGAGCTGAACAGCAACGTCCACTTCGACGACCGCGACATGAACGCCTACAACATCCTGGCCGAAATTCCGGGGACCGATCCGAAGGCAGGCTATGTGATGGCCGGCGCGCACCTGGACAGCTGGGTGGCCGGCGATGGCGCGACCGACAACGGCGCCGGGTCCGTGGTCGTGATGGAAGCGGCCCGCATCCTGTCGAGCCTGGGCGTGAAGCCCAAGCGCACCATCCGCTTTGCCCTGTGGGCGGGCGAGGAGCAGGGCCTGGACGGCTCCATGGCCTACATCGAGAAGCACCTGGCGACGCGTCCGCGTCCGACCAATGCCGCCGAAGCCAAGCTGCCCAAGTTCATGTGGACCACCTATCCGATCACGCCGCTGCCGGGCTTCAATGACATGGCGGGCTACTTCAATTTGGACAACGGCTCGGGCAAGATCCGCGGCATCTACGCCGAGGGTAACTTCGCGGCCGTGCCGGTGCTGAAGACCTGGCTGGCGCCGTTCGACAGCCTGGGCGCGAACAAGGTGGTGGCCAAGAAGACCGGCGGCACCGACCACCAGATCATGGCGGCCATGGGCCTGCCGGCCTTCCAGTTTATCCAGGACCCGCTGGACTACGGCAGCAAAACGCACCACTCGAACCTGGACACCTTCGACCACCTGCGCACGGAAGACCTGCGCCAGGCGGCGGTGATCATGGCGACGGTGCTGCTGCAGGCCGCCGAGGCCGACCAGCCGATGCCGCGCAACGTGCTGCCGCGCCAGCCGTCGCCGACCGATCCGTTCAAGTATCGCGATCCGGCCAAGGACTGAGCGGATGGGGCTCGCACTGCCCCGCGCGCGCAGTCTCGCCCGGGGCTTGCCCCGGGCTTTTTATTGACTCAGCAGGCGCGCCAGCGCCGCAAAGTCGAACTGCTCGGCCGCGCGTTTCATCCACGCCGGCCCGTTCTCATGCTTCCCCTCCGAGAACCCCACCGCGATCAGGCGCACGTGGTTCGGGTTCTTGTCGTAGTAGGTCTGGTCTGCCACGAACCCCGCTGCGTGCGCGGTATCGCCCGGCTTCAGGTTGGTCAGCTCGTATTCATCGGTGAGCTGCGTGATGCGGTTGCCGATGGCTTCCGTGTGCGCCGCCTTCATCGTCCGCACCTTGGCGGACAGCTCCGCCACTCGCGCGCGCAGGCGTGCCGCTTCCGCCGCATGGCCCGCCCGCGTGGCGTCCTGCGCCTGCCGCTCCAGCCCGCGGCCTTCGCGGTTGGCCGCATCCACCTCCGCCTGCTGCTCGGGCGGGAAGGCATGCAGCTGCTGGACCTGCGCATCGAGCTGGCGGCGCCCGGCGCCGTCGGCATCGGCCCACACCGCCGGCTGCGCCAGCTCCTGGGCGGAGAACGCAGCCTTGTAGCGCTTCGCACTGGCCAGCATCTCCTCCATGCGCCGCGTGACGCGCGGATTGACCTCGCGGTTCTTGCGCTCGATCTCGGCGGCCAGCTCCTGCATCGAGGCCAGGTACTGCTCCGCGCCCGCCGGGTCGGACTTTTTCAGCATGGCGTAGGTCTGGCGCACGCTGGCGGGGTCCTGTGGCTTCTGGATACGCGCCGGGTCTTTCATCCACTCGTCCAGTGCGCGCTGGCGGGCCGCGATCAGGCGGTCCAGCCGCGCGGCCAGAGTCTCGGGCACCCAGGGCAGGCGGCCGTCCTTCGTCATGTAGATCCAGCCGTTGTAGCGCGGGTAGCCGTTGACCATGCCCTCGAACTTGGGCACGAAGGTGGCGCCGGGCGGCATCATGGCCTGCGCGGCCGGGTTGAAGAAGACGCCGATCTGGCCCACGCCTGCGGCGATGCGGTCGGCCTGCGGAATGATGTCGCAGGCGCCGCGCCACACGATGTTGACGCCTGCGCGCTCCGGGTAGGCGTTGACGAACATGCGGGCCGAGGTGAAGTCGTAGGGGCCGATCGCGATCATCGTCCGCATGCGCACCGGCAGCGGCGCATCGAGATAGGCGCGGTCCTTGCGGATGATCTCCTCGGCTGCCAGCACCGCCTTGCGCATCGGCGCGGCGGCCGGCTTGGTGGAGGCATCCTGCTCGTCGCGCGGGGCCCAGCACTGGGTCTGGGCATGAATGGCGGCACTGGCCGCGAGCAGGGCGGCGAGCGTGACGAAGCGCAGGGCGGGGCGGGGCATGGCGGGTCTCCTTGGGAAGACCGTGGAGCTTACGCGATGGCGCGCTCCCTGTGACCCATCACGCTGGGGGGCTTAGCGCACGGCGGGCCTCTCTTGCCACAGGCCGAGGTAGGTGTCGGAGCGGTTCAGCAGGTCGCTGTCCATGTCGGCGAGCCGTCCCTGACTGGGCGCGGTGGCGTGGCGGTTAAAGGCACTGTAGCCCAGGCCCAGGCGCCCGCCCGGGATATCGAAGCCGATGAATTCCAGGATCGAGGGGAGCAGGTCGAAGTGCACCAGCTGGTCGCGTGTGGCCGGCACGGGCTGTTTGGAGATGAACGTGTTGAAGATGGTGCGGTGGGTCCGGGACAGGTCGTCGGAGAGCGGGTTCTTGCGCGAGAGGTGATCGCCGAGGATGACGATGTTGGCGTTATCGAGGTAGCCCCGGGCCTGCGCGAACTGCACGAACTGCGCCACTTCGGCGGCGGTGCAGGTGATCACGCCGTCGAAGCCGGAATAGCCCTGCGCGGCGCATTGGCGGGACAGGTGGCCGTCCGGTTCGTGCGTGTCCACCGTCAGCAGGGTGAGGTTGAACGGCTTGCCGCTGGCCTCCAGCTGCGCCAGGCGCGTGCGGGCGCGGGCGAACAGGTCGGCGTCATACGTGCCCCAGCCGTTCAGGTCTTGTTCGCGCACGCCGGACTTGAGCCAGTCCTCCCTGCCGTACACCTCCTGGTAGCGGTGCTGGCGCAGGAACTTGCCTTTGCCCGCGAACTCCGGCGAGGCGCCGCCGAGGAATACATTGCGGTAACCCTGCTGGGCCAGCAGGTCGCCGAGGCAGGTGGCGTTGTTGAGGAAGGAGTTGACCATCTGGCCCTGGGTGTTGATGTCGAACAGCGTCACACGTTCTAGCGGCAGGCCGCACTGGGTCGAGACGATGGCGGCGATGGTCCAGCCGGTGCCCGGTGCCTGTTCGTAGGCGCGGAAGTGCTGGCCGCCCAGCGCCGTGAGCGGGGCGATCAGGTCGCGGCCGAACACGCGGCGGTCGGCGTAGCCCGCTTCCAGGCTTTCCACGTAGATGAGGATGAGGTTCTTCGGCGCGCGTTTGAGCAGTGGCTGGTGAGCGGGCGGGACATAGTTTGCGCCGAAGTAGTCGGTGCCGAATTGGGCGGCCAGGTGCTTGGCGAGGCCCATGTCGGCGACCCAGTAGGTGGCGCTGGTCGCGATCAGCAGCAGTGGCAGTGTGCGGTGCACGGCCAGCAGGCGCTGGTGGAAGGGTGTGCGCATGCGGCCGATGGCGCTGCGCAAGCGGGCGTCGGCGACCAGCAGCATCGCCAGCAGCACCAGCGGCACCAGCACGCACCAGTCGACGAAGCGGCGCGCGAGAATGGGGTCAGAGAAGCGGACCAGGTCGATGCCGAAGGCGAGGTGATAGGCGATCTGGTCGATGTCCGGGCGGCCAAAGTACTTGTGGATCCAGTGGCTCAGGCAGAACAGGAAGACCGCCAGCAGATACAGGCTGGCACGCAGGACGGCCGCGCGGGACAGGCGCGGAAATGGGGGAAATGCGGGAGTCGACAGTTGCATCGTGCTGCGCCGGTGAAGGGACGACGCAATTGTCGAGCTGCCAAGTGTTAAGCGGGGTTAACGAAAGTAAAGTTCAGGTAACGTCTTGTAACGCTCATGTATCTGGCGGGATGTCCGTACGTACGGCGGCGATATCTCATCCTTGTGTCGTTACGCCGGGCGGTGCTGCGTGCCTTCCCCGAGGGTGGCGAACAGCATGCGGCTGGGGGCGTGGACTTTGGCGGTGTGCCAGACGCCGCGCGGGACAATGGTGGCGCCGCGCCCCGTCAAGGCGAACGTGGTGACGCTGCCCTTGTCGTCCAGGTGCAGGGTAACGTCGCCGGACAGCAGGTAGATGAACTCGTCGCCGGCGGGGTGCATTTCCCAGGTCGGCCAGTCGCTGGAGCACTCGAATTCCAGCAGCATCCAGTGGCGGCCGAGGGCGCCCAGTTCGGCTTCGGGCTGGGACCAGAAGGCGTCGCCGCCGGGGAGCTGGCGGCTGCTGCCGTCCTGGCCAAGGAGGATGTAGGTGTCGCTGGGGTCGATGGGCATGGTGGCTCCTTCGCTGATTGGACTGCGCATGGCTGCCGTCATTATGCACGCGGCTGGGTTAGCCTGGTGTGGCCCTGCGGGTGAGGACGACGGCGATGCCGCCGAGGATGGCCAGCGCGGCCAGCAGCAGGCGCGGGGTGAGAGCTTCGCCGAGCAGGAGGACGCCACCCAGCGCGGCCAGCACGGGGACCGAGAGCTGGACGGAGGCCGCTTGCAGGGCGGTCAGGCGGCGCAGGGCGGCGTACCAGATCACGTAGCCAAGGCCGGACGTCAGAGCGCCCGAGATGATCGCGAATGTGATGCCGCGGGCGTCGGCCTGCAGCCCGTTGTGCGCCGCCGGGGAGGCCGAGGCGGAAGCGGGGAAGGGCGAGGCCAGGTCCGCCTGCCAGGCGTACAGCAGGGCGAGCAGGATCGTGAGCGGGGCGGCGCGGACGAAGTTGGCGGTGGTGGCGGCCAGCGGGTCCGGCACGCCGCGGCCGCGCAGCGAGTAGACGCCCCAGGC